>JABHWX010000136.1 GCA_018657585.1 Phycisphaerae bacterium
AGATTACGAGAAATTTTACAGTGGCAGGGAGCGACGAATGTGGAAGTGCTTTGCGGACCAGGAGAAAGGCTTGCACAAACTCATGGCGATTGTTTTGACAGAGTGCTCGTGGACGCGCCATGCAGTGGAGAAGGTCGAATTAGATTAGACAAGCCAATTCGTATTAATCGGTGGAATATTCAAGAAATCAGGACACTTGCTAAATTACAAGAGCAACTTCTTGTTGCGGCGCTTCGGTGTGTAGTTGTTGGGGGGATGGTGGTGTACTCAACGTGCACATTCGCCCCAGAAGAAAATGAGTGCGTGCTTAATAAAGTTCTGTCAAGGAACTCCATAGATGCAGAGATTGTTGAAATTCCAGATGCTCTTCGTCCTAATCAAGCGATTAAACCACTGCAAGAGTGGAACGAGTACAAGATTCAACATGATATTTCAAACGCAATGCGAATTATCCCTGACAAAACTACGACTGGTTTTTTCGTCGCATCTTTGCGAAGACTGTCTTAAGTAGTTACTTTTTTGTATACCTCAGCAGTTTGAGTGGCAAGTGTAGCAACCCGATCTGCTAGTTCCTTTGGCTTTACCACTTTGCAGTGTGGACCCATCGAAAGAACCCACCATACAATTTCTTCTAGACCAGAAACGGTGCACGTAAACGTGCATGAATCGTCATCATGCCAAGTAATATCTTGTGTGGAATGCCATCGAGTATCGCTTACAGTTTGTGAAAAAGGTGTTTCGAAGACTAATTCCACATCGTAATCGGTTTCGCCAGGAATCATATTCCAGGCATTGCCTAGATGATTATCAAGGTTAAATGAACTTGGAATTTCATGCGTTTCTTTGGTTGGTTCTATAGCTAGGAAGCGACTTAGTTTTAATGTTCGTATTGCATCGCGTTTTTCATGGAACCCAACTACATACCAAGCACGAGTGCCAAAGAAAAGAGCATATGGATGAAACATAAATGCCTCGTCATTTTCAGGTGTTGCTGTACTCTCGTATTTGCATTTTAATATCGTACGATTCAACAGAGCTACTTGCACTTTGTCGTAGACATCTTCATAACCATCTTCATCCATTGTGGCAGTTGTTCTTAACTGCATAGTCCGCATGCGTTCGGTTAATTCTTCTCGAGCATCAAAAGGAAGTTGCGCAAGAATTTTGTTCATCGCCATGGAAGCAGGGCGTACAAATGGAATTGCCCCCTTGTCAGCCATCGCTTCACATAACGCGGAAATGGCGAGTGCTTCTTCAAATGTAAGTCGAACGGGCGGCATAAAAAATGTGCCACTGATTTGATACCCTTTGTCTTTATCATGTTCAATCGGAATACCCGCTTCTTTAATTTGATTTATGTCGCGGTATATGTTCCGTTCAGTTGTTTCGCACCGTTCAGCAAGAGTTTTGGCACTCCAACCGCGTTGACTTTGTACGAGAGAAATGATTTCTAATAGTCTGTGGACTCGTGTGTATTTAACAGGCATACGTGTAGCGTACCCATACCTTGGCAACGATGCCACTGGGCACTGGCAAAAGCCAGTGCCCAGTACACCAGTTGCTACGGTTTACGTCTATAACGTACTGCGAGTCCTGCAAGCCCAAGAAGAAATATTGGTGGGGCAGGCACGGGATTAGATGTGTTCTGTCCACCTATTTCTGTAGGCGAAAGCCAATCTTGATCTTCGAAATAGATACCGTTTGGCGTTTGAAGGAAGTCTACATTTGTTCCTCCAATTGTGATGAATGTTGGATTCCAATTGCGAACGAAGCCATTGATTAACAGTTCTTCTATAGAGGAACCGCCGTTATAAATAGAATCTACATAAGAACATTTCCCAATATTTGGATCTTCATCAATCACGCAATAGACAGGATCTTGCCCGGTGTGACCGGTTAGCGAGAATTTTCTTTGAACTTCTGACTGCTCAATTACCTTGCCGCCTATATCCGCTTGAACCGGATAAGCAAATGCAAGTAAAGCGAGCAATGTGTATTTAAAATGTATCATCATGCACCTCCTCTTAAGATTCTTTGATGATGTTTCCGCAGTTTAGGATTGACCATCCAGTTTTGCGGAATTGAGGGAATCTACCCATTGTTCCAGTAATTAAACGAACGTCTTCGCTATCAATCACAATGGGTATATCTTGCCCTGTCCAACCGATGAGTCGTTGTCGACCTTCAAATTGCATCGAGAACACACGTTCTCGCATTGCCCAATGGCATAAGCGAGTTGCAATTTCGTCGGCTTTATTTGTAAAGGTTCCCATAAAACGTTGCATGTCACGTTCGTCAGAAATATGGCGAAGGGTTAAGTTGCAACCTATGATGGACCACCAACCATAGCTTTCAAGCCAATCGCCTTTTTCGATTTCTTCTGGATCAATCGCAACATTGATTACATCAAGTACTCGAGCGATGGCTTCTCTTACATCTATTTTTCCGAGGAACACATCTGCTTCAAGAATGCCCGCTCTGCATGTATTTGCAATGCCACCGTATGTTGGGTGAACTTCTTGTGCGAGAAATTCAAAGAGTTGCATTGACTCTGAAAGAGAAAGTTGTGCATGATGTGCGTGTTGGGAAGCCCGTTCTGGTTCAATATCGAGCAGGCGACGTTGTGAATGCCCTAGGACATACCATGCATGTGCCTGGGCAACTTTTGCACGATTATTGTTAGGTTCATTTTCTTTGTAATAATCAATGACGCGCTGTGCCATCCCCTGAGCTTCGTCAAGTTGCCAAAGTGTGTAATGTGCATTCGCCGCAGTTGTTTGTAAAAGCAAACGCAAATCTGTTGAAATGGGATGTTGTCTAAGACCCGCTTGTGCAGCTTTTAGCAC
>JABHWX010000137.1 GCA_018657585.1 Phycisphaerae bacterium
TACGTTGATGTTACAGACTTACTTGCTGTAATTGATGTGTGGGGATGTGATGATTGCAGTGATGTAGATGTCAATCTAGATGGCATCATCAACCTATATGACTTACTCATCGTATTCAACGCTTGGGGACCGTGCGAGTAACGACTTTCGACATTTCGTCACAAGGGTAAAAGGTTTCTATTACGTCCATGCGTAAACGTGGCTTAACCCGTCGGTCTTCGCTTCAAACCTGTAGATATTTGACCCACCCTCCCCCTAGCACGGTGTACTGACGGGCTTTGCCTGAATCTCCTCTATTTTCCTTGCTATTGTCACTACTATGTATGACAATGGTTCGTACGTATGGGCGATGCCCAGGAGGAACTGACGAACTGCACATTCACTGATAACTCTGCCCACTTCGGCGGTGGGATGTTCAACACCGTAAGCCACCCCACGCTTGATGGTTGTACATTCACGAGCAACACTGCCGACTACGGCGGTGGGATGTTCAACGACAACAGCAACCCCTCGCTGACAGACACGGTCGTTTGTGGCAACACGCCTGACCAAATCTACGGCGGGTGGACTGACAATGGTGGCAACATCGTTGCAGATGAATGTCCTATCGATTGCCCAGATCTTGATGGTGATGGTGAAGTGAAGGTTGCGGACTTATTGCTACTCATTGGCGCGTGGGGCCCTGCCCTGGTTGCGTGGCAGACCTTGATGGTGATGGCGAAGTGAAAGTCGCGGACTTGTTACTACTTATTGGCGCTTGGGGCGCATGCCCATAATGTTACGCACTTGCTATTAAACACAATAATTCTTATCGAGTTGCAATGTCATTGGTAGAAATCTCTTGCAATGGATGTCCAATCTCACCCATTTGCACTTGTAGCGCAGCACCACCTGTCTTGTTAAACCACTCAACTCTAATTGGATGCCATCCCTTAGCAAGGGCTACTGCACCTTCTTTTTGAATCGGACCATGCAAGCCATCGTTGTCAATGATTAACACATCATCGATATATAAACGAGAGCCATCATCACTTGTCAAAGAAAAAACGTACATGTTGCTCTGGTTCGCTTGAACATAACCCATAAACTGGCGACCTTGAGATTCTGCTTCTGGCTTTGAGGTAATTTTGTCTACTGATTTGCTTGAAGATGGTTGCAATAAATTGAAATTTGGCAACTCATCCCATTCCCCTTCAAAGACCTTCATGTCAAGCGTGCCTTTAATAACATTGGTTATATTTGCCGCTTGCTTTGGAGTAACTTTTTCAAACTTCTTTAAAGAACTTTTTGAAACTGGTTTCCCTTGATAAAAACTTTGTGCAACTACTATGCAGGTTCCATCAATCTCAAAAGGACTTGTGTATCGCAGATTAGGAACTAGTACATTAGATTCGCTTGGTTCATTTAAAATGGCATAACGAATTTCAAGTTCTGGAGAACGCACACCGATTGTGACAGTAGCATCATGCACGAACTGTTGAGTTTGTGCAGAAATTTCCGGAACTTCAAACACAATAGGTCTACCAATAACCTCAAGAGCAATTACTCCAATATGATCGTTTGGTTTTCCAGATGGGACATCTATAACTACTTCGCCATCTTTTACTTCAGCATTGATGTTTCCTTTTTGTCCTAACACTCTTGCGCTCTTGATAGTGCCAGAAAGATTTGGCACATGTAGTTTTTGGTCTTCTGGCCAATCGAAAACATGTAGGTATAGCGTCGTATCATCTCCGTGGAATTTTTGTGTAGCGCGACCCCACGGCAATTCAGAAAATGGGCTTCCAAAAGTTCCATGAATTGCCTCGCCATTTATATCCATCCAGTCACCAATTTCAGAAAGACGCTGGATTGATTCTTCTGGGAATGTCCCATCAACTTTTGGGCCAACATTTAAAAGGAAGTTCCCATTCTTTGAAACAATGTCAGAAAGTTTTTGTAGTAAATCCGTTGTTGATTTAAAGTTTTTGTCAACTGCGTTGTACCCCCAACGGTCATTCATCGTCATACAAGTTTCCCAATCAATACCCTTGTCTACTGCATCTGGAATTTCTTGTTCTGGTGTCATGTAATCCCCCCCATAACCACCGGCATATCCTTCCATGCCAGTCAAACCAGACATGCCACCCCTTGCACCAAGGCGATTGTTCACAATCACTTCTGGCTGCAAAGTTCTACATAACTTGTACAACTCCTTGCCATACTCCCCTTTCCAAGTCGCCTCCCACTCACCATCAAACCACATGACACCGATTGGGCCATAGTTTGAAAGCAATTCAGTGACTTGTGCATGGAGATACTTACGAAAGCGATCCATGTCCGCGCCCTCACTACTTCTATCTTTTTCCCAACCTCGCCTTGGCAAATAGTCAGGGTGATGCCAATCCATAATTGAGTGATACCAACACATTTTGACTTCATGTCTTGGCGCAGCATCTGCGAGCTCTTTCATTATGTCTCTCTTAAATGGTGTTGACATAATGTCAAAATCTGTATGCTGCGATTCAAACAAGCAAAAACCATCGTGGTGTTTACTTGTAATCACGATGTAACCCATGCCCGCATCGCTTGCCATTTCGCACCATTGATCAGCATTGAAATTTACTGGATTAAATTCATCTATAAATTTGTCGTATGTTTCAAGGGGAATCTGCGCAGTCGTTCGAATCCATTCCGCGTGGCCTGTACCCTTCTCTTCCCAAGCACCTGCTGGAACTGCGTATAGTCCCCAATGAATAAACATTCCAAATCGAGCATCTCTCCACCAATCAAGGCGAGAGTCTTGCGAATTAAATGTTTGAGTACCCATTATTAGTAACGCTGTAGTTAATAATTGAATCATTTCATTATCGTATCACAGTGCAAAATCAACGATCTGATAATATGCAAAATAATGTTAGATGGAGTTATGTTACTTTGGTTTATTCTCACGGCACTTTCTGTGCTTTATATAGCCATTGATATTGTTTCAACTCCAGAGGCATTTGTGCTTAAGTGGGGATTCGTAATCTTGGCACTGTTCTCAGGACCGCTTGCTGCATTCTTTTATGTGCTTGCTTGCCGAGAACCGCTGCCAATGACACACGAACAATATGTGCGACCAGTTTGGAAACAAGTTCTGGGCTCAACCATGCACTGCGCCGCTGGCGATGGACTTGGAATAATTGCTGGGGCAGCAATCGGAAGTTTGCTTCAACTCAATCCAATTATGGATATTTCTCTTGAATACATACTCGGTTTTGGATTTGGGTGGTTGTTTTTTCAAGCATTTGCTATGCGTGACATGGCTGGAGGAAGTTACAAGAAATCCCTCAAAATGACATTTATCCCTGAATTCTATTCAATGAACCTATTGATGTGCGGGATGTTATTTGTTTCCAAGTTTTGGATGCCAGCAGTTGTTGGTTCTGGAAGCCCGACTTCACCGGAATTTTGGTTCATTATGTCAATTGCCTTAATCGCTGGCTTCCTAGTTGCCTACCCCATGAATTGGTGGCTTGTTACAAACCACATGAAGCATGGCATGATTACATTTAGAAAAGATAGCAGTTCAAGTGATATGATGGAAATGGATTCTGGTCATGACATGAAGTCAATGCAAAAAGAATCGCAAAAAACAAGTGACGTCAAAAAACCATCAAAAAATCTCATCTTCGGAGTGGGGCTATTTTCAGTAGTAGCAATTGCAGTGTCAATTGTAATCGTACTCAAATTTTCACAAGCATAAACATAACCGATAGTTACTACCAAAAAGCCAAAGAGTAAATTTCGTGAAGTCATTATTCAATAAATAGGGAAAATGCCCTTAATTTGGTTTAGGTGCGTGTGGGCTAATGGCCACACGCCCTTTTTGTCGATATATATACATGCTTGAAGGAGCACTCTTCATATTTTTCTGTGTAGCACTTGCTATTTGCGTCTGTGGTGCATTTATTGAGAAGATATGAGTTAACAAAACCGAGTCTGTTTATTTGACAACGATCGTGATTATTCGGGGTCGTCTGTTTTCTCTTCTGGAAGCATATCGCGATATTTTAATTCTATTTAGGAAATTGACTCAATTTTATTTCCAATTTCGCTGCGTAACTCCACTTCATTCATCGCAGGTGTTTATTCAGGGGGAGCCGCGTTGTGGGCGTCCTCCACTTTGCCCCCTCGCGGCTCCTCAAAATCTAAACACGCTTTTGAAAGGAGCACACAAATGAAAACATCACAACTTGCAATATGCACAGTTGCGACTGGAATGCTACTGAGCACTTCCTTCGCAACACCCGTGCAATGGACAATCGAAGAGGGAGGAAATGGACATTGGTATGAAGGCGTTCGAATTGGATATTATCCTGACGGCCCTGGCGCGACTTGGGAATGGTGCAAAGAACAAGCA
>JABHWX010000138.1 GCA_018657585.1 Phycisphaerae bacterium
ATATATGAAAATGGATGAGTTCGAACCTGCAAGAATGTCTTTTAATACAGTGATTGATCAATATTATGATACGGATATTATTGAAAGAGGTCATTTTGAGGTTATTAAGTCCTATGCAAAAGAAGGTAATGCTCAGAAAGCTGAAAAACATTGGGTTAATAAGGGTCAATCATACATTTCAAATGAAGAAATTATTAATGAAATAACTGAACTCTTTTCTACTAAAGAATAATAATGAAAATTTGCATATTTGGTGGAACGTTTGATCCTCCTCACATTGGTCATTTACTTATCGCTCAAACTGTTTGTGAGGTCGAAGATTTTGATAAAATTCTGTTTGTACCAGCATATTCGCCACCACATAAAGTTCAAATTACGGATATTGAACCGGTGTATATTCAGGGTGGTGTTGCAATACTTACCTTTGTCATTTTTGGACTTATTGGATATCACTTCATTGGTAGAAGGCCAAAATTCGTAGACTTTATGATTGCTACTGAAGGCGAAATGCGAAAAGTGAATTGGTCAACACGACGAGAAATTGTTGGTTCGACAATCCTAGTAATTTTACTAACGCTTTTTATTGCATTGTTTTGCCAAGTGGTTGACTTGCTCTTTTCTTGGTTTTTCCAGTGGGTTGATGTATTGCAATCAGTGTAAAATGGAAGGGACACGATGACTGAAACAGAACAAAATATTGAATCAACAGAAGAAGCTACATCTTCAGTGGAAGAGGCTGCTCCTGAAATGAATGCTGAAACCACAGAGGCTGTTGTAGAAACCGCCACAGATGTGGCTGAAGAACCAATGCCTAAAACACAAGAAGGCATGAACTGGTTCGTGTTGCGGGTGGCATCTAACAAAGAAGATTTTGTACGTAATGCACTTGAAAAGAAAGTGCAAATCGAAGGCGTGCAGCACCTTGTTGGCAGAATTATGGTGCCAACTGAAAAATCAAAAACACTTACAAAGACAGGGAAAACAAAAATCACCGAAACGAAGTTGTATCCCGGATACATTTTTGTAGAGATGAAACTTGTTGATGCTCGTATTTCACAAGACGTCTTCTTCCTTATTAAAGAAACAACTGGCGTGGGCGATTTTGTAGGAACGGCAGGCAAGCCAACACCTATGTCTGAGGAAGAAGTCGACAAAATGTTGTACGATTCTCAGGCTCCTGAAGAAGTTACTGAAGTTAAACTTGAGTTTGCAAAGGGTGACCATGTCAATGTTAAAGATGGTCCTTTTATGGGGTACGAAGGTACGGTTGATGACATTTTCCCTGAGAAGGGTGTTGTACGAGTTCTTGCTACCGTGTTTGGCCGCCAAACCCAAATTGATATCGAATACTGGATGATTGAAAAAGCAGATTGATATACTTGTTGCGTGCCTGCACGAAAGGCTCAAAACTCTTTTTGATGCTATCGTACACAGATGGGCACAGACACAATTTCTCTTGAAACCTCAGCGGCATCTTTTTGTGATGATTATTCCAAATTGCGAACCGAAATAGCAAAGGCAGTTGTTGGGCATGAAGAAATAGTCGAAGGTGTTCTTGTGTGTTTATTTGCTGGAGGGCACGCATTACTGGAGGGTGTTCCCGGCTTAGGCAAAACTCTTCTGATTCGAACATTAAGCGATGCGCTGCATTTGCAATTTGCACGCATACAGTTCACTCCTGATTTAATGCCTGCAGATATTACAGGCACTACAGTGGTGGTAGAAACAGATGGAGCTCGAGATTTCGAATTTCGAAAGGGTCCACTTTTTGCCCAAATGGTTCTAGCGGATGAAATAAATAGAGCGACTCCGAAAACGCAATCCGCACTACTTGAAGCTATGCAGGAAAAAACAGTAACTGTCGGCGGAGAAACCCATGAACTTGTTAAGCCTTTTTTTGTAATGGCGACTCAAAACCCCATCGAACAAGAAGGCACGTATCCACTACCCGAGGCACAGCTTGACCGTTTTTTCTTTAAATTACAAGTGGGGTATTCGGGAAGAGAAGAATTAATGGAAATAATTGATCGAACAACAAGCGGACAAGTTTCAGACGTAAACAGAGTATTGGATACCGAAAAGATTCTGTTGTATCAACAAGTAGTCCGCGAAGTACCTATTTCCAAATCGGTTCAGGACTATGCCGTGCGAATAGTTCTAGCAACACATCCAGACGAACAACTTGCCACACCGCAGGTTAAAAAGTATTTACGTTTCGGATCTTCTCCAAGGGCGGCACAAACCCTTGTCCTTGGTGGAAAAGTAAAAGCGCTATTGGCAGGCCGAACAGAAGTGCATACAGAAGACATTGCTTCGGTGTCACTTCCATCGCTTCGCCATCGTTGTATTCTTAACTTTGAAGCTGAAGCGGAAGGTGTTACGTGCGACGACATCTTACTAAACCTTATAGAAACTCTACCAACGACCGCACAGTGAGAACACAAAATGATTACACTTGCTTTAGCCGCAGTTTTAGTATGTCAAACTCAAACAGACGCCTCAGACAATCTGCAAAGTTCTTTGAACTTCCATTATTACCAGCAATTTAACGCGTCCATAACTGGAGGTGGTGATATTGAAATGGCTAGTTCTGGGGCGGAATTGCGCCTGATAAGCGATATCACAAATGAAGATGAAATTGAATTTCGATTTCAATTTCAACGCGATGATTACGATTTTGGCGGGAGCACAGGGCTCGGTGTTCTGAATCCTTGGGGCAAGGTAAACACAATTGATTTCACTACCGTGTGGACACATGAATATGATCAACAAAACCGTTGGTATCTAGGCGGAATTCTCCGCGCTGCATACGAGGACTCTGCGTCTGCAAATGCACAAGGTGGTGCTACTATCGCATACGCGCATTCTTTTTCTTCAGACGTTACTCTTGGTGGCGGGGTTGGTTTTATTGGTCAAGCAAATGATGACCCCAGAGCGTTCCCAATCATTATTGTTGATTGGAAAATAACGGAGACTCTTCGTTTGTCTAGCGATTTATCTACAAGGTTTGGCAGTAGAACAGGTTTAGAACTCATCTGGACTCCGCGGGACGATTGGACGTTTGGTGCAGGATACTCGTACAGCTATAGCCGCTTTAGATTGGATGACTCGGGGTTTGCCCCAGGTGGGGCGGGCGAGGCAAGTTCTTATCCTCTTACATTTAGGGCAACCTATTCAGCTTCGCCTACATTTGATGTGACATTTTTTGGCGGAATTGTGTTTGACGGCAACCTTGAGGTAACAAATAACAACAGGAACTTAATGCAATCAGTAGATTACGATAATGCAGGAGTTGTTGGTATTTTTGGGAAACTTCCCTTTTAATACTGCGCTCTATTATGAATCAGGGAAACTTGTTATCAGGTCCCACTCTGAAAGATCAACAATAATAGGCGCAGCGTAATGTTCTTGCCAAGGCACGACTGGAATGGGTCCGAATTCATTGAATGTAGCGCTTCCGTGTTTTCGTTGGATTGAAAATTGCAACAGGTCGTCAACAATCCATTCCTCTGGAACAGGGACCCTTGCTGACCACCTCGTTTTTGTAGAAAAGTGATCTGACGGTATTACTTGAAGATGATTTTGTAATGGTGGGTTATATAACACAACAGATTCTCCGTCTTCGTGGCTTTGTGTTGAGTTACCTGCACAAGAAATGAAAAATTCCCACTTCCCAAATAATTTGCGAAGCTCTACTACTGTTCGAAATTGATGCTGCACAAGAGTTGGTGTTTGGTTTTGTATGCTCTGCAAATTCCAAGGGGGATAGAGCGGTTGCAGTTGTACGCTTGGCGGGTGGGCTACAACTGTTGGAGGAACAATAGGAAGCGAAAACAAGTGGGAGCCGATTTGTAATTCAAGCCACTCAAGACGGGATTCAATGGTTGTTGGCCCAAAAATAGAAAGATCCACCTGATCAATTCGTTGAACGGGAATGCGAATGGTTTCGTTTGCGGGTATTTTCACAACAATTGGGATGTCGTTTCCCTCTTTCCATTTAACCGCAACAAGCACTGGCTCTAGTGTAGGATTTGCAACGGCAACAATTATCTCGTTGCCATAGACGGATTCTAGCCAGAATACAAATGGTTTTTGCTCTGCACACCATCGAAGTGCCCTTGAAGAAAGATGCCTCGAAGTTGCGCTTGGATCAAGTAAAATAGAGAGAAGTTGCGAGTCAGTGGCGGTAGCCCAACACGCAAATTCGGCCCTCCCATCGTGACCGGTGTTTGTAAGCAAATCCCTGCATTCCGCCGCAGCCCCTCGACTACTTTTTGCTAAGCGATCAAATGCAATACGCCAGAGTTGTTCGCCTTGCGAAGCAGCAAGTTGATCGATGGTATCGAAATATGGTTTCGGCGGCTGAACTCCTCGTTTTGATGCAATGAGTGTTACCCGCCAATAGTCTAGTGGGTTACTACTATGGTGTTGAAACCGAGCACTGAGGGGAAGTTTTGAAGAAGCATCAATAGGAGATAGGTTTAAGTTTGGAAGTTCTTCTGGAATAGCAAACCAAATTGGTTCGATAACATCGTTACCTATTTTGAGTCGTTCACTTTTTATGTTTGGTAATTGAGCAAGAAGCACAGGACCCGTTGTAGTATCTTTTGGATCAATTTTTGAAGTGTCATCCTCTGTATTGATTGGCCTAATAGTTAGTGGACTTGCTTCCCAAAACCGAAAAAAATGTGTATTGTTTTCAACCCACCCGATATGTCCTTCAATGACGGTTCCGTCCTCTAACGTGACATCGAGAGTACTAGGCCAATTATTGCTAGGTGTTTCTGCAAGGAGGGGCACCATGAGTACCCCGCCGCGTGGCGTAATTGGCGCACTATACTTTGCGCGAATTGTACTTGCAGGCATCGCACAAACTACTTGCGACAAAAGTAATGACAGAAAACAAGATCGGTAATTCATGAAGCGCTTGTGGTATTTGAGCGAGCATTCTGAATGATTGCTTCTGTCTCTGCAATCGCTAACTCTAAATTATCATTGGTGATGAAATATTCATACGCACCACTTTCTTGCGCGAGCTTAATTTCACTTTTCGCTTCGCGGAAGCGTCGTTGAATGGAATCTTCATCTTCTCTCCCTCTACTCTCTAGCCTGCGAATTAGCTCTTCTTCGCTTGGTGGAAGGATAAAAATCCGTACAGATTCGGGCATGTTGTCGCGAACCTGCATTCCTCCCTGAACATCAATATCAAGAAGAATGATGTTTCCCGAAGAAAGTACGGTCGTTACAGGATCCTTAAGAGTGCCGTATCTATGGCATCCAAATACTTCAGCGTGCTCTAGAAATTCATGTAATTGGACTTTTGCTTCAAATGCCTCTGGAGTTATGAAAAAATAATCTTTTCCATCTTCTTCCGAGGAGCATTGTGGGCGTGTTGTTGCAGAAACACTGAATACAGCGTTAAAAGCATCCTTGATGCGATGCACAATTGTTGTTTTTCCGACCCCTGATGGTCCTGAAATGACAACTAATAAACCCTGTTCGCGATCTGGCATAGGGCAATTGTATCACGCTTCCTTTGCCCTATCCCATTTCTTAGCAGACACAGGAAATGCCCTGGTGTTGGTACAATAGTCGGAATGTCTTTACCCAGAATCGCAATAGTTGGAAGGCCCAATGTCGGGAAATCAAGCATACTCAACCGCCTCGCAAGGCGAAGGGTATCCATTGTGGACCCTACTCCTGGAGTAACGAGAGATCGCGTGAGTGTTGTTCTTGATATTGAACCACCAAAAAAGACTCCAAAAGGAACCGAGTCACGAATTGCTGAAGTGTTTGATACAGGTGGTTGGGGTGTCTATGTTGTAGAGGGAGAACATATCGACGATGCCGGTAAAGACCTTCGAGAACTTACAGAAGAAATAGAATTTCAGATTAAAGAGGCAATGGGCAAGTCTGATTTAATTATGTATGTTGTTGATGCCCAGTCAGGCATCACTCCACTAGACCAAACAGTTGCAGAAATGCTTCGTAGGGCAGGCGTGGGCGATAAAATTTTAGTTGTTGCAAACAAAGTTGACTCAAGAACATGGGAGCCCCATGGCCACGAAGCTGCTGCGCTTGGTCTTGGCGAGGCAATTTGCGTTTCTTCAGTGAGCGGTCATGGTATTAAATATTTGACAGATCGCATGTGGGAAAAACTTGAAGGCATTTCAGGTGAACGCGCTGAAGACCCAGATATGAAGTTAGCGATGATCGGCAAGAGGAACGCTGGAAAGTCATCGCTTACAAATGCACTCGCTGGCGAAAACCGTGTTATCGTTTCAGAAATTGCTGGTACAACTCGCGATTCAGTCGATGTGCAATTCGAAATAGATGGCCGTTCGTTTACAGCGATTGATACTGCAGGTGTACGCAAGCAAAAAAGTTTCGCCGACGACATAGAATTTTACGCATACAGAAGGATGTTGCAATCTATTCGCCGTGCGGATGTCACCCTACTCCTCATTGATGCGACGGATAGAATTTCGCAAGTTGATAAAAAACTGGCGATGGAATTGCAACGCCAATTTAAACCAACAGTCATTGTTGTAAACAAGTGGGACTTGGTGGACGACAATGTCACACCAGAAGATTACCTTGATTACATTACAAAAGAGCTCCGTGGTCTTGATTATGCTCCAATCGTATTTGTGAGTGCAATTGAGGGTAAAGGGATTAACGATGCTGTTTCTATGGCATTCAACTTGAAATCTCAAGCGTTGCACCGTGAAACAACAGGCAAATTGAATGCCGTCATCAAAGAAATTTTGAAAGAACGCGGTCCGTCATCAAGGCTAGGAACGGTCGCGAAATTGCTCTATGTATCGCAAATTGCAACGAATCCGCCAACAATAGCGATGGTTGTGAACGATCCATCAATGTTTGAAGGGCAATACGAGCGATATTTGATGAATAGATTACGCGAAAGATTGCCATTCAGTGAAATCCCAATTCGCCTTCTCTTCACAAAGAGGCGCCGAAAATCCCTCCACGATCTTAAACATGGTCCAAAAGAGAGTACAATTTCTACGCAAACGCGTTCAAACCCATCACCTGGTCAGGCGGATGATGGTTCTACTACTCCTTCCTGACGACATTACTATGAATGACGCACTTGCTTTACATGCTCAGCTCGCATTATCATTCGTTTCGCGATTGCAAATACTCTTATGGCTATTATTCCACTTCCCGTCTTTGAACAAGACGCAGATCCTTCAAGGCGCGATGCGTTAACACTTGAAGAACAACTCGACAAACTTGAAGCCCCTAAAACTCTGGTGGTTGGCTTTGGCACTTTAAAATTGGTTGGCGAATTTAAGCAAGCCGGCGGTATTAAGGCCGGCTGCGGTTCCAAACTGGTTGCCAGAACGCATCGAGGTACCGAACTAGTCGACCTTCTTACAACAACGTGTTCAAATTCTGGATGCGGGAAATCAATCTCTCGTAGCGATATGCTGCAATATATTGAAAACTCTGGTGGTAAGGATTTTCCATTCCACACGAATGGTCGAGTCTTACGTATCGCAACCGCAGAAGACTTAAACACAATGAGCCGTATGCGATCAACCATAGACAAGCAGGTAAAAGAAGCACGCTTGCTTGTTGAGAAGCACCGCCTTGCTATGAAAATTGTTGATGTAGAACCGATTCTTGGCAACGAGCTTCTTACGTTTTATTTTGTCTCTGAAGAAAGAGTAGATTTCAGGGGCCTTGTTACAGATTTAGCATCTGCGCACTCCACTCGAATTGAAATGAAACAAGTTGGTGCACGTGATGAGGCAAGACTTGTCGCAGATTATGAAAAGTGCGGACAGCACTGTTGTTGCAAAGGGTTCTTAAAAGTACTATCGCCTGTTTCTATGCGTACGGCGAAACAACAAAAACAAACATTAGATCCTAAGAAAATATCAGGCAGATGCGGTCGATTAATGTGTTGTCTTCGTTACGAAGACCAAACATATCGGGACTTAAAAAAGAATCTTCCTCATAAGAAATCACGCGTCGGCACCCCAGAAGGTCCGGGCATTGTTCTTGATGGGAAAATTTTAACGCAACTTGTCCTTGTAGAACTTGAGCACGATAGGCGACGCGTCGCATTCCCTTTAGAAGATTTAAGCGACCCAGAGACTTGCCCGCGCCCTTGGGAA
>JABHWX010000139.1 GCA_018657585.1 Phycisphaerae bacterium
TAGTTGATCCTTCTTTAGACATGGTGATGAACAACTCGCCCGGTTGTCCATTTACGTATTTCCCAACGGTGAGATATCCCTCATGCCCAGCGACATTGAAGTGGTGGGTGATACTGTCACGGGTATCTGGAAGTCGTTTCCGCATTGGGCGTTCAATGATTTTTTCTACAATCTTTTCAATAACTTGTGGTTGATCCGATGCTGCCATGTCAGCAGCAGCAAGGACTTCTGTTAAAACTTCTTCTTGTGCAGAAGCAACATCAAGGCTGTCCTCTTCGTCTTCAAGTGTTACATCAGATTTTGTATTTAAAGGTTGGCTCAATTTGCACCCATCTCGATACAAAGCATTTGCTTTCAAACCAAGTTCCCAACTGAGCCAATATGATTTCGCTATTTCATTCGTTGTAGCTTCGTTTGGTAAATTGATGGTTTTAGAGATGGCACCTGTGATGAATGGTTGGCAGGCGGCCATCATTCGGATGTGACCTTCTGGAGCAATGTATCGAACACCAGTTTCACCACAACGGTTTGCACAATCAAACACGCTGAGGTGCGCATCGTCAAGTTTCGGTGCGCCTTCGATAGTGCCTGTTCCACATATTCGTCGGTTCAATTCTGTGCGTTCGTCAGAATTCAATCCTAGAAGGCTTAAGCCATTGAAGGAGTTATTG
Organism: Phycisphaerae bacterium; assembly: GCA_018657585.1. GTDB lineage: Bacteria > Planctomycetota > Phycisphaerae > Phycisphaerales > SM1A02. Next base: position 672 of record JABHWX010000139.1, read on the forward strand.
CTTGTAGCTTGTTCTCTTGTGAGGCCAAAGTTTTCAAGCACGTTCTCGGGCATCGTCCATGCAGCAAAGGCAAACGAGAGGTCAAAGACGGTAGGCAGCGTATCCTCTATTGCATCAATATCTTCAGTCTTGTACCCATGCTCAAGCAGGAAGTCGTGAAATGAAATCACCTCTCCATCATCGGTGACAGATTTTGGCAGGGGCGTATCAAGCGTCATTGTGCCCATGACATACTGAAGGATTTTCTTAACTTTTCCTTTGCTGTATCCAAGTGCTCGGAGTGCTGGTGCGAGTGATTGATTTGCAATTTTGAAATAACCACCGCCAGCAAGTTTTTTGAACTTAGTGAGTGCAAAGTCGGGCTCGACACCAGTTGTGTCGCAATCCATCAACAAACCGATGGTACCAGTTGGTGCAATGACTGTAACTTGAGCATTTCGGAAACCATGTCTACCACCGAGGTCTAGTGCTTCATCCCATGCTTGAACAGCTCGGCCAAGAAGAGCGCCTGCGTTAGTGATGTTGATGGAGTCGTCAAGGAACATCGAGTGGTTAATAGGTACTGGCGGAATGCGAAGTTTTTCGTAATCGCCAGAATCGCGGGTTTTGCCCAGCGCAGCGTTTCTATGGTTTCTGACGACGCGAAGCATATCTTCTGCATTGTCAGCAAAGCCATCGAAAGGTCCAAGTTCACTCGCCATCTCTGCACTAACGGCATAGGATCGTCCAGTAAGAGTTGCTGTGATTGCGCCACAGACCGCTCGACCTGCATCGCTGTCATAAGGAATGCCTGCTTGCATTAGCATGGCACCCATGTTTGCGTACCCAAGACCAAGAGTTCGGTATCGCCAACTTTTGTATGCGATTGCTTCGCTTGGGAATGCGGCCATAAGAACCGAAATTTCAAGAACGATGGTCCAGAGTCGAATCCCATGTTCAAACGAATCGACATCGAACAGGTGTGTTTCACTATCGTAAAACTTCAACAGATTCAGCGACGCAAGGTTGCATGCGGTGTCATCGAGGAACATGTATTCACTGCATGGGTTCGAAGCATTAATCCGACCACTTTGTGGGCAGGTGTGCCAATCATTAATGGCAGTATCAAATTGAACTCCAGGATCTGCGCAATGCCACGTAGCGTCGCAGATTTGATTCCATAAACCCTTTGCAGGAATTGAACGAGCTACTTCACCATCGGTTCGATGGATAAGGTTCCACTCGCCATCACGATCAACTGCATCAAAGAAGTCATGCGAAAGACGAACAGAGTTATTGGAGTTTTGACCCGCAACTGTTTGATAGGCTTCTCCGTTAAAGTCATAATCGAGTGTTAGGTTGAGATCTTCAGCACGTTTTCTTTGCTCAGGTGTTAGGTGCTTCATGCCTTCAACGAGTGCAGCTACCTTGAGTTCTTCACGAACTTTCCAATTGACAAAATCTTCAATGTCTGGATGGTCAACGTCGAGACAAACCATTTTGGCAGCTCGTCTTGTTGTGCCACCAGATTTAATCGCCCCAGCAGCGCGGTCGCCAATTTTAAGGAAGCTCATCAATCCGCTAGATTTGCCACCGCCAGAAAGGGGTTCTTCACCGCCACGTAATGAGGAGAAGTTAGAGCCAGTACCAGAGCCATACTTAAATAGACGGGCTTCGCGTGTCCAAAGATCCATGATTCCGCCTTCGTTGACGAGGTCATCGTTTACGGATTGGATGAAGCATGCGTGGGGTTGTGGGTGTGAATATGCATCATCGGCAAGATCAACATTGCCTGTTTCTGGGTCAGCAACAAAGTGCCCTTGGGCAGGACCTGAAATACCGTATGCCCAGTTCAAGCCAGTGTTAAACCACTGTGGGCTATTTGGTGCGCTGACTTGGTGCAACATCATCCAGCAAAGTTCATCATAGAACGCGGCAGCGTCTTCGGAAGTATCAAAGTACCCGTGTGATTCTCCCCAACTTCTCCAACAACCAACAAGCCTATGAATGACTTGGCGCGCAGAACGTTCTGGACCAGTCACAGCTTGCCCATCATCGTTTAGTTCTGGTGTTCCATCTTCATTAAGTTGAGGAACTCCCGCTTTGCGAAAGTATTTACTTACCATGATGTCAGTGGCGAGTTGACTCCACTCCGCTGGAATTTCTGCGTTCTTCATCTCGAACACAATCGAGCCATCTGCATTTGTTATTTTTGTTGTGCGTGTTGCCCATTCAACTGAATCCCATACTTTATCATTCGCTACTGTAAATCTTCTTGTAATTTTCATTTTTTGTTCTGTGCTTCCGTGCGTTGCTATCTTGTTTTTATTTTTTCTGTTTCTTGTTGACCGTCAATTATGTTTTGTTTATGTGTCAACCTTTGGGCGCTTTTGCTTATTCCTGAAAGCAGGGGGTGACGAAAGTTTTGCGAAGAGTGCTTCGTGTATCTTGTTGTTTTTGTTGTTCATTCCGTTCCTCACTACCCATGCAACTAATTAAATCTAAAACACTCGTTTTTACTGTAAAAAACGATACTAAACGTGGTTTTTAGCCTGTTTTTGCGCTTTCAATCCCCAATGACTGAATCAGCAACCAGATTTCCTTCCACACCTGCTTATCGTACTACTACATCTTGGGTCTGCAATACCCTAGAGCACAAAATCTTGTACCTCTTTTCGTTTTATCCTAAGGGCGGATAATATCGGCACTTAGGCACGGACTATTTTTGGTCTCCGGTGTGGATAGATTGTCGGGTGGTGGGTAGGAAGGCAGAAATATGTCTTTTTAGCGAATAGATGGGGTTTTACAGAGATGTTTTTCAGGATGGCACTACACTGCCCTAGATGGAAAGCATGGGCGCAAAAACTTCATTACTCACAGAGTCCCAACAACAAGCAGTCGCACATAAAACGGGTCCATTGTTGGTTCTTGCAGGGCCGGGATCAGGAAAAACAACTGTTGTTACTCAACGTATAGCAACACTTATTGATGGTGGAGTTGCTCCTTGGCAAATTCTTGCACTTACATTTACAAACAAAGCTGCACAAGAAATGCGAAACCGTGTTCAGCTTTTGCTTGAAGAAAAGGGATTGCATGCAAGGGGACTTACAGTTTCAACCTTTCATGCATTTTGCGCAAGGGTTTTACGTGAGTGGGGCGACCGAGTAATTGGAACAACAACTTTTACAATTTACGATACCGCTGACCAACGCAGCGCAGCAAAAAAAGCAATTCAAGCTTGCCAGATGAATGAGTCTAACTTTAAGCCAGCTTCTGTACTTTCTGTTATTAGTAATGCAAAAAATAAGTTGATTGATGTGGATACTTTTGAAAATGAAGCATCTGATTTTTATGCAAAGTCAGTTGCTAAAATCTACAGGGCTTATGAAAACATTTTGCGTGGTAATGACGCTGTGGACTTTGATGACTTACTCATGAAAACAGCAAAATTACTTGAAACTGATTCGGAAGTTCGCAAAAGTTTAGAAGATAGATATCAATACGTTATGATTGATGAATATCAAGACACAAACCATACGCAATTTGTAATAGCGAACAAAATTGCAGCAAATCATAGGAATATATGTGTAGTTGGCGATCCTGACCAATCAATTTATGCTTGGCGAGGCGCGGATATTTCAAACATTCTTGATTTTGAAGAACATTATGGAGAAGGTGCAGTTGTTCCATTGGGCAGGAATTTTCGGTCTACTGGAAACATTGTCAATACTGCTGCAACGCTCATAGAAAATAATTTGCAACGTAAAGGCAAGAAACTGTACACCGAACATGAAGATGGAGACGAGCCAACGGTTGTTTCCCTAGAAGACGAATATTGCGAATCGGAATCAATCGTAAAAGAAGTGCTGCGACTTCGTGAACGCGGCGTACTTCTGCGAGAGATGGCAGTGCTTTATAGAGTGAATGCACTAAGTCGTGTTCTTGAAGACGCGTTTCGCAATGCAGGCGTGCCTTATGTAGTAGCGAGAGGAACGGCGTTTTACGATCGTAAGGAAATTAAACACGCAATTTCATATCTTCGTCTACTTGTGAATCCAAAAGACGACGTTGCGTTCCTTCGCATCATTAATACTCCTACGAGAGGAATTGGTGCGACTTCTATATCTCGATTAGAACAAATTGCGTATTCTCTTGGATTTTCCCTTCTTGAAGCAACCTCAACAGTTTCAAAAGAGCAGGGTTTTACTGCGCGTGCAGTCAATGCAATGAAGAAATTCTTTGAGAACTATCGCCAATGGCATATTGATGCTCGTTCAGAGGAATCGCTTACAGCTGCGAGTTCACTTGCAGATTTGGTCGAACGTGTTGTTCGAGAGTCAGGCTTAGAAGAGTTATACGCAAAGAACAGTGGAGAAGAAGATTTAGAGCGATTACAAAACTTAGAAGAACTTGTATCTGCTGCTTCTGAATTTGAAGAGCTATACGAGGCAGAACATGAAGGCGAAGAACCAGAAACGCCGATGCATTTGTTGTTTGCTTTTCTAGAAAATGTTTCACTTGTGAGCGATGCAGATGCTGTTGATCCAGAAAATGGCGCAGTGACATTGATGACACTGCACGCATCTAAAGGTTTGGAATTTGACTTTGTAGCTATTGCAGGCTTGGAAGAGGGGATGTTGCCTCATGAACGAGCGATTCACGATACAACACAAATGGAAGAAGAACGACGACTTTGTTATGTAGGAATTACCAGAGCGAAAAAATATCTTCATCTATCAAATGCTAGGCGAAGAATGCAAAGGGGACTTACGAAACGTACAATTTCAAGCCGCTTTATTAGAGAGATGTCTGGGAAGGTCCTCCAACTTGAACCCTCAGTTGAACCTTGGGATATTCCAGATGTTGATCCAAACGTTCAGAGTTCTGATGCGATTACCTTTGGCTCGGTTGTAAGACACAAACGATTTGGAATTGGAAAAGTTGAACGTATCATTCGACGCCCTAGAGGTTCGACGGTCACAGTGAAATTTCGCGGTGGAGTGAAGCATCTCGTACTTGAATACGCAAAATTAGAACTTGTTCCTCCCGGCGTTTCGCCTGACTTCTAATGCTCCTAAATTCCAAACAGATTGTTGAACTATGTATTACAAACGGTTTTGCTCTCGCTGGCATAGCATCGGCGAAAGAATCTAAATATAGCACTGCATTTGAAAAATGGATTTCGCAAGGGAAGCAAGGTGAAATGGAATGGATGAAACGTAATGTTGATGTACGCCTAGATCCTAACCAGTTGCTTGAAGGGGCACAAAGTGTGCTTTGTGTTGCAGATCGATATGGAAATGCAGATAAACAAAATTGTCGAGAGGGACATGGCAAAATTGCACGGTATGCGCAAGGTCGTGATTATCACAAAGTAATGAAAAAACGATTACATGCGGTTTGCGATTCACTGCGTGACGTATTTCCAAACGAAACCTTCAGAGCCTGTGTCGACACTGCTCCAATTATGGAGCGTGAGTTCGCAGAACGAGCTGGATTAGGTTCAATTGGCAAGCACACGTTATTACTTGAACAGGGTATTGGAAGTTGGTTGTTACTTGGCGTTATTGTGACAACTGCACCACTTGAAGAAACTACTTCCACGACAGTTGATCCCTGTGCATCATGCTCCCGTTGCATAGAAGCATGCCCCACCGAGGCTTTGACTCCGTGGGAGCTTGATGCACGTCGTTGCATCAGTTACCTAACAATTGAGCATCGAAGTGAGATTGATGCAGAGTTTTACGATAAGATTGGGCACTGGATTTTTGGATGCGATATTTGCCAAGATGTTTGCCCTCATAATCAACCTACAGAGAAAGGTGAGTGTGCAGCACTCAATCCAGAGTATGAACCAACACTAGCATCGCTGAACATTGCAGAAGTTATTCAGTGGGATGAAGAATCAAGGCGAAATGCATTTCAAGGTTCATCAATGAAGCGTGCAAAATTAGGGATGATGCGAAGAAACGCTGTGATTGTTGCTGGGAATATTCTAGCGATCAAAGATGATGCTAAGTTGTTTGAACTGATCAAGTCTATAGCCGACCAAGATGAAGATGAAATTGTTCGACTTACCGCGAAGCAAGTGCTTCAGTTATTAACGAAGATTTAGAATGGCAAAGCATTCTCTGCGGCTTGTTCTATTGCAGTATTAATCGCATCGAGGCTTTTCAGTTCACCGTTGTTTACTTGCTCAGTAACGGTTTTCATCGTGTCTGCTAGTGTAGTGAATATGGGTGCCATCATCGAAAATTCCATTGCTGATTCAGGGTCACTATTGCTGCCGAAGATTATTTTCCAACCATTCGCGGTATTTTCTAATTGAATTTGTTTTCCACTAACTTCGCGTGCTTGAGCGTTATTATCGTCGATACTTACAATCGAACTAGGATCAATAGAAGCAGGCATACCACTCGTTGGAATTGAGTTTTTTGCAAGAAGTTCTTGCACAGTTTCTTCGCCAAGGTTAGTTCTGATTGCAATGAGCAAATTTCCCATGGAGTTCATAAATCCGTCCATGAGGGTGACAAATTGTTTTGCTTCAGGTGTTTTTGCTTCGATACATGGTCCAGTTTGCAGTGCAGGAGACGTGCCATTTAACTTTGATACATCAATTGCATTATTAAATGCAGCAACGAGTTCTTGTGGCGTAGCAAAACCAGAACTTCTTACGGCAGCATTGTCTGTACTTCCTGAAGAACCTGCATCAGAGGCTGTTTGCTCTAATTGAACTTCTTCACCGCTGAGTAATGCCCTGCGTGTTTCGAGTTGGTTGATGAGCGCATTAGCTTGAGCCCCAGTGTTACTTGCGAGTAGTTTTGCATTTTCGTATGCTGCGATTGCGGTGAGAGTTGCTTGTTCGATTTCGTTTACAAGAGAGTTAGAAATCTCGCGCCATTTATCCGAAGAAGTAACAATGCCATATTCGACAAGTGCATTTACTGCTCTTGCTTCTTCTATGAGAAGCGATCGTTTAGCTTCTTCAACCTGCCCAAGTGTCCATTCAAGTTCAAGCTTCCAGATATTCGAAGTTTTTTCTGCATCTCTAGATCCGGTTTGAGTCGAACCCTTCATGGCGTCCTGCACAAGGGTCGAGAGTTCTACCCATTGTTGTGTCAACTCGGTTCCAAGGGTGAGCGCGTTGTTCATCGTTTCTGCAGTTTGCGCGTCAAGTTGAGAAGCAAGTTCACGGAAATCTGCGGAGGTTTGTACTGAAGAATTTTGCAGTTCTTCGAGAAGGCGATCTGTTTGAGCCATTCCGTTGAGAATGGAAGCAATTGCTTCGAGTTCAGCTCGCGCATCGTCACGCATGGGAATTGCTTGTAACTGTGATTGCAGTTCAATAGATGCAGCGCTCAAACCAATTGAGTGAGAATGTCGTAATTTACGAATGCCAGATTTGTATGTTTTGTGCCCATCGATAATACCAGCATCTTCTGCATCATTGAGTAACAGTTCTGCTTCTTCTCGAAGAGAGTACTGTTCTTCTCTTGAGGAAGTACTTTTAGAGTCGAGTGAGGAAACTTCAGTTGTTGCAGTTGAGAGTTGATTGTCAAAGTGATCCCGCTTTGCATCTTGAGAAGCAGTAATATCACTTGTGACTGATTGCATACTCTGTTTTGAAGCATTAGCGATAGAATCAGCAGCACTTCTCAAGAGAGCAACTTGATACGCTTGATTCTCTGCCAATGTAAAACTTGTTGTGATGGCTAGAGATTGTGCTGAGAGTTGATGAAATAGCAGATTTGCAAGTTTCTCTCTCGCAGTCGCAAGTAACAGGTTTTTGGATTGCTTTTGAGATTGCAGCGATGGTCTGATCCGATTTGCTGAGTTGATGATTTGTTCTAGGCTCTCAATATCGTTGCTTGCTGTGGCGAACTGCAAATCGGCAAAGAGGGTGGATATTGAATCTTGAATTGCACCTTCGCTATCTGGACCTTCCTCGCAAGCCAATGGCAAGAAAGCAATGAACGCTAGAAGAATTGTTGGAAGTGGTCGTAGGTACATTCGCATAAGAGTCATTTTCCGTAGTAGAAATTCAGTATCCTGTTAGAAATGCAGGTACTACTCGCAGATAGAACCTGATAGGACGCACATAGTGTACCAATCAAGCAATTGCTTGTCGTGTATGTAAAGCTACTATTACCTTTGAAAAAACGCCAAAAAGCTCTTAATTACTCAGGAAGCGGGGTCATTTCAACGTCGTTTCCTCGAGCGACTTCAACATGCCAACGAAGTTCGACACTATTGTCAGCGGTCGTATTTGCAGGAAGGCTCAAGTCCCAACGCAACAATCCCTGTGGTCGATCTGCAGTGAGGTAGTTGGTTGCAGTTGAAAGTGGAATGGATAGATTTTGCAATGTGACTTCTATTTCTTCGTTTCTTGAGATTGGGATACGGTCCCAGACACGGATGTCAATCGCTTCGTCGTGTCCGTTGGAAATAGTCACTCTGTACTGGTAATTAGTTTGTGTGCCACTACCAAAGAGCCCAGTAGTAGTTGTTTCCTTTTCCAACAGTATTCGAGATGCTGTGACGACGGGGTCGATTCCAAGATCAAGTGGAAACGATTCTCCTGGAGCTATTGTGCTTAATGATGTTTTTCCAACGTAATCAGATCCGTGAAAAATAGAAGCTTTTCCAGGAAGTAAAATGTACTCACTCGTGTTGGTAACTTGACTTCGGATGTAAGTACGATCTGTGATCATTGGGACTGCGATTCTGAAAAGTTCTGCTTCTGTTTCAAATGCACCAAGCGCTGTAGTTTGGACGTCCTCTGCATTCGACGGCATAGTGATTGTTCGTGGAAGGGAAAAGCTTACTGCTGGTCCATTTGTGTTGACAGTTGCATTGGCAGAGGCACTCTCAACTGCCATATTCAATTCCATAGTATCTAACAAAGCATCTTTTGACCCTCTCGCCATTCTCATTTCAGCGCGTGGAATGCTTGGAGGTGTTGGTACGTACACATCCACATACCAAGGATTTGGCATCGGTGGGGTAGTGGATTGTTGTGGCTGGGAAGTGGAAAGAGTCATATTGACATCTGTCCAGTTTTCCCCAGTGCGTTGTTGAATTTCAGCATCGTACTCAACGGTAATCAGAGAGCCCTCATTATTTGCTCGTATGGAATACACGGGATTCCAAGTAGCATTGTTAACTAGATACGTGAGTTGAACTGTAATTGTGCCAGCTTTTGTAACACCAATGTCAACAACCGCGTCACGCTGTGTCCTGCTAGAACTCCCAAGATTACTCAATCGCCTTTGCAAGGTTTTAATTTCTTGTTCGAGTTCAGATTGTTCTTTTTGAGTATCTATTTGCTCCGAAATGAGAGAGTTCATATTTGTGCCCACGAAATCAAGTTGTTCTTGTAGAGCACTTAAATCTACAGTTTCCTTTTTATCGTTTTCTCCGTGATTTATAAGGGTTTTCAGTAGGCTGATTTGCACTTTAATTGATTCTTCGCGAGCATTTAATACGTTGAGTTTTGCCTCAGCAATATCTATCGCAGTGCGAATATCTTGGATAATGTTGCTGTTATCTTTTGCGATTGGTTTACTCGATGTATCTATGCTCAGCAAACGAACATTGTCAGATACACTCGCTTGTACTGAATCTAGATATGCCGTTGCAGGCAAGTCACGAAAGAACACGGAATATCCACCCGATGAAAGGTCAAGCGTAGCAGTGCGTGTGATCGCAGCTCTTCCTCGATACAGAGTGATATCAGTAATGATGCTGTCCGCCTCAATTGGTTCCATTTCAAGTGAGACTTGAGCAGGCGCAAGAGGCGCTATTGATGCAAGGGCGGTAAAGAACACAAGAAGATGAATACGCATAGGAAGCTCCTAAAAGTTGTACAGTCGAGCCGTTTTACGAAGAATGCTTTCGACCCATTGTCGAGAATATACCCGCATCATGGAGTAACGCAGCAACCCTGTCCTTATATTGCAAATTAGACTTCAGAATTTCTTCTGTAAGGATTTCTCGTTCCTCTTCTAGATCTAGATATCGGAGTGCAAGTCCTGCAAGGTCAGCATCTTCCATCGTTTCAAGATATTCAAAACCCTCACGGTAGACTATCCTTGCAGCAAGCGATTTTGCCATCATCCATTGCAGATAAGTTGGTGGCATCTCTGTCCAAAGTCTATCTCCGACATGGTCTACAAGCACTTGAGGCAAATGCTCGATTACCAAGCGATGTAATCCTCTTGTTTGTTCCTCGCCTAAGCTATTCCAATTATCGATGAGCGAATCTGAGACACGCGACATCATTTTACTGATGCGAATACTCATTTCTGGAAGTGGTGAGTGAGGATGGTGTTGATGCAATCGAGCAAGGAGTTCGGCTTCAGCCCGTGCAAGGGCTCTTAGTCGCACTAGAACTTGATCAACGAAAATATTTTTTAAGTCCATGAACTCAGATTCGCAGAGCAACATGCATGCACCGATTTCAAAACTTGAGCAAATTACACCACACTTGTTGGCTGAAGAATCCTTCAGAATAAGAGTTCCGGCGTTTGAAAGTTCTCGCCTTGCTTCCGGAGTGAGGAATAAGTTTGCTCCTTCAATGATAAGTTTTGCGCTAGGTGTACCATCTTCTTTTAAGTAGTTTTTCCAGTTGCCACCATGAATGGTCGCTGGACGACCACCGCAAGGTATGAATGCGTCGCATGCAATTCTGTCGTGTAACGTGTTTCGCAAGTGCACGCCTTCTGAATCATCAAGAGAAGAAATTTTGCCGTTAGGTCCGAGTTTTGATTTGTCGAAGTGAGCTATTGGCAATGCTTCTGCAAACAATCGAAGTAACTCGGTGTGGTCAAGACCATCAGGGTCTTCTCCGCAACCAGAACCATCAGCAATACCAAGTATCTTTGCTTTGTCCCCATATTCGCGATTGAGAATACGAATGCCGTTTCCAGCAACATCGCCATCAGGACCGCCGGTGATTTTGATGGTGAATGTGTCGGTCTCTGGATTTATCCCCTGAGCCCTCAGAGCCGTATCTAGGAAAACAACTACACCTTCAGAAGTTACCCCATACTCTTTATGATTGATGCCAGCACCCGGCTTTGAGCTCATTAAAGCAGTCGGCATTGGATACCCTCTGCGCCGAGCACGATCTACCACCCAATTGATAAGTTTTGGAGTGATGTTTTCATCGGGACCAAGGTATATGAGTTCTTTATGATGCAGTCGATCGACAATTAAAGATTGTGTTGTTTCTTCTGGAGTAATCAAGTCGAGTATTGAATTAACAAATGCTTTTACACTTCTGCTTACTCGTCCTCGGGGGTGGACGAGAATGGCAGCTTTTGAGCCACCCTCAGGTATATCTTTATTTTTAAGTTGTTGGGCAAATGCCAAGTTGTACGCTTCGTCATAGAGTCGCTCTTGTTCACGCGAGAATTGTTCTACACCTCGTGGATGAATCGCACGGACGCCACCGCGAGCAATATCTCGGAAACGAACATGAAATCCGTTAAAGTCCCGCCCATGAACGAAGAATGCTCCAAATGGACATTCAGCACGTTCAGCCGTTGATAACAACGAGGCATCGATTCTCATTGCAAGAGCATATCTGTCCTCTATAAACAAGTTGGTTTTTTTGACGGCGTCAACAGCATCCATCATCTTGTTGAACATTGTTCGGGCATCTTCAAGGTCGACAGTGTTCTCAATAAGTTCAAGAAGTTCGGTTTTTCTTGCTTCGTATTCACCGTCAGAGAGTGGGCAGTTTGGATCGAAGCGATCTTTAAGTAAGTTTGCTATCGAGATAGCGAGTGTGATATTTCCACGAACGAGTGCGTCAAGTCGTGTCGGGTTGAACGCGTAGGGATTCTTCTTGACAAGAGATTGGTTGATTAAGTCAAGAAGAGCAGTGATGATTTCTGCACTTGGCAAATCAACTTCTTCAAAATCATATCCAAGTCGAACCGTTCTCGGGTCGAACCATTTTAGACGTAGGAGATCTCCTCGTATTTCTTTCCAGAGTGTAGAAGCCTCGTCGATTGCCTTCCCATCAGGATCTTGAACAACACATCCAACGAGGGTAATCCAACCATTTTCTCCATCATCAACGCTGTCTAAATACGCGCGGTGAATATTGATTCCAGATTTACTTAATCGGGTTGCAATTCTTTGAAGCATAGATCTGCGAGTGGAGTTACTTACCGCAACAATGATTCTGCTCAGGTTTGGATCGTCTTCTCTCTCAAGTGCAACAGTTGTTCCGTCGGTTCCAGTCAAGCGTTGTACAAGCTGCCAATGTTTTGCCATGCGATACGGTGTGATCGTTAGTGCGTAATCTTCAGAACACGCAGCGAAATAATGTTGTATCTGCGATTCAGTCCATTGTGGCAAATGTTCTTTTGCATACGCAAGTGTTCCTTCTACCTTTGCGGAATATTGTGGATGTTCTGCTGTGAACGGCGCAGGCTCGCCAAACTCAAAAGTATCAAGGACAAGGTTGCCATCTTCTGCAGTATGAATTTTTGCGGCGCGTAGAGGGCGATCCCAAGGCAATTCACTCATAAGTTCTGCGAGCACTCCGGGGTAGTCTCGGGGGCGCATAAATGTCCACTCGGAGGTGTCATCAGCACGGAGCGTGAGTTCTATTGGTTTTCCAGAAGCCTTTTCGGCGATTATTGCACGAAGATGCGCGAGTTGTGTTTCTTCATCTGTATCCTGAAAGTACATGAGCGGCATCTGCTCGAGGAACCATGGGACGGTTTCTTCAGCGGTTTGCCTGATACTGTTTGTGACCTTATCGATGACAGTACTTGGGTTCTCAGGTTTTTGACCAATTGGTTGCTTTGATTTGGTTGCCATTTGCGTATTAGAACCGTTCAAGGTCATCTATACAATACGCATTGATTTGGATTTCCGAATATCGTGCACACTTTCTATA
>JABHWX010000140.1 GCA_018657585.1 Phycisphaerae bacterium
GAAACAGAAAGACACCAATGAACCTACTCTCAAGAATTGTAATTTGCTTAACTATCTTTTGTGCCTCATTTGCCTATGCAGATGACATAGAGATACGGCTTGAAGATGGCTCGATATGGAATGGAGTAATAGGACAAGTCGTTACCATTGTGTACGAAGAGGACGATAAAAAAACTACCTACACTGGAGAACTAATTCGAGCGACAAAGACATACGTGATGGTCGCCGATGAATTTCTGTTTATCGATAACATTACTTCTATTTCAGGGGAAGAAACTGAACCAAACAACGATGAAGACAGCGATTCTGCTGAATCCACTGATGATGCATCGTCTGAAGTTACCGATAGTGCCCCAACTATTGCCGCAGAAGGCAATTTACCAACAGGAGTATTCGTACTCCCATTGCATGAAATGGTCGGCACATATTTTAGACCAACTGAAATCACTCGGCTCATCAATCACATCGATGAAAAGTATGGGCCTGGACAAATCATCGTTTTTGATATTCACTCCGGTGGTGGGTCTGTCTTAAAGTGGTCGGAGATCCGAGATGTTATTTTTGAAGCCCGTGATCGACACCGATTTATAGCATGGATCGACTACGCAATCTCTGGAGCTGCAGCAACTGGTTTCTTATGTGACGAAGTTTATTATAAAAGTAGCGGAGAACTCGGCTCTATCACTATGTACTCGGGACACATTGACAATGTTTCTCCCGACTGGCAATTATTTGGATGGATTAAGGAACTTGAATCTGTACTCGCACATACAAGCCATACACCACTCGTTGCTGGGTGCATGGTGAAAGTTGACCTCAACTTTTCTTATGATGTAGATCCAGAAACAGGCAAATTTACGTATTACTCACATGAGTTTGGCGATGTTGTTTTAAGTAAATCTGGTCGCAACTTAACTCTTGGCTCCCAAGAAGCTCTTGACGCCGGTCTTTGCGATGGCATCGCTGATACTGGTGCAGAACTCGCAGCTCACCTAAATCTGAAAGAATGGGTTGAAATTGATTCCTTTGGCAGAGATATCGCCGAAGATTGGTGGGAAACGCTCGGGGAATTTGAAAAAGTAGGGAATGATCTTAGGGCTGAACTCAGCGGAGATGTCACAGGTAATACGCCACGCGAACGTATTAGCAATCAAATCAAAGCCGGTGAAGAACTTCTAAGATGGGCAAAAAAATTAGGCGAAACTGGCATGATGATGGGGCTAGATGAAGAACGAGTATCCATGTTAAAACGGATGATCGAAGATCTTAAACATCAACGAAGTAACCTATAAGATAGACTTTGGTTTTGGTTTAAATACCTGATTCGTAAAACTTCAGCACAGCTGGTCCAACGACTACTTCTAACCCGTCTTCAAGACGAACTGAGTCAATCTTATTCTCATCCACAAAAGTACCGCCAGTAGAGTCACTATCAGTCAGCACAAGGGATCCAGTAGCATCTTGTTCTATTGTGCAATGCTCACGAGAAACAACAGGGGATTTAATTCTGATATCACAATCTTCATCGCGCCCAATAATTAACTCTTCAAGATCGCCTAAAGCAAACTTTCGCAGAACTTTCCCGCCATTGCGGGCACAAATGTGTAATTCCATCATGAGGAGTGTTTTCTCGAGTAAATAAGGTAGAAGATATGTAGTTCTCTATTGTGACACGTAATCACAATTGCGCCACTCTAACATTCGATAAAACATAAATAAAGTTCCTTATTTATCGGAACGTAGTGCATTTCAGTACTCTGAGATACAATACGATTTTATGCCTTTCTTTCGAGACACAATATATATCCTTTTTCTGCCCGTATTGCTCATATACGTAGTTTTATCTCGATTACGTGGTCATCCACCAAGAAAGGGGGTTGCAGAGCGCCTCGGATATGGCAAATTCCTTACGCCACATCCCAAGAGAATTCTCCTGCATGCAGTCTCAGTAGGTGAAGTGAATGCAATCAAATCTCTTTGTAGCGATCTGCAAAAACAAGGTTATGAAGTAGTTATATGTGTAACAACAGACACTGGAATCTCGCGTGCAAATGAACTCTACTCACAGTCATGCACAGTCACTCGTTATCCATTTGATTTCAGTTGTGCAGTAAAAAGATTTTTAAACCGTATTCAACCAACTATCGTTGCGCTTGTTGAACTTGAAGTATGGCCTAATTTTGTATCCGGATGCAGTCAACGCAATATTCCGATTGTCATCATCAACGGCAGACTCTCCGAGAGAAGTTTTAAACGATACAAACTGGCTCGCCTAGTTTTAAAAAGTACATTCAAACGGATTACAGCCATTGGTATGCAAAATGAATCGTATGCTCAGCGAGTACGTACTCTTGGCTCAGAACGTGTATCTGTTCATGGAACAATGAAGTGGGACAATGCAATTATTTCAGACCACATACCAGGAGACAAAGAACTTGCTGAAGCATTGCACATTGATCGCAACAAGCCTTTAGTTGTTGCAGGGTCAACAACTCCAGAAGAACATCTGATGCTGAAGGAATGTGTACCCATCGGAGTCCAGTTGCTCTGTGCGCCTCGAAGACCAGAATGGTTCGATGCCGCAGCAATTGCACTTTCTCCTTGCAATAGAAGAACAAGTGAACAACGCACTGATACTGATTACTTTCTACTTGACACCATCGGAGAACTTGACAAGGCGTATTCGCTCGCGGACATCGTTGTCATCGGCAGAAGTTTTGTTCCTCTTCATGGATCTGATCCGACCGTTCCAATTGCCCTTGGAAAACCAACAATAATTGGTAAAAATGCCAGCGATTTTGAAGATATGGTCAACGTTTTAGTCAAAAGGAATGGACTTATCCAATGTACGAAAGAAGAACTTAAAGACAAGTTACAACTCTTACTTGAAGACTCTGATTTGCGCGAATCTCTTGGAACAAATGGTCGAGCTGTAATACAAGAACACCAAGGAGCAACCACTTGCTACGAAGAACTCATTATGGAACACACTCCAGATGCATGAGCTCGCATTACTCAATTCGATTTACGAACGCAGTAAACAATTACCAGGGGTCACCATTGGACCGGGCGATGACATGGGGGAGTTACTGCTTGGAGACCAAAAAATTCTATGTGCTGTTGACCAACTCATAGTCGGCAGACACGTGGCATCCGAAACAAAGCCAGAATTAATCGGCAGAAAAGCTGTCGCACGTTGCTTTAGCGATATCGCAGCGATGGGAGGAACACCACTTGGTTCTCTCATGACAGCATCTGTTCCATCGTCTTCCACAAACCATTGGTGCGAGACTGTTTTCTTATCAGCTAAAGATGTTGCAGGGCAGTGGGGTGGCCCAATATTCGGCGGAGATATTGCATCAAGCGATGGACCTGCAATATTCACTGTTACCGCAATCGCAACCCCACCAGAAAGTGGCGCAATTTTACGAACCGGAGCAAAAGAAAATGATTACGTATGCGTAACAGGCGAACTCGGCAACTCAATTGCAGAACATCATCTTTCGTTTACCCCTCGCATACGTGAGGCACAAGAATTACTTTCTTTCCTAGGCGACGACTTGCATTCCATGATTGATATTAGTGATGGGCTTGGACAAGATGCGTCTCATTTAGCCACCAAAGAATTACAACTCGTTATTGATACTGATTTATTACCACTTAGAGTAGGCGCAACTATTGAACGTGCTGTTTCAGATGGCGAAGATTACGAATTGCTTTTTACAAGTGCAACTGCTCCACCAGACTACCTTGCAAAAGTAATAGGGACTGTTCAGCAAGGAACGAATAAAGTCATCACAACTACTGGAACTGTCATTGCAGATTGCGGATGGAGCCATCAATGACTGTAACAAAGAGCGAACAAGAAACACATGCATTTGCACTAGAGTTTGCAAAGCATATTTCTACACCTAGACTTATCTTGCTTTCGGGTGAGCTCGGCGCAGGAAAAACTTGTTTCGTGCGTGGCTTGTGCGAAGGTTTAGGCGGTGACCCAAGACAAGTTAGCAGCCCAACCTTTGCGATCATGCAGGAATACGATATCGCAAAGAGTCAGCGATTAATACATATCGACGCGTACAGACTCAGCGGAGAAGAAGAACTAGAGTCCATCGGCTGGGATGAATTGCTCCAAAACAAGGAGGCGATTATCGCTATCGAATGGCCCTCTCGTATCGCAAACGCTATTCCAGAGAATCGAACAACCGTGCATATTGCTCATATTGACTTTCATACACGCAAATTTTCAATCGAATAATCTTCTTTTTCTTTTGAACGGTGATGGTATTTAAGTGTAGCTGAAATCCTCGAACTTATTTGGTGCGTAGGTGACGTTCTACCCTTAACGTAACTGGCACTAGGTTATTATTCTGGCGATAACGCGTAGATCACGACTCGGTGCCCGACAGAGTCCCAACCGTGTTCTTTGCATATAGCGTCGCGCCAGCCAACGAGTTCACTTGATGAGAACTCAATTCGTTTACCAGTGCGCATACATACCATTGCATCAATTGGATTACGTCCATAAATTAACTGGTAATGCGATTGTTTTCCGTCAATCATGACCTCCTGAATGATGCCCGCTTCACGAAGTAATTTAATTGATCGATAGAGCGTGGATTTTGAAACTTGATAGTCACTTTTTCGCATGTCATCCAATAACGTTTCAGCTTCAAAAAGACCGTCTTGTTCGATAATTGCATTTAATATATCTGCTCGTTCAGGAGTATATTTAAGATCTTGCGATCGCAAATAACGTCGAAATACTGAACAAAGTGGTGCCATTACATCTTGTTGCATACCGTATATCTTACCATGCACAGATGGCTCATATCCTTGGTTTTGAATCGTTTGATGGCGGTTCACATAAACAGTTTCGCAAAACACTCACGAAGTATTCCTCCCATAATTGGAACTGGATAACAAGACCCGCACGCTCTTGGAAATGGCGAATGGCAATCAGCGCACAAGAGATGGTTGATGAAGCGCTTAGGCAGGAGATAGCAAAACCTGAAATCATTTTTTGCACATCACTTACTGATCTAGCAGGACTACGAGCTGCGCTTCCGCGTGGCTGGAGAGATATTCCAATCATTCTGTACATGCACGAAAATCAAGTTGCGTATCCGACAAACGATGCACGCGATGCGTCTTTTTCGTTCACAAATTTGCAGAGCGTATTGACAGCCGACCTTACGATTTTCAATAGTAAATGGAACCTAGATTCATTCATCGCTGGAATTCAATCGTTGCTCGAGAACTCATGGGATACAACACTTTCCGATATTGATAATCGTATTCGCAACAATTCCACAGTTGCATGGGTACCTGTTGACATTCCACCAGAGTATTTGGAATACCCAGAAGTTTTACATAACTCAGATAACGGCGGACGTTCCAAGCCAATTAGAATTGTTTGGCCGCACCGGTGGGAGCACGACAAATGCCCTAGTAAGTTACTAGAACTTGCAAGGGAGTACAGCCAGCCTCTGAACCTCAGATGGATAATTCTTGGCGAGCAGTTCAAAGAAGTTCCAAAAGCACTCCAACAATTTCAAGAAGAATTCCAAGATCGAATCGAGCATATAGGGTACACCGAATCGAAAGGGGAGTATTGGAAGTGGCTTTCCAAAGCAGATTGGGTGCTCTCTACCGCAGACCATGAATTTTTCGGGATTGCAGTAGTTGAAGCACTTTTTGCTGGATGTCTCCCATGGCTTCCAGATAAACTCAGTTACCGCGAACTTCTTCCCGCATCAGCAAGGAGTCTGACCCCCGGAATAACACATGACGAAGTTGCCATAACATCTGCAATTCAAGAACACCTCTACATGGCACGGGCGGAACCAGCCACAAAACGTATCGACAAGTTGATTTCGAGTGTTTTAGAGTGACAACCACTAGAGCTGATCGCTAATAATATCCGTATAGTGCTTGGCATCAAGCAAACAATTTTCAACTGCAGGCAATGCCCAGTTGTCTTGCTGCACAAAGAATAAACGGTCATTCATAGTTGGACGGCGCACTTCTTCGCAAGTTCCATTTGCAATAAGACCTTGAGCGTGAATTGGCATTGCATGTCCCCAACGAGTCATGCGAACCTGCTTTACTTTTGTATCAGGAACATCTAGCAGTTTTAAAATACGTTTAACTTGTGGAGCAAGCATACGTGAATAATTATTCCAATTTGCCTCGTGCAATAACGTCCAGCGACCAAAGTCAAACGGGAGTGGCCAGTACAAGGTGAGCACGTTACTCAGTCCATGGGGTAGTGAACCGGCGGCGTAGTTGCCATCAAGAACATCACAGACAAACCGGTCGTCTTCAGCCTCTGATTGGTTCATTGGATAGATGCCATCACCAAGAAGGAATATGTCATAAAAGTCTCGTTTAATTGGCGCATCAAGCAAAATATTTGCAACAAGATATCCGCGGTATTCCAATGATTCAATTGCGTCAAGCTTGGCGACATCTTCATTTCCAAGCAAATGTATCACTTCTTTACAGAGAAACTTAGGGCACGCCATCACAACTTTCTTTGCAAGGAGTGCGCGGCATTTACCATCTGTATCAACCCATGTCACTTGCGATTTGTTTCCGGGTCCCGCGATGGGTCTTACATCGACAACGCGACAGCCACCACGAATGTGATATGGGCGACAGGAAGCAGGAACATTATCATCAAGTTGTTTAAGCGCTTCCCACATTTTAAGCGCCATGTAACTATTCCCACCAGGACAGACCCAGCGGTCAAATTCTTCTGCCGCTAAAAAGTTCCAGCCACCAGCTGCGGATATTTCTTCCCAGCCAGCAGCAAATGAAGAGTAACAATAGGACTGGATTGCAGCAGCAAGCACATCTGGTATTGGCATATTCATGCGATCTTGTATGTCTTGCTTTAATGTTTTCTGGTCAAGTTCATACACCCAATCATCTTCACTCCCGCCGATAAGTGGGATGACGGGATAATCAATGTTTGCCATCTGCGTTACAACTTCACGGTACTTTGCAATTGCTTTTGCAGCGATTGGACCAACGCCTTCCCCATCAAAAAATCCTTCAAGCACTTCGCCATCAAGTTCAACTGGGGCGTTATTTGAATCTATCCGAACAACTTCATTCATGCCAAGTTCTTGGTAAATGTCTTGCAAAAAAGTTCCTGGATCAGGAGTAATTACGTATGCATTTCCAAGAGAGTAGGGGACCCCATTCCAAACCTCTCCACGTGCTGCGCCGCCAAACTGATTATGCATTTCAAAAATAACTGGATTGTGTTCGCGAAGGAGATACGCACTCGTCAGTCCAGAAATTCCACCACCTACTACTGCCACTTCAATTTCTTCACTAATGGGTGGCGGATTTCCATCAAAACAATTTGGATTTGGCATTGGGTGATGCAATCCAGGAAAGTCGTCACCTGTATACCACGATGCAAATGGAATACCATCAACCATTTGCGTTGGGACATTTGTTATTTGTTGCATCGGGCAAGACGCCTCGTACGAAGCAGCACCTATGTCTATGCAATCACCACTGCGCGAAGCCCCAATAAGTTGACCGCCAGAAAACGCTTTACGCTTAAGGGCTAAGGCGGAAAGAAGGCCAAGCCCCGAACCAATAAACTCTCTGCGATTCTGCATGCAACCCAGAATACCACTTATAAGGCATATATCAAGGTTGGATTATATTATTTGGTTTAAAACTTGATTTACCATATACCTACACCTAGATATTTAAAATAACGCTCCAATAATATTTATAGTATCCCAGTAATTATGGTACAAATATACCAGTTGCTATATAACTTGTTAAGTTAACTCAAAAAAAGGAGTGAATGATGTATTACTTAGACGAGATTATTGATAGGACATTTGACAACTTTGCGAAGATGATTAATGCAAACGATAATTGTTTTTGGACTACGAATTCCACTATTGAACCTAAGCCAATCGAAGAACCTGAAACTACACCCGCAACGGCTTCGCCAACAGAAATGCCTGCTTGGGAACCTGCTGATACAACTCAATGGCGTGCGGAAACAAGTTTCGCAGCTTCACCGGTGATTCAGGATATTGCAGACACGGTCAAAGATGTAGTGGATGAGATCAACCCGTTTACTGACCATAACGGATAAACATTTCGCTCACACTCTTTTTGTGTATAAAGACTGTTTTTCATGAAAGCAGTTTTTAGATACATACACGTTATAGTTCTGAAGATTGACTTTTGACCCAAGTTTTTACAAATATTCAGTGCTTCTGAACACAATCATCGCATTTATTTCTTTATTTACTTGCAATACACCCTCAATTAATACATTATTGAAATAGGCGTAAGTTTCAAGTTGCGGCTCTCACGCACTCGCTATCACATTAATAGAGGAAATAGAATGATTTGTACATCTTTATTAGTAGTGGGATTGTTAGGCTTCGCTCCATACGATGGAATAACTTTATTCAATGCTAATAACGGATCAGATTCAGACCGAACAGTACTTATTGATAACAACGGGCAAGTCCTAAACGAATGGTTCGGTGCAGGAACAATAGCAGCGACTCCATATTTATTGCAGGGGGGTGACTTGCTCCGTCCATGCAAAGCACAAGGAAATATTCCAATGAATGGTGCTGCAGTTGGAGGTCGTATACAAAAGTTCTCTTACGACGGAGAAGTGCTTTGGGATTTCACTTTTTCAGATCAAAATAACCAGCCACATCATGATATTTGCGCAATGCCAAATGGCAATGTTTTAATGGTTGCCTGGGAACGTAAAACACAATCGCAAGGAACCGCCGCAGGCAGGCAATCACTAAATGGTGAAATTTGGCCAGCTCAAATTGTTGAAGTAATGCCAACAGGGCAAACAACTGGAGAAATTGTTTGGGAATGGCACTTGTGGGACCACATGATTCAGGACATAAGCTCGTCACTTCCAAACTATGGAATCATTTCGCAGCATCCTGAGAAACTTGACATCAATAAGGGAAGTCTACATCCACAAATTGGTGATTGGATTCATGTAAATGCTTTGGATTACCATCCAACACTTGATCAAATTGTA
>JABHWX010000141.1 GCA_018657585.1 Phycisphaerae bacterium
AATAAAACGTGATGCTTGTAATACCTAGTTCGTCCATGACAGATGTCATGATTTCAAGTCCACCTTCGTTCACATCAAAATAAGTTTGTTCTTCAATACCAAAATCATGGTGTGCCCTCTGAGATGCCGGTAGCAATTTCAAGAGGAGTTGTGTCGTGATCAAACGAACGAGTTGTTCCATCAGGTAAAGTTATAGTTGGCATGGGGGTTTTACTTTGTTATTTCTTAGTAAACAAATCAGATTGCGTTGGAAAAACTGGAGGCTCATCTTGAAGGTCAGAAAGCTCACGAGAAAAATCTTCAAGATCTTGAAAATCAAAATATTCGCTCGCGTATCGAATGTAAACGATTGGGTCAATTGATTTGAGTTGGTGCGCGACTCGGAGCCCAACTTCATGGCTTGGAACTTCGCGTTCAAAAATTTGCATCAATTCTTCTTCGACATCACGGACAAGTTCTATTTTTTGTTCTTCAGGAATGGGGCGTTTCCCACAAGCAGCCTGAAGACCTCGGAGTACCTTTTCTGGATCAAAGGGGACTCTTGTCCCGTCTCTTTTGATAACCATGAGCCGTGAGGTCTTTTCTACCCGCTCAAATGTAGTGAACCTACGATTGCATTTTTGGCATTCTCTGCGCCTTCGGATAGATTTGCCAACATCAGAGGCGCGGCTATCTATCACCCGATCATCATCTCGTTCGCAGTATGGACAGAGCATTAGCGTATTGTAACACCACGTATTGTGATGTGAATCTTTGAAATGGCTAGTTGTTGACGGCTAGAGTCAGTCAGTTGGTGAGAGTGCTTCGCGAGAAGCTTCTTCAAGGAAGAGGATGCGGTCGCATTGCCCACATTTTACAACAGTTTCTTTGCTGCCCATAAGAACGGCAACAGTTTCCATTGGAAGGTGAAGGCTGCATGAAGTACAAGAATACTCCTTGCGTTTCTTGTCGATAATTTCAATGGAAGCCATTGATTCGCCTTCGTAGTCATCAGCAATTTCATCAAAGTCAGCGAGAATGTCTTCAGGAATAACTGCGGCAGCACTTCCTCGTTCTTTTTCAAGTTCGGCGAGTTGCTCTGCAATTTCTGCTTGACGAGTTTGCAATTCGTTTTGTGCGACTTGCAACACTTTTGTTCGTTCTTCATCGCGGGTATTAATTTCTGTTGCGTTTGCTTCAAGTGACTCGACTGCAGACATCTCAAGAAGTTCTTCGTCTTCAAATGCTTTACGTCGATCTTTTAACGTATTCATTTCTGCAAGGAGCGCTTTGTATTCCTTGTCGTTAACTGCTTTGTTGAGATCTTCGCGTAGGTGCTCAACTCGGCTGTCGATGGAGCCCGTTTCGGTTTCAACAATCGCAATATTTGCTTTGCGTTGCATAAGTTGTTGGTCATTCTCGGCGCGCTCAACAGCGATGGTATCCATCTGCTTAGTTTGCACATTGAGATAAATTTGAGCAGACTCAACACGACTTTGCAAACTTCGTACTTGTCGGTCAACTTTGTAAAGGGTCAATAAGTTGTCAATTAGTGCCATAGGGGAGATGATTCTAGCAGAGTATTACCCATTTGGAAGCAACCAATAAGCTATTGGGCTCACAATCAGGAGTGAATCTAAGACGTCGAGAATTCCTCCAAGTCCAGGAAGAACAGACGAAGCATCTTTTACGCCACTATCCCGCTTGAAGACACTCATGAGTAAATCGCCCAATTGACCGAGTAATCCAAACAAAACGCCGAGAAACGCTGCAAGGATGAGGGAAATTCTAGGTTCTGAGGTGAGCCAATGATTATTAGCACTTGCTAGAAGGACAGCAGTGATGGAAGCAGTTGCCAAACCCCCGATCAATCCTTCGTAAGATTTTGCAGGACTAATCCATGGAATTAATTTTCTTTTTCCGATATTACACCCAACAAAGAACGCTCCCGTGTCACACATTTTGACAATTGCGATAACGCCAACGATCCACCATGCACTGTGCTCTCGACGTAGAAGAAGAAGGAGCCCAAAGCCTAGAGCGACGTACCCCGCAGTTGCAACAGTGAACGTTGCTCCGCTCATCACGCCATCGAGTTGCTTGCCACGAGCGAGTAAGAAAACGGTGAACGCGAAACTCATCACCAGAATCGTTGCAAAAATTGCGAGTGCTTTTTCAACAGGCATGCCTGATGGGATGAGGTAGATTGCAACAATCCACGCTTCCATGGTCAATATCAACATTGGAACATTACATCGAATTCGAAGGTTATTCGCCATCGCGCCGAATTCAAGCGCAGCAAGTGGGGCTGCAATCATGGCAAGAATGGCGATGAGCAATCCCGGTTGTAATGTAGTTCCGCATTTGCATCTGAGGCAACCTAGTTGGTCGTCAAAGTAGATTAGAGCAATAAGTGCAATGCTCAAAAGTGGTCCTGTGATAAGTCGATGTTTTAGCACAATTGGTCTCCCCAAAGCTCAACACCACCAGCAATAGATTGGCAATGCACATAGCCAATTGATCGAAGATACGTGACAAAGGTCGCGGAACGATTCCCTGAGTTGCAGTATACGTAGAAGGCTTCATCTTCATTAAAAGGAAATGTGTCTTTACGAACACTTACGTGTTGCAAAGGAATATTGATTGCACCTGAATAGTGCGCTTCTTCAAACTCTTCTTCTGAACGACAATCAATCACCGAAGCCCCAGAGGTAGGCAAATCTGCGTAAGCAATTTCAATTGGTTTGTTTCCTGTAGTTTGCATATAAAGGGCACATCCTACCATCAAGCATTCTCTGATTGTGCTCTTCGAAACGCTTCTGCACCAACATCTGTGGGGAATCCCCTTCGGCTCAAGGCAGAAATGACCCTTCGTCTTGCAGTGTTCTCATCGCAATTTGAGACTTTCGCAAGTCGAAGTACCGCTAGGGCGGTAGCAAGATCTTGTTCGCTGGTGTCGCCAAGTTCTTCATTTATAGCTTGTTCTGCATGATCAGATCCAACGTAACGTTCACGTAATTTCATTCGTAGCCATAGTCGGCTTGCAGGTTCAATCCTAGTCCATTCCCGGATTCTCGCTGATGCATATTTGTAATCGTCAAGCCAGCCATCTCCCTCAAGTTGTTCCGTAATCATCGTTGCTACGTATTTGTCGATGCCCCGTTTTACAAGGCGAGCAGCAAGTTCTTTGACACCCCATGCTTTCCTTGAAATCAAATTAAGGCCCATGCTCTTTGCTTCGTCAAATTGATTGAACAATGCGACTTGGGTGGCGACTTCCTCGGTCCATTCTTGGCTGAGAACTAACCCAAGTTGGTCGAGAGCTGATGTTGGAAGGGTGACTTCGGGGTTGTTGTCCACATATACAACTCTGTAGTTTGGATCATCTTCAAGTGGCTCAATGGCAGTGATTTCTGGCATGCGTTTTAGAAACTCCGAAGCAGGGATCGCATTTCTTCATTCGCATGGGAATCCCCATGTTCATCAGCTTGCTTCATGCCCTCTTGAAGTGTTTGAGTAGCTCCCTCGTTATCACCAGCATCCACTTGGCATCGTGCCTTGTGGTACCAAGCATAGCAATACGAGGGGTCAGTTTCAATCGTACGATCAAACCAAGCGATTGCTTCTTGGTTGTGCTTAGTTTTTGCATGCTCCATCGCAATGGCGTACATGCAAAAGGCATCGTGAGGATCACTCTCTAGAAGATTTCTCAATTGGCTTAAGCGGTCTGATGATGGTGTCGGCATACGTGTATCATGACACGAATGAAAAAGATTTGCACAATTTGTATGACAATTTTTCTTACCTTCATTGCAAATGTAGTTGGAGGTGAACAACTTATAGTTCGCCATGCTGTTGGCGGCAAGGCG
Source organism: Phycisphaerae bacterium (assembly GCA_018657585.1). Taxonomy (GTDB): domain Bacteria; phylum Planctomycetota; class Phycisphaerae; order Phycisphaerales; family SM1A02. The sequence goes on from JABHWX010000141.1 coordinate 3,849, forward strand.
GATGCGCTTGAACTGTATGAGCAATATTGGTACCAATCCCTTGGGGACAAGCTTATTGTGCTTCGTAATAAAACCGGAGAGCAAGTAGCATCAGTGATGCTAACTCCGTTTCAGGCAGCCTCATCTTGTAAAGATATGGTTATTTACGATCAATTTTTGTATGTGCTGCTTGAATCCGGTGAAGTGGTAGTCTTAGATTTGGTTCGCTCTGATATGCCAAGTGTGGCAACAAGGACAAACCTAAACGATTTAGGGGTTTCCCCAACGCAACTTGTTCTAGTAGATGAAGTGCCTTTTGCGATTGGCAAGGGAGGCGCAGTGCGGCTTACAGATAACAGCCTTTTGCTTACATGCGACACTTATGTTACCGGTTTGAATCGGACAACTGCGCAAGGATATGTGTACTGCTCTGGTGGAAACATCATGGATGCGGATACTGACGAAGTGTTGGGAGTAGCCGAGACGATTGTTGCACTTGACGAAGACGCAAATGCGGACATTGGTGCTTCTGTTTATACAAGGAGTCTCGGCGGGCAAA
>JABHWX010000142.1 GCA_018657585.1 Phycisphaerae bacterium
GATGAAGCAGCGTGGCTTGGGTCGTTGTGAAGACATGACAAATATGCAAATTTACGCTCGCCGTGCTGGAGGCGTTGCAGTTGCGAGTGATTACACTCCGCACTGGGCGAAATCGGGAAATAACCATGCGTGGAGTGTGGTCATTGGATCAGATGGAAACGGCTATTCACCAATTTCGGGGGTTGCTGCGAAGGTATACAGAAAGACTTTTTCAGAACAGCTTGATTCACTTGGAGCAAAATTAGATGAAGGCGAAAAGGCACCGCGATGGTTGAAGGGCAAGTATTACAAAGATGTAACGAAGAGTTACGTTCCAACGTCAGATGTTTCGGTTGTTGTCACGCCAAGCGAACATAAGTATGCCTACTTATGTGTGTTTAATTCTGGGCATTGGAAGGCAATACAGTGGAGCGACATCGAAAATAATGTTGCATCTTTTAGTGGGATGGGTCGAGACATACTGTATTTACCTGCTTTTTTTATTGATGAAGAAATAGTTGATGCAGGGCATCCCTTTATTTTGCATAAGGATGGTTCGACAAGAACAATATTAAACGAGGGCGTAAAAGTTTCTGTTTCAACGTACGAATCAACAAGTGATCGAGTGACTTACGAAGGCAGGACTGATGAATCAATTTCTGTCCCGTTGAAAGTAGGTGCGCAATATAAGTTACACGAGTGGGCGGATGGCGATTGGAAAGAAATTTCAACGACAATTGGTACAGAAGAAGCAATGGAACTCAGTGAGGTGTCTTCTGGAAGTTTGTACTGGCTAGTCAATACCGATGGTGATCACGAAGAAAGACCATTTACTATTGAAGATAGTCAAATAGTTAGGTGGTAAAAAGTTAGCCGGTAGCATTCACGCTGAGGCTAGCGGTTGTATTGTTATGATCTTGGCAGAGTGAACTGCCTTCTGCGCTATCGATTACATCTTGCAAGCTCATGCTAGATAAACTATTTTCTAGGGCTTCAATTGCTAGGTCAATTTGATGGTGAAGTGGGCAGAGTGCGTGTTGGTGATCGGTTCTTCCGAGCGGGCACTCTTTGATGCGTTCAAGTGGATCGATGATTGTGACAACTTGAAGTAAGTTGACTTTAGTTGGGTCGCATGCAAGGATAAAGCCGCCGTTACGACCACGTTGACCCCTTGAGAGTTTTGCACGTCCTAGTTGCTGTAACACCTTGACCGTGTACCCTGGAGGGACAAGTGTTGCTTGAGCAATATCCTCAGCAGTCATGGATTTGTCCTTGTGTTCGGTGAGGCGAATCATTATTCGAAGTGCATATTCGGCTGTTCTAGATAGCATATATTTGGATCCTTTAGAAATGGATAGAATAAACTTGTTTCATGATAATTATATCAACTTATAGGCTTTAGACCTTTATGCCTAAATACAACAGTCCACCAGGCACTCCGCCGTGTGTTCCCGCCGAGGTGAGGCAGTGGGAGGGAGTGGCGGAAACGGCGGAGTGCCTGATGGACAACTCGGGAAGAGGAAAATAAGAGATATTAAATTTATAGTGGACTTCGTATCCACTTATTTAATAATAACCGCATCTCCTAAAGTATCAAGCATATTCCTTAAATAATTGTGAGGAACTTCACAATTAATGCAAAAAAGTATGTCTAAGGAGTTAATTTGACGTTCTTGGCATCGTAAAGCTGTTTCTTACAAGTTTCATTTTCCGGCCAAAGTTGCACAAGTCGTTCAAGATGCGGTACTGCTCGCTTTGGTTCATGTAAAAACAGATACATATCAGCAAGCATTCGATCGGCGTAGGGCGGTCGCCACAACCCATGACGAATGACTGTCTGTAGGTGGTATTCCATTGGAATCACGGATGCATGTTCGCCCATTTTGACTCTAGCCCAAGCTTGCTGTCCTTGTTGCTCGTGCCATCGAATCCAGCCACTATGTACGATGAGCCCAAAAGCAACTGTTACGAGAAATACCCATCCAGTAGAAGACGGTTTGTAATCTCCATGGTATTTCAATTGGGCACGTCCAACTCTTAGATTCGAATCAACAACTAATTTTAGAGTCGTGACTGCTGCCCAAGCTGCGATGACCCCAAGAGTAATCGCAAGAAGGAAAGGTATTTCACCGTATAGTTGTCTTGTTGCAAGGAGCGTTCCAATGCAAACGATAACACCAAGTATTTCTTGTACCCACGTCCAAGCCCATGGAACATCTGGCTGTGTAAAATTCTTAAAAGAAGACATAAGAGGTGGCTTGCTATACCCAAACTTGAGTGCATCTCTTGGACATGACATAACACAATCTAAATCTTTTAAACATCCTGGTGTGACCACTCTTCCATGCTCTTGTATTTCGTGATGCACGCGGATGTGTGAAGTGCAAACGGCCGTACATTCGCCGCAGCCATCGCAATCACCAACAAGTTGAATACCAGCGGGGGAGACGCGGTCCATTCCGGCAAACAGCGCGCCATATGGACAGACATATCTGCAAAAACCACGTGATCCCATGAGCCAAACAATGGCACCACCAACCACTAGAAACGTCACAGTTGTCATTAGGGGTCCGGGCAGGTTGCGCGTAAATTCTTCTGTTGTAAATGAACCGAAACCTTGTTCGTCAGTTAGTACTCGAAAACCAGGCCAGAGTTTTCCCTCATATATGCGCATCACAGTTGGCCAGACAAACATATAAAGAAGAGCAGCAAGAGCAGCAAGTGGAAGTAATCGGGAACGAACAGGTTTTGGTCTAATCCCGAATTTGCCTAGAATCCAACTAGCAAGATCTTCAAGTGCAAGAATATGACAGCCCCAAGAGCAAAAGAAACGTCCAAAGATAAGAACACTCAAAACAATCAGCACAAGCAAAATTGTGCCGACGGTGACAATCCCTTGTTCAATGGTGTACATACCTTCGTTAAGTTCAGCGGGAGAAACTGTTTTTCCAACAATCCACCAGTGAATTATGTGCACCATGAACAAGACATAAAGTCCAAATAGAATAATCGCACGTCGCTTACTTATTCGGTGGCTACGTTTTTTTATTTCTTCTTGTGTTGGAAATGGCTTGGGCATAAGTGGACAGGTATGTCTACTATGTCGGTTAATTAGTAAGTCGTCAATTAAATACAGACAAATGTTATTAATTTTCGTAAGTGCACTAAAGTTAGGTACTTGCGTTAATAAAGCTTTTTTATGAAATTTGTGCGATTTGCCTGAAATCAAGCATTCGGGCTTCAAGGTCTTCGCGGGTTGTGGTGCAAAGCCCGTCCAGTCCAAAAGAGCCCAATGTAAAGGATGCGGTGACAGTTCCCCAAGCCATGCCCGCTTGCATAGCAGCAAAATCAAGTCGTCC
>JABHWX010000143.1 GCA_018657585.1 Phycisphaerae bacterium
TCCCATAGTGACCATATCGGGTCCGCTCTTGACGAGTTTCTCAACTTCAAGCCGTACCTTGCGTAGGTCTATTTCAAGGTGCTTTAAGACATTTGCACCTACTCCAGAGCCTTCCTTCACCAAACCAAGCAAAATATGCTCAGTTCCAATGTATTCGTGGTTAAAGCGTTGTGCTTCTTGATTTGCAAGAGCCATTACTTTTCTAGCGCGATCTGTTAAACGTTCAAACATAGTTCAGTTCTCCGCCCACATGATATGCGGGATGTGCTTCCAAGACACACGAAAGCGTATGCCCAATACGATAATCGGCGCAAGTTCTGTTCCATTCGAGTCCTTTTGGAGATATTGCAGAAAATACGCCAGCAGTGCAAAAATCAGATTTTATGCTTCAAATTATTGGGATATTGAAAGTTAGTGTGCCAAAGTGGCGGGTCGGTCTATTTGACCGTGCCGAAGACGCACAACCACGTCTCCTCGTTGCGCAATCTCTATATTGTGCGTGACGAGCACAATGGTTAATCCTTCTTTATGGAGTGTACTGAGGACGTCAAGTATTTCGCCGCCTGTTTTTTCATCAAGATTTCCTGTTGGCTCATCTGCTAGAAGAATACTTGGCTCATTTATGAGCGCACGAGCAATTGCAACTCGTTGGCGCTCACCGCCAGAAAGTTCCCTAGGGCGGTGTGAGATTCGGTGCCCAAGTCCGAATTTTTCGAGAAGCGATATTGCTCGAGATTTTGCACTTGCGCGAGCAAATCCGAGTCCCCCAACCATTGCAGGAAGGACGATATTTTCAAGTACTGATAATTCTGGAAGAAGATGGTAGAACTGAAACACAAATCCGATGTCTTTGTTTCGATATTTATTTATCCGTCGGTTCGATTGATGCCAAATAGATTCGCCACGGAAGTGAACGATCCCACCATTTTCTTTATCTGGTCGATCTAATCCCCCAAGGAGGTGCAACGCGGTTGATTTTCCAGACCCACTTGACCCAAGTATGGTGACCCATTGCCCTTCTTCCACTTGGAGAGAAGCGTCTGTTAGAACACATACACTTGCTCGTCCAAGACGGTATGTTTTTTTCAAATTTTTGCCTTCTAGAATCACATTACTCATGTCGTAGCGCCTTTACAGGATCGGTATCGGCTGCTTTCGCAGCAGGTATGACAGCGCCAATGAGGCAAAAAAGGATTGCACCACAAACAGTAACAAGGCTTGAAGGCCAATCAACTTCATTTGGAATGATGGAAAAATAATACACAGACGCATCCCAAATAATAAGCCCACCAACAGATTTAATGAAAAGAACAAGTGCGCCAATTCCACAGAATACAACTAGGCCAAGCCCCCCCAGAACAATCGGTAACATTTGGCCGCTCTTCGCTTTTGAGACGGTGTATACGGCAACCACAAAAGCTAGGGCAAAGGACCCAACAGCAATTCCTAGTGGCGGGTTTCCCATTGCATCGTGAATGGAGTTTATATTTTTTGTAATGAGCCAACCCACTAGCAAACCAAGTGAGGAACCTATAATCCCAATGACGAGGCTGTACTGTAAGAAAATCCAAACAATACTTCCCCTTGAAGCCCCCATGCTTCGGAGGATTCCTATGTCGCGAGTCTTTTCAAAAACAATGGACCAGAAAATCGAAAGAATGAGCGCCGCAACAACTAAGTACACGATAGAAAAAAGAGTTCGCATAAGTTCGCGTTCTTTTTCTACTGGGCCAGTAAAACTGCGTTGTTGTTCTTCCCATGTGTGTATGGTCAGCCCAGGATTACTTCTTGATGGAGGAAGCACAAGAGTATGAAGGGGTAGTGAGGAAACAAATTCATCATAAAGTTGTTCAACTATGATTTGCAAATCATCTGCGGAAGTGCCTGGAATTCCCCTGACAAGAATACTGGTAGCTTTTGCTGGGTCGATGCCCAGAATTTCTGTTGGGTCGTTTTCGTCAACAATTTCTGCTTGATCAAGATGTAACAGTTGTTGTGCAATGTTAATAGGCACGAAAACTCTGGATTCGTCAATCATAAAGACGCCAGATTGAAACTCATTTACGAATGGCATAATGATAGACTCGGGTTCGATAACTCCACCTCCTGCATCAACAGGCAACATAGTGAGTGTGGCGTCGTACCTCGGCAACCACCAGTAATCGTTACGGACAACTCTATAGGAGCCATCTTTCTGTCGTTCGTTGCCTTCAGAAACATGAAGTCCAGACACAATCCCCTCGGACCCATTTTGCGAAAGTGATAGACCTTGTTGAAAAATTGCATCAGGATTTGAAAGGCGTTCATCAAACGACAGTACAAGTGACCATTGCTCATCATCCAAGATTTTTTGTACCCTTTCCCAGAGCATGACAGATTCATAATTGAGAGCGCCTGAAGCATCGTTCACGATTACAACAAGTTCTTCCCACTCATCGTCGCCCATTGCCCTTCGAAGAGTGTCTTGGTTTTCTGTTATCGCATCGAAAAGGAGCCACTCCATCTGGTTTTCTGTTGGAGTTTTCCATTGCAGTGATTTGTCGAAGGAAGTGACTTTTGCAAATGAAATTGGTTCAATTCCCCAAACTTGTACAGTTTCGCTTTGCTTTGCTTTTGAGTCAGGGTACGGCATTCTAAGTAACCCCCAACCATCCACAATCGGAGTCGCAGCAAATATGTTCTCATTATCCTCAAGATGAGTTATAAGTCCACCGTAATGTGGGAGTCCAGATATTCCATAAGTAATAACGACATCACCCATGAGCGTTCGCCCAGAAGATTGGACCATATTCAAAAAACCCGACATAACTGAAACAACAACAATGACGAGTGCTACACAGAGACCAACCGCAGCGACTGCGATGAGTGGAATTACTCTACTTGTAAGATACTTGGTTGTGAGGAGTAATTGGTACACAGAATGAACATCGTACTAAGTTGCGAAAAATCCGTATTTTTTTAGAAGGGATTGAGGACACCCGATACTCGTCGAAACGATATTTCCTGTATATTTTTTAGCCGATTCTTGAAGAAACCCCATCTTTGGTCCAACAAATGCAATCGTAACCGCAGCCTCTATGGAACACCCAAGCGGTACTCCACGATCGCAGTCGAGCCCAGAGGGTATGTCAAGTGAGACAGTTGGTGCCGAATGTGCATTACATGAAAGTATTGCCTTTTTATAGATTCCCTCAACTTGACGGTCTAAACCTGTTCCAAATATGGCATCAATCCAGAGAGTAGGTTCACGGGCATTTTCGGCAGACCAAGATTCTATTGTAATGCCGATTTCAGAACAAATTCTTGCGTTTACTGTTGCGTCATGTGTATTTGGTTTGCCGAGTTGTAGGATTGAGACAGGATAGTTTGCATTATGCAGGTGTCGTGCGAGTGCGTAGCCATCACCGCCATTATTCCCAGTTCCGCAGAGAATGGTTGCGTCGTTTAGAAGCGAAACTAATTTTCCTGAACAAAGAATTTCAGCAGCGCCTCTTGCGGCATTTTCCATCAGGATGATACTAGGAATATGGAACTCTTCTACAGAGCAAGAATCTATGGAACGTAAGGCGTGTCTTGAAAAAACTAGTTGTGGATTCATTATCCGTGCATCCTTTACATGGATGATAACGATGTACCATACGTCCCGATGGAGTTAGTTTCAAATATCATTGGCGTAGTAGTAGTAATTTCACTTTGCTTGTGGTTGGGTGTTGCGTACAGATTATGGGTGATAGCGAGAACAAAACCAACAGTACGTGAGGGGTTGTCGCTTTCTGAGCCAGAGAGCACCTCTGTGAGTGTTATTATTCCAGTTCATAACGAGGAGCGTGTCATACATGTTTGTGCTTCATCGTTGCGTAATCAATCGTTCAAAGAACTTCAAATTATTTTCGTTTTAGACCGTTGCAATGATGGCACACTAGAAATTTTGAAAAAACACGCAAAAGAGGACGATCGAATTTGCATAATCGAAAATGATTCCTGTCCAGAAGGATGGGCGGGTAAATGCAATGCTGCAAAAATTGGAGCATCAAAAGCAACAGGAAAATGGATGTTGTTTACAGATGCAGACACCATTTTTGACAAGGAACTTATCAAGTGCGCTGTTGCATCTGCGATAAAAAGAAAGGCCGCACTATTGAGCCTTCTTAGCACCCTTACAATTACTAAAAACTTTGAACGCATAATTCAACCAATTGCAAGCACCTTTCTCGTTCGACAATTTCCGGTTGATCGAATTAATAGAGAACAAAGGCCAAGACCATTTGCAAATGGTCAGTTTTTGCTTTTTACAAACGAAATGTATACATCCATTGGAGGGCACGTTGCGGTTAAAGAGGAACTCCTTGAAGACATCGCTTTTGCAAGAATTGTTCACCAAGCAGGCGGAAGGGTACAAGTGTTATTTGCAGATGGTCTATTGCAATGTTCGATGTACTCCACCTTTGAAGCGTTCAAGCAGGGGTGGAAGCGTATTTATATTGAAGCAAGTTCAAGGAACGTAAACAGGTTATTTCGAAGCGGTGTTCTTGTGTTGATAGTTTCATTATTTCTACCTGCGGTCAGTATTGCTGGGGTTGTAATAGGAAACGCAAATTCACCAACTCTTCTCTGGGCATCGGCTGCTTCTCTTGTTGCAACGGCATTCGTCATTGGTTGGATCTATTTTATTAACAAAGCACCAATTATCTTTGCCATCTTTGCACCCATTGGGGGGTTTGTGGTCGCAAAACTATTTTTTGACTCAGCGTCCATACTAAAGAACGGGACACCAATTTCTTGGGGTGGTCGTGAGTATATTTTGGAACCTAAAACATAATGCGAATTCTTCTTACAAACGACGATGGAATACGAGCTCCAGGAATCATTGCACTGCACAAGGCACTTGAGGGGTTAGGTGAACTTGTTGTTTTTGCTCCAGAAACAGTGCAATCGGCGATGAGTCACGGAATCACCTACACCAAACCCTTGATGGTTCAGAAAGTAGACGTCACTGAATCCATGTCGGGTACCGCGGTTGATGGTAGACCTGCAGATTGTGTAAAACTAGCGATTCGAACTTTGTGGGAAGAACGGTTTGGCAAGGGCGAAAAGCCGGATATCACCATCAGTGGAATGAATAGCGGTGCGAATGTGGGCATTAATATTATTTATTCAGGCACGGTCGCCGCAGCTATTGAGTCCGCGTTTTTGGGTGTGCCAGCGATTGCTGTCAGTTTATATTTGAAAAATAGCGAAACGGTGTATTACGATAGAGCGGCAGAAATTGCTAGGAGCGTCATTGATCGTGTATTAGAAAACAAACTTAAACCACACAATGTCATTAACATCAACATCCCAGTTTGCTCGAGCGAGGACGCTCCAATGCCCAAATTAAAAGTTGTAGACATGAATGCAGGTGCAGACTTGGGAAAATACGACAAACGAGAATCGCCAGATGGGCGAACGTATTACTGGGCTACTGGAGATGGCATGTCATTCGCTGATACTGCTGAGGGTAGCGATGTTGAAGCGCTTGACAACGGTTACGTTACAGTAACTCCTCTAGATTACGTTTTAACAAACACCTCAGAAATGCAAATGTGGAAACAGCGACTAGAAAACTAATTATTTCGCAAACGTGATGTGAATGGAAATCAAAATAGTTTCACCATCTTCGAGTGCATCAATTTGTTCCCCTGAAGCTCGCCATCGGTACAGGCTTGAGATAAGCGAACCATCGATAGATACGCTTCCAGTGCTGAATACAATGTCTACATTAGCAGGTTTGCCTTTGTTATTGATAAAGAGATCTGCAACGAGGTCGCTTGGGGCATTTGAAACCAACTGATTTGCAGTAAAAGAAGGTCTTCTTGGGCGTAGCACAATGCCCTGAGCAGCTAATGGTTTCCCAGATTTCCATTGTTCAGGAGTTATTTTAATTGTCGATGTGGCTGAAGAATCTCTGTCCGATGGCGTGCCTTCAACAATAACTTCCTCAACGACTTCTGCAACAGGTTCTGGAGATTTCGGGAGAGGTGTTTCTGTAGGTTTGGGTTGTTTTATTTTTTGTACCACTACATCAGGTTCGTTACTGGGTATTTGAATTTCTATGCCCTGTATTGCTTCAAGGAGATCCGCAGCCATTTGTGCCAGTGGATTTGCGAGTTGTTTTGCCGCATTAATTGCAGTAGCAATTGGCGAGGGTGTGGCAAACTCGATTTCAGTTTTCATTGCAGCTTGTTCTACTTCTGCGAATCGAGCGCGTTGTTCCTCGTATTCTTCATACCCAATCCACGTAAGTGTCGCTTCTTTTGATTTATCGATGCCTAGCTCGATACTCTTATCTTCAATTGGCGGTGTTTCCAGATGTGTTGCTTTTGTATCGGGTAGGTGTGCCATTGATGGTTTCGATCCATAGACAGCAGGTATTACAAACGCATGGATGGTCAGAGAACCAGCGAGTGCACATAAAAGAGCGGCATTGTTACGGAAGAACATTAACCATCTTCCTTATTCTTCGGAGCACCTACAAGGAATATTTCTAGACCTTGTTGTCTTAGGCGATCCCACGTACCCGTTAGTAGTGGCCCACGGTCGATAATACTATCCCCATCCTCAATAACAAGATAAATTGCAGCGTCTGGCGTTTTTTCTAACCTGTCTGAAACAGTAATTGCGACGTCTTGAAGCGAGACGACTGTTTTGTTGACATAAATGTTGCCATCTACAGCGATTGTGACTGAAATTGAAGGGCGGACTTCTGCAGGCGCTCCAGAGATATACGATTCAAGTGGAACAGGTAGAACTTCAACTCGAACCATGAGAACCATTGCGTAGATAAAAAATGTCAACAGTAAAAAAACAACATCGATGAGGGGCATCATCTCAACCCGAGTTTCATGTTCGCTACGACGGATCGGTCGCATCAACTACTCTTCAAAAGTTAGGCTAGCAAGAGCTACCATTGTGTTTTCTATAAATTCAAAGACTTGATCGAGACCAGTTGCCAACATTGTGGACCAAATAGAATCAGAGATATTGCAAATTATCATTCGTTTATTTTTTGCTTGCAACAACTTTTTAATCTCAATGAGTGCACCAAGATTTGACGAATTTAAATTTGAAACCTTTTGTAAATCAACAACAACGTTTGGGCACATTTCGTTATTACGTACGTTTGCAAGGAGGGCATCTGTGTCTTCTGAGAAATCTGGCTCATCAAGAAGTTCAAGAATTATAATTTCATCGTTCCACTGGTTTAAAGTCATACTGCAAGGATACTCTATTTTGTAATGCAAGAGGAATTACGTTGCGGCTGGAAGCTCAGCTTCTACGTTTTCGTCCATGCCTTCTACCTTTGCAGCGGCAATTAAGCGATCGCCGTCCTTTAAGTTCACAACTCGGACACCCTTTGTATTTCGACCGATAGTACGAATATCGTTTGCGGAAATACGGACAAGCATGCCATTTGCGGTTATGAACATGAGGCTATCACTATCTCTAACAGAGCGAATATCTGCAACAAGACCGTTTCTTTCTCCGGTTTTAATGTCTCGGCGACCTTTTCCACCCCGCGACTGTGCCCTTGTTGAGCCATCTTCGCTATGGACGAGGTATTCGAGCATAGGAGTACGTTTTCCGTATCCATTTTCGGTCATTGTCATAAGGTCGGCATCGTCTTCTGCGAGTACTGCCCCAACAACGCAATCGCCATCTGACAAGTTAATCCCTTTAACGCCAGCAGCAGTACGTCCCATGAGTCTTGCATCTGTTTCTGCGAACCGGATTGACATCCCTTGTGCTGTACCAATAAGAACGTGACCCTCCCCATTTGTCTTAATGACATCAACGAGAGAGTCGTTATCGTTCAGTCTGATAGCGTGAATACCACCACTATTCACGTTCCGGTATTCAGCAACAGCTGTTCGTTTGACCCGACCCATTGACGTTGCGAATACAAGATTGTCTTGGCATGTGTCAAAATCTTTTATATTTCGGAAGGTAACAATATTTTCACCTTCCTTTAAATTTAAGAGGTTTACAATTGCTCTACCGCGACTTGTTCGGGTAGCTTCTGGTATTTGATATACCTTCAATCGGAAGACTCTTCCTGAATCGGTAAAGCAAAGCAAGTCATCATGTGTTGACGCAACAAAAATGTGTTCGATAAAGTCACCATCTTTAGTTTCGCCGCCCTTAATACCACGTCCACCTCGCCCTTGTTCGCGGAAGGTATCTGTTGGAAGTCTTTTTACATATCCTTGGTGAGAGATTGTCACACATACGTCATGTTCATGAATAAGAGCGCCGTAATCAAAGTTATCGTCTTCTCCCTCGACAAATCCAGTTAGGCGTTCAGTGGCAAACTTTTCTTTGAGTTCAATGCAATCTTCACGGATGATGTCAAGAACGCGTTGTTCTTCAGATAGTATTGATTCATAATCATCAATCTTTTCAAGAAGGTCAGCATACTCCCCCGTAAGTTTTTCGATTTCTAATCCAACGAGTTGGATGAGTCGCAGAGCGCCAATGGAGTCTGCTTGTAATTTGGAGAGCGATACCCCATCTTTTGCTGTTTCAATCAAGCGCTTCGCGATAAATTTTGTGTATTCGTGATTCTCAGGAATACAAAATGGACGTGCCATTAATTTTTCAATAGCTTCTTCACGAGTACGGCTAGCTCGAATAAGTGCGATGACTTCGTCAATATCGCAAACTGCGTAAATAAGCCCTTCAAGCCGGTGTGCAGCTCTTCTTGCTTCTCGAAGCAAAAATTCAGTCCTGCGTCTGATGACTTCCAGACGATGTCCCACCCAACAATCAATCAGTCCACGAATACCAAGCGTCTGAGGACGACCATTGACAAGTGCAATATTGATTACCGAAACGGTAGATTGCAGTGGAGTGAATTTGTACAGTTGTCGTTCGACAACATCAGGATCAGCTCCTCGTTTTAAGTACACAACAATCCGTGTCCGCCACTTTTTACCAGAGAAGTTTTTGATATCTGAAATATCAGTGATGCGACCATTCTTAGCACAATCAACAATTTTCTCTATCAAATTGTTTTGCACAAGTTGATAAGGGATTTCATCAATAACAATTGCTTCACGTTTCCCAATAGTTTCGTGGTGTACTCGCCCGCGTACTTGTAACCTTCCACGACCAGTCGCGTATGCTTCAGCAAGACCTTGTTTGCCAACAACAACCCCACCAGTTGGAAAGTCTGGACCAGGCACAATTTGCAGCAAATCAGGCAAGTCTATTTCGGGGGTGTCAATAGTTGCAACAATTGCATCGCATACCTCTCCAACATTGTGAGGTGGCATCGAGCAAGACATACCAACGGCGATGCCACTTGAGCCATTTACAAGCAAGTTAGGGAATTTGCCAGGTAAAACGGTGGGCTCTTGCCGAGTTTCATCGTAGTTTGGTTTAAAATCGACGGTGTCGAGTTTAATGTCATCAAGCATCGCGACAGAAGCATGCGTCATACGCGCCTCTGTGTAACGCATCGCAGCAGGTGGGTCCCCATCAATTGATCCAAAGTTTCCTTGTTTATCAACAAGCATGACTCGCATCTTCCAGTTTTGACCCATGTTGACCAAGGTTGGATAGATGACAGATTCACCGTGTGGATGATAGTTACCAGAAGTATCACCAGCAATTTTTGCGCACTTCCTGTGCTTGCGCCCAGGTGATAAATTCAAATCATGCATTGCAACAAGGATGCGACGTTGCGAAGGCTTAAGTCCGTCGCGTACATCAGGCAGCGCGCGATCCATAATTGTTGACATCGCGTACGTTAGATAACTATCGTGCAATTCACGTTCGATGAGTTGGTCAACAACGTTACCGATATTACCAAATTCTTCGTTGTTTTCTGCTTTGGGATTCTGTTCTGGTGTCTCGCTCATAGTGCCTTTTCTAGAACGCGTATTGTACCTGAACAGGGGATGTTACGCACCCATATTGAGAGTTAGGGTTGGGTCTTTAGGAGCATTAAATACTCGCAGTTCCCTCCACCTTTTTTACTTGATTTTTTCCCACGAATTGGAGACATGGTTTCCCCTAGTATTTCGAGTGAAAGTTCTTGGCACAATGTTTTTATACGTGTTATTACGCGTGAAACAGCATCATCAGAAAGACCTTCTCCGACAGACTCGATTTCCTTTTCTTCTTTTGTCAGCTCATAATGCGGTTTTATAAGGGTGATAATGTGTCCACAATTCGTCCACTTTATTCCTGCAGGAAGCGCAAGTTTTTGCGGTGTCCACCCAAGGTCGATGACAACAAGATCGACTTGCTCACGTGGTTCATAGTGCAGGGCGTTTGTTCGTTCCAAAGTAGTGACATGCTCGTCGCTCCGCAGCTTCCATGCAAAAGTACCGTAACCAGTATCTACGGCTACTACATGGGAAGCTCCTCGTTGTAAAAGACAATCGGTAAATCCTCCGACATTGCAACCAAGGTCAGCGCACGAAATCCCAGTTACGTCAAAATCAAATGCATTAAGGGCGTGTTCAAGTTTTAAACCCGCTCGAGAAACAAAAGGAGAATCGCTCATCTGTTATTCGGAAACACCAACGAGTGCGACGCCTGCCTTATTTGCGGCTTCGATAACAGCGGGAGCATCGAGCAAAATAACACGTCCACTTCCAAGCGCAATACACTTGCAGCCAGCAGTAGAAACTTGTTCAATTGTTTTTGTTCCAATGGAAGGCACATCTGCGCGCATGTCATGATCATCTGCAGCGGTTTTAAGTAACGTCCAACCGCTTTTTTTGCATAGTGTTCCTGCGCGTTCGATAAGTGCGGCAGTTCCCTCGATTGCTTCAACTGCGAGGACGTCTCGGTCACGTACGGCGATCGATTGTCCGATGTGCAAAGCGGCGCTTTGTGTGAGTAATGGCCATCCAAATTTGATATCAGCGAACTGCATTGCAGTTGGCGATACATTTCCAAGGGTTCCACTTCCTACAAGGTGATCTGGGATGTGCGTTGTTGAATCGATGAGGGTGACTCCTGATTTGTGCAGCTCGTCTGCAATTGCTGCAAGAACTGTAGCATCCCTGCGGTCATGGCGCAGCGTGCGATACCAAAGAAGCAACCCAGTGATGTCAGGCATCAATCGAATGACCCCAAACGGATCGTGCATGACGGTTTTTCCAACACCGCCGACCATGACGGTATCGCTTGCCCCCCATTTTTTGAGAAGGCGAACCCACCGTCCTACACGTGCCATACCTGCGATTGAAAATGTATCGCATTCGTTTGGAAGTTCTGGCACGTATTGGTTGCGTAAGCCAACACAACAAACTCGGTATCCCGCAGCGCGAGCGCCACGAGCAGCAAGCACTGGCAGTATCCCATTGCCCGCAATCATGCCCAAGATTGGTTTTTCACTCGCCATCCTCCACATTATAGAGACCAAGTGACGGTCACACGGCAAAGCCGGAAACGACCCGAGGGATTGTTTATTTTCCGTGCATCGGCAAGATGTCTTCAGGGGACGGTTGCTCGTTTACACCTGAAGTGACGTAATCAAGCACTGCATCTGGGCAAGGGTCGATGAACGTAAGTTGGCGAAGAGCAGGGCGCATAAAATTGCGTTCGATTCCGTGCTCAAGCATTTCTAAGAGTGGATCAAAGTAGCCATCAACATTGACAATGCCTATCGGTTTTGCGTGGTCGCCAAGTTGCCTTCCAACCAAGACTTCAAAGAATTCTTCGTACGTTCCAATCCCGCCCGGAAGCATAATAAACGCATCGCCTTTATGCATCATGATGGTTCGACGCTCTTGCATCGTGTCAACCACAATAAGTTCATCGCACTTCTCATTTGCCTGTTCGTGTGCGACAAGCTTGTGTGTAATAACCCCAACAACTTCACCGCCGTGTTCTGCAGCAATCGTTGCAACTTCGCCCATAAGACCAATGCAACCACCTCCGTAGACGAGCGTTAAGTTTCTATTGGCAAGACCCTTGCCAATAATTTTTGCGGCATCATGAAAGCATGGCTCAAGCGACATGGACGAAGCGCAGTAAACGGAAACGGACTTCATTCATTGCCTCTTGATTTTTGAATAGCTTCTAAGACTTGATTAACCGTGTAAAAGTCACCACGAAAGTCTTCTTCTCCATCTGGCCCCATGATGATGAGTAGCGGTATGCGAAGCCCACCGACTTCGTTGAGCAGTGCATTGCCAGACACGTTGTTTCCAGTCAAATCAATCTTGATTGGCGTCACATCATCTGCATCAAACGCCTCAACAACGCGAGCGCTGTGCAACACGGTTGATTCGAGGGCTTTGCAGTTGAGACACCATTCTGCTGTAAATTCAAGCACAACAACATCACCCTCAGCAAGTTTTTCTGCAAGTATTTCAGGTGTGTAATATTCCCAGTCAATGGGTCCCTTTTCAGTTAAACGTATACCACCAAATACGGAACTCGCCGTAATGATTACTCCAAGGATTCCAAAAATAATTTTTGGGGTTGGAGTTTTTGCAACACGAAGTGTTCGCCACGCCATCCAAATGCCAGAAGCGGCAACACATGCCGCAACAATCCAAAGATAAAAACGAGATGGCGGCGCACCCTCTTGTTGCATAAGCCCACTCAGCCCAACGCCTAAAAAATACGCTGCAGCTGCAAGCATAAGTAAACCCATGACTTGCTTAATAACTTCACTCGCTGCGCCTGCCCTTGGCATTTTTTCGACAAGATGCGGGAACGCTGCGAGAATTAAATAGGGGAACGCCATACCAAAACCAATGGAGCCAAACACAATCAGCGTAAGTATTGGTGATTGTGTTGCTGCCCAAGCAGCTGCAGCACCCATGAACGGCGCAGTACAAGGTGTTGATAACACGGCGGTCATTACGCCAAACAAGAATGAACCAAACCACGAATCATGTTTTGGATTTACTTTATAGACAGCATTTGGCAATCGAATCGAAAACAATCCACCCATGCCAATTGCCATGACGCCAATAAAAATTCCAAGAATGATGGTAAACGCTGGATATTGAAAGAGTTGGTTAATCGCAGTAAATCCAGCAATGAGTGCAATTGCTGCACCGAGTAGAATCCAGAGCGCCATCACCCCAAACATCATCCAAATGCCAAGCAATAGTGTCTTTTTTCGATTTCCCGCACTCGCACTAAGACCCATAATTTTAATTGGAATAACAGGTAGCACACACGGTGTTAAGTTCAGTAAAAAACCGCCACCCATTGCAACGAGCAAAAGCAAATACAGTCCTGCTGGTCCATCTGCCGAAAGTGAAAACTTGAGACCAAATGCATCAAACTTAATCTCATTGCTGCTTGGTGCTTCAACACCAGCGTGAATGTTTGCAAAGACAGTTGCATCAAAGTTATCGAAGGTCTTCGACGAAGTTGTTGCAGCAATTTGTTTAGCCGCAACAATGTTGATTGTTTCAGTTATGCCATACTCGTCCCAACGATCTTCGCCAGGCCTTGGTGTTGCTCGCAGGCAAGTGGTGTCATCGCACGCTTGAAAGACCGGTTTAATAGTGAACGATGCTTCGCCCAAGTTTGCATCGCTCGCAATCGTGACGGGAATATAGATAACCGCCTTATCAGAAAAGACATCATAATTAACAGGCGTTCCTGCGAAACCAACCCTTACCGTCGTTGGTGCTGGCCACTGAATATATCCATCGTGCAAGGTAAGCGGTGATCCCCCGGGCAATTCGAATGCAATCTCTGTTGCTATGTAATCCTCTGGGTCGCCGAGGGCTTCTGGAACTTGAGGGTTATTGGTGTGCGAGTGCCAATGTTTATCGTGTTCAAGAATGACGGCAATGATGGCGTCACTTCCCGCTGTTGCGTTTTCTGGGGAAATTTGAACCGAAACTGTAACTTTGTCGCGAGAATCGTGAAAATTACCTTCCTGTGCAAACGAGGCATCGCTCAAAAATAGGCAATAGAGGGTCAAAAACAGTGTTCTAGAGAATTTCATAGGTATATATAGTACGCGCAAGTGGTGGGTGGAGTTGCGTTTTTGTGAAGAGCGGAATACCCTGTACCGATTCAAGCCATCTGCGTAGGTGGTACAGCAAGTAGTTAAGGAGTATGTAATGGTCCAACGTGGGTCTTTACAACTAATTTCAAGTTATGGCTGCTAATTGCAGTCATCCTGTGGCTCCGAGCCATTCGATAGCGGATGTGTACATCCCTATGGAGGCTCAGTCGTGATTTAGGTTTTCTCCTAAATCATGTTCGTGCATTTTGCACATACAACCGTTTTGGTTGTGCCACGGGTACGCATAGCGTCCCGTTTTTCATTGATACACATAACCCAACAACCTAATAACTCAACAATTTAGTAGGCAACACAAATGAACAAAGAAACAATAGAAATCATCGACACCATTGCAAAGCAACGCAAGATAGAAAAATCCGTCATCGTGGCTGATCTTGAGCAAGCAATGGTAAGTGCTGCACGTAAACACTTCAATTCACTTGATACCGAAGAATTTTCTTGCAACATGGATCTTATGACAGGAGAGATTAGAATTTGGCGACACCTTGATGAAGGTGCGGTAGAAATTCCACTTGAAGAGTTAGGCCGAATCCCTGCTCAGACTGCAAAGCAAGTCATGATCCAACGTTTTCGCGAAGACGAACGCTCAGGTATTTTTGATGAATATTTCGACAAGGCGGGTGAGTTAACAACTGGTGTATGCAGTCGGTATGAAGGCGGGTCTCTTATCGTACAACTTGACAAACTCGGTCGAGTTGAAGGTTTTATGCCACGCTCTGAGCAAATTCCAGGGGAGCAATTTAGACCGGGCGATCGTGTTCGATGTTTTATTTTAGACGTTCGTGATACTGGAAGCCAAGTCAAAATTGTACTTTCAAGAAGCCACCCAGATTTTATTCGTCGTTTGTTTGAGGCTGAGGTTCCTGAAGTGCAAGAGCACGTCATTGAAATCCATGCCATGTCCAGAGAACCTGGATTTAGAACAAAAATTGCAGTAACATCAAACGATTCAAAGGTAGACCCCGTTGGTGCTTGCGTTGGCGTTCGCGGAAGTCGAATTCGCAATATCGTTGAAGAACTTGGTGGCGAAAAAATTGATATTGTTAGGTGGAACGAATCAAGTCAGGTACTTATCTCAAATGCTCTTAAGCCAGCCGAGGTGGATGAAGTAAGCCTTTGCTTTGAACTTGGTCGCGCAACTATCATTGTTCGGGATGACCAATTATCACTTGCCATCGGACGACGCGGTCAAAATGTTCGACTTGCGGCACGGCTTACTGGTTGGGATATTGACATTCTTACCCCAGAGGAATATCAGAAGGGTCTTGAAATATTGTGGGATGCATTGAAACCAATCGAGGGTGTTACAGAAGAAATGCTTGACAGAATGGCTGCGATGGGAATCATCAGTATTTTTGATGTCGAAGAAATTGGCAGAAACGTGCTTGAAGAAGACCTTGAATTTACAAAACAAATTGCAGATCGTTGTATTGACCGTTCGGTCGTCCGATCAAAAGAGGTTACAGCAGAACAAGAAGAAGCGAAACTTGCGGAAGAGGCACAACGCGCAGAAGAAGAAGCAGCTGCATCAGCAGTTCTGGATGGCGAGGTTGACGAAGCATCTGAAGCAGCAGCAGATTCCATTCTCGACTTTTCTGAAGAAGAAACAGTGGAACCTAATGTTGAGGTTGCAGCAGAAGTTGCTGTTGAAGAAGTTAGCGAATCCGCAGAGGAAACAAACGGCTAATTACGAAAGTAATTATGGAGATTACACACGTGGCTAAAAAAGCAGTGAAAACTAGAGTTCATCACGTCGCAAAGAAGATAGGCGTCGGATCTAAAGACATTATCGCAAAATGTGAGAGTGAGGGCATACCAGATATTACTGGTCACATGTCGGCGGTCTCTGCTGGACTCGAAGCAACTATTGTTGAATGGTTTAGTGAAGACAGCGCTACTTCTTCTGCGGTAGAAACCGCAGAAAAAGTAAATGTTCCAAAAGCTAAAGCTCGAGCAAAGAAGAAAACCAAAAAGAACCCCACCGCAAAAAGTGCTGGGACAACAACGCCAACAGATAAAAAATCCAAAAACAAGTCCAGCGATGATTCTCAGGATTCAGTTAAGCCGCAAGGTCGCAAAATGGATGCGCCAGTGAAAGCGAAAATGGCGGGTCCACGTGTCATTCGAATCGAGAATCCAGAACCAGAAGCAAAGCCAAAACCGCGTCAACCAAAACGGCAACCAGGAGGGCATTCACCACGAGGTGGAGCAGGGGTTGGCATCCCGCAGCAAGTGCCGCCGCCACAACAAGATACTGGCAAAGGTTCTCGACGAAACAAAAGAAGGACAACCCAGGTAGGTGTTCGCCAAGGCGAACGAGGTTCTCGAAACCCAAACCCATCGCAAGATCGGACAGATTCAAACTGGCGCAAACAAGATCTTCTTGAGAGAGAAAATAGACTTCGTAGAAGTGGCGGTTTCTTCAGACAAGCGAGACGTGACAGCCAAAAACGTACGGACAAACCCGCCGCAAAAGCGAAAACGCTAAAACAAACCGGTGGTTCAATCCAAATTACTGAACCAATCACAATCAAAGCACTTTCTTCTGTTACGGGAGTGAAAGCAAATGAAATTCTTAAGAAATTGCTTTTAAATGAAATCATGGCGACGGTAAATGACACCATTGATACAGAGCAAGCAATCGAAATGATGTTGGGTTGGGGTATCGAATTGGATGTTGCTACTGCAAAAACAGCAGAGGAAGAAATTGCTGAATCATTTACAACTCGAGAAACAGTGGATGAACAACCTCGTTCTCCTGTAGTAACAATTCTTGGACATGTTGATCATGGTAAGACGTCACTTCTTGACCGAATTCGTTCAGAAAATGTTGCTGATGGTGAAGCGGGTGGTATTACACAGGCTACAAGTGCTTTTAGAGTTCCTGTGAAGGCTGGAGACGTTGATCGTTTGGTCACATTTATAGATACACCTGGGCACGAAGCATTTACAGAAATGCGCGCTCGAGGTGCAAAAGTTACAGATATTGTAGTCCTTGTTGTTGCAGCGGACGATGGTGTTATGCCTCAGACAGTTGAATCAATTAACCATGCAAAAAGCGCTGGAGTGCCAATTGTTGTGGCGCTCAATAAAATTGATAAACAAAACGCAACAGAAGAAAATATTCAACGGATTCTTGGTCAACTTGCCGAACACGAGTTGAACCCAGTCGATTGGGGTGGTTCGACTGAAGTTGTTCGAACAAGCGCTATTGAAAATACTGGTATTCAGGATCTTCTAGAAATTCTTGATTACCAAGCGGAGTTACTTGAACTCAAGGCAGATTTTGGCGGCATCGCCGAGGGCACAATTATTGAAGCGCATATTGCAGAAGGGCGTGGACCCGTTGCAAGTATCCTTGTTCAGCAAGGAAAATTAAAGAAAGGCGATTTTATTGTCGCAGGTCGCGGTTTTGGACGCATTCGGGCACTTATCGATGAAAATGGTAAGCAGGTAGACGGGGCGACTCCCTCAACACCACTTTCGATTCTTGGATTAAGCGAAGTTCCAGATGCTGGCGACAAGTTCTATATTGTGAAGTCGTTAAAAGCAGCCGAAGCTTCAGCAAAAGAACGCGTACAAAAAGAACGGCAAGCAAATCTCGCAGTAGAGAAAATTACGCTTGATAACATTTTCGATCAAATGAAATCAGCAGATGTTCGTGAACTTCCAGTCATAGTAAAGGGCGATGTGCAGGGGTCGATAGAAACGCTGCGGAGTTCGGTGGGAAAAATTGGAAACGACGAAGCAAAAATTTCAATCAAGCACAGTGCAGTCGGCGGAGTAAACGAATCAGATGTTAATTTAGCCGAAGCGAGTGGCGGAATTATCGCTGCTTTCAACGTCACAAGTTCTTCAAAGGCAAGACGACTAGCAGAGCAAAAGGGAGTAGAAATTCGATACTACGATGTTATCTACGACTTAATTGACGATTTAACTAAAGCCCTTGAAGGTCTTCTTGATCCAGAAATTAAACTAGAAGTGCTTGGTCATGCAGAAGTGCGAGACGTGTTCAAAATTTCAAAGGTTGGCATGATTGCGGGTTGTTATGTTACAGACGGTTCAATCGAACGCCATAAACAAATTCGCGTAACGAGAGATGGAATTGTTGTTGAAGCAGATCGACGTCTTGATCAACTAAAACGATTTAAAGATGATGCCAAAGAAGTAAAATCTGGCCAAGAGTGTGGCATGAATATTGATGGGTATAGCGATATAAAAGTTGGAGACGTTATTGAATGCTATACATCACTAGAGGTGAAGCGAACGCTCTCATAATACGATGACCCAGCGAACAGATCAAGTTGCATCCACGTTAAAACGAGCCACTCAAATGGTGTTGACTCGTGGTCTTTCCGACCCTCGTGTGCAAGGTATTATTACTGTGACTCGTGTTGACGTTAGTGCCGATTTGGCAAACGCAACGATGTATTGCAGTGTGACGCCACATAAACATGAAGAATTATCGATGCATGGTTTACAAGCTGCATCACGTTGGATTCGACGGCAAGTCGCAGATAATGTGCGCTTTCGTCGCATGCCACATTTATCTTTTAAGTTAGATGAACAATTGATGAAACAACAAGAAGTACTCTCAAGTATTGCAGAAGCAATACGTGAAGATGAAAAACGAGCACAAAACAAAAAGAAGGATACCTGAGTGAAAAACGCTACTGAATTTGCAAAGAAGTTTAAAAAATTTATGCGAAGCTTACCAACCGTGACCTCCGAACCTAGCGAGCATGGTGTTATTGGTGAAGTTATTTATGCCCACCTGCTTTGGAATGCTACTGCAAAACAAGCTACGCAAGCATATAAAAAACTGCTTGCGGCAGCCGTTGACTTAAATGATTTACGAGTCAATCATCTCTATGAAACAGTTGACCTGATTGGTTCAAATTATCCGCAAGCACATGAGAGGGCAAAGCGATTAAAAACTGTTTTAAATGCAATTTATCGTCGTGAACATGGTGTGCATATTCCGAGTCTCGAAGGCGTTGGCAAACGAGAAGTCCGTGAATATTTTGAAACGCTCGATGGAATATGTCCATTTGTTTGCCATAGAGTAATTGCGATTTGCTACGACGTGGCCGCTATTCCTGTGGACGACCGAACCTTAGCCGTGATGGTTGCTAGTGATTTGATTCATGAAAGCGCAAGTGTTTCGGACACTGCCGCGTGGCTAAGTCGTCAGATTAAAGCGGACGAAGTGCGGGAAGTACATTTTAGTTTGCATGCTTGGGTAGAAACACAACCTACTCCGAAACCACCCAAAATTGCTGCGCGAAAAACAATAAAAAAATCTTCTGCAAAGAAATCAGCACCTCATAAAGCAAAAAAGAAGACCGCAGCGAAAAAGGTTGCACCTAAGAAAGTTGCTAAGAAAACAACCAAGAAAAAAGTATCCAAGAAGAAGGTATTAAAGAAAAAAACCGCCAAAAAGAAAGCTGCAAAAAAATCACCTTCCAAGAAAAAACCTGCAACTAAAACACTAACTAAGAAAAAAGCAGCAAAGAAAAAGGGTTCAAAAAAGAAGTGAACATATTCTTTTTAGCGATTCTTCTTGCTGCTAGAGTGGAGTTTGTGGCAAACGCAGATCCAGACTCACTGCAGGAGCAACTGGAACGTTTTGTCAGTGTAGATACACCTGTTTTACAAAACCCAACAGTACGAGATGCTGCGAGAGAATATATTTTTGCTAAACAACTGGCTGATAGCGATTATCATATAGAAGCAATTCGGCATTACCGAAAATCTGCCGAATTAGATACAAGTTCTCCAGCGCCTTGGGTTGGGATGGCGGTATCACTGGGAGCGATTGAACAAGATGACACAGCAATCCTAGTTTGGAAAGAAGTGATTACAAGAGACCCGTCACATCCCGATGCTCTTCTAATCCTAGGCATAGATGCA
>JABHWX010000144.1 GCA_018657585.1 Phycisphaerae bacterium
AACAATGTCAAATGTCTATGAAAACATGGGTTGAAAACATGGCACTATATGAAGAGATGGAGCAAGCAGTCGTTACTGCATAAATACTATGGCACATGCATACACCCCCGGATTAAAAGTCACAAACCGAATGCCACACAGCGTTATTCGTATGCTTCCCATCAAAGGTGAAGTTATGGTTAACGTTGGTGATACAGTAAACGCAGACAAAATAGTTGCGGCAACCTACATGCCCGGCGATGTGTACCCACTGAACATGGCGAACCTTCTCGCAGTTCCACCAAAAGATGTTATGGGTTTAATGATTCATAAAGAAGGTAAAAAAGTTGAAGAAGGCGAACCAATCGCAGAGACCGCAGGACTCTTTGGTAAATTTAAAAAGAAATATAACTCGCCGTATGCTGGCACAATTGAAACGGTTTCAGACGTTACGGGTCAAGTAATTCTTCGCGGACCAGACATCCCAGTTGAAGTAAAGGCGTATGTAACTGGAACAGTCACAGCCGTAAACCCAGAAATAGGTTGCACCATCGATGCAGATGTTGCATTTATTCAGGGCATCTTCGGAATTGGGGGCGAGACGTGCGGACCAATTAAGTTTGCAGTAGAAAATTGCGACGAAACTGTAACGGCTTCAAACATTTCTACTGACATGAAAGGCTGCGTTGTCATCGGTGGCGCGCGCCTCACGGATGAAGCAATTGAAGCTGCTCGCAAAGCAGGCGTTGCAGCACTCATCGGTGGTGGAATGGATGATCAGGATCTAAAAGAGTTCCTCGGATATGACCTTGGTGTTGCAATCACAGGGAGCGAGAAAAAAGGAATTACCGTAATCGTCACCGAAGGCTTTGGCGATATCGCCATGGCAACTCGTACATTTGATCTCCTCAAACGATTTGAAGGACACGAAGCATCTGTCAACGGAGCGACCCAAATTCGAGCGGGCGTCATGCGTCCAGAAATCATAATTCCTTTAGAGGCAGGCGATTGCGAAGAAGAACAAGAGCACGCAGGCGGCTACCTTGAAATTGGTCTGCCGCTTCGAATCATCCGTGACCCATATTTTGGAATGCTCGGAACGGTGAGTGCGCTGCCATCTGAGCCGCACGTGCTCGGTTCTGGTTCAAAAGCCCGCGTCCTTGAAGTAAAACTAAGTTCGGGCGAATCGGTTATTGTGCCCAGAGCAAATGTGGAACTTATTGAGGCATAACCCCAGAACCACCGGAAGTACTTTATGAAAATACGTACACCATTCCTAACTGTTTTTGCATCGTTCGCAATTTCGATCGTTGCGAGTGCACAAACGGCAACTCCTGAACCAGAGCCTGCCCCCGCTCCGGCCCCTCCGACTGATCTGGTCGTTGCTGACACTCCAGACGATGCTGGCAATTCTGTTGAAGTCGATTGGCAACTTTCTGGCACAGACATTTTTAGTCCTCTCAATACAGATGCCAAAGATACAGATCCTGAACAAATTGTTGCGGTCTATCAAGTTGAACGAAAAGTTGCAGACGGGAATGGGAATGAAGTTAGCGACGAGGAGGCCACGTGGCGCAAAGTTTCTGAAATTGGCGCTGGAGAA
Organism: Phycisphaerae bacterium; assembly: GCA_018657585.1. Taxonomy (GTDB): domain Bacteria; phylum Planctomycetota; class Phycisphaerae; order Phycisphaerales; family SM1A02. Next base: position 1,583 of record JABHWX010000144.1, read on the forward strand.
TCCGAGTGGACCGATCGAAGCGTAAAAAGAGGATGGACATACGATTACCGTGTATGTGCGGTGGATAATCAAGGCGATGAATCAACTTGGTGCGATGCACAAGCAAGTGTTTCTCCAACTATGCAGATATTCAACATGTCAAAGGCATGGCTTGCAATCTGGATGATTTTGTTTGGTGCGTTTATTGCTTACTTTATTAACCATGCACGATCTGGTAAAAAACTTTGGGTTCGAAAAATTGCAGGTCTTGAAGCAATCGACGAAGCCGTTGGCCGCGCTACTGAAATGGGCCGACCAGTTTTGTTTGTCGCTGGTATCCAAGACATCAACGAAATCCAAACGCTTGCAGGTTTAACAGTACTCTCGCGAGTTGCAAAAACAGCAGCAGAGTACGGCGCGCAAATCGAAGTGCCAACATGCCGATCTTTGGTGATGGCAGCAGCACGTGAAACTGTCGAAGCAGCGTACCTCGCAGCTGGTGCTCCTGACTCGTATCAACCAGACAGAATTCACTACTTAACAGACGAACAGTTTGCATTTGTTGCAGGC
>JABHWX010000145.1 GCA_018657585.1 Phycisphaerae bacterium
AATCGACGAAAAGTAAAATGACAAGGATGCCAACAAGTTGAATAATGGCGCGCCATGGGTTGTAGCAAAGTCCAAAGACAAGTTCGCCGATTGCTCCAGCGTCTTCGCGTACAAGTGAAGCCGCGCCTCCCGAACGAAGTTGATGTACGCGGTGTAGTGGCAAAGATGTTGCATGCATAAAGGCTTTGCGACGTAAATCAACCTGAATTCTTTTAGTGGTTCTAGTAGCAATCCAGCGTCCTCGGATGCTAAAAACAAGAGAGATGAATGCGAGAAAGACGGTTCCAATCGCAATGACAGAAAGCAAGATCATTTTATTCTCTAGTGAGGGAAAACGGTCCAGTATAAATTCAGGTAAAAGTTGGTCACCAAGTATATTGTCAAAGACCACTTTTGTAGCGGCAGGTGGTATTAGTCCAACAATTGCGCCAATTGTAAGGAACCCCAGTGCACCAAAAATATCCCTCCTTCTTTTACCAATCATTGAAAAGAAATGCTTTACTAATTCGATAAAAGTGCGTGAACGTTCCGCTACGGTTCGTTCAGTGCTGATAGTTGTGTAATCACCGCTCTTAACAGAATTATTTAGTTGTTTTTGAAAGGCTCGGAATCTAAATTTGCTGGAATGATGCTTAGGCATGAATGTCGTATTCTACATTCTATTCAACAAGAGATTTAGTTGAACTACGGCTCTGTAGAGTACAGAGCAGTAACAAACATCAAAATGCCATCTGAAGTTTGAATTCCAGCAGGGTCGGCAATTTCGCCGTAATTCGTCCATATAACTGTCCAGTCAACAGCGTTGTCACTTGTTGCAATAAAAACGCCACCCCAATTACCGTCGGTTGGTTCAAGGGTTCCAAAGAAGTGCAACTGGTCATCAATTATGGATGGATTGCCGAGGAACTTTGTATCTGTATACCCTTTGACAACAATGTCTGATTGTTGTGTAAACGTAATGCCATCTGTAGAAGTTGCGTAAATGGATCCATGGCTAATTCCAGGTCTTGGCGCAAAGAAATGGTATTCTCCATTAAAGAAAATGATAGATGGATCTAGCAAACCAGATGTAATCAAATCCATTCTCTTCCCGCTCTCCCATTCAAATAATAGCCCATCTGATGAAGTGGCAGAAAACGTTGCAGGAAATTTATCTTCATCAATAAGATGGCTTGTGAAATAGAGTCGCCAAGTTCCATTATCTAGCAAGACCAAACTTGGATCAGCAGGTGTTGAATGTGGGAAATTATCGTTCGTCCATTGGATGGACTGAATTTCGCCCCATGTTACTCCTTCATCGAAAGAAGTTCTTCTTGCAATGAACTGAACAGAAACGTCGCCGTTTGGAAACCACTGAAACATTTGAACAAGTTCGCCGCTTGGGCCACGAGTAATACATGGTACTCCAGCATTTGAAACGGTAATCGATGGCAGAGTTTGAATTTCATTCTCTCCCCATGCATCAATGAGTTGTAATAAATCAGAAACATTTACAAGATCGTTGTTGTCAAAGTCACCAGAGCAGTTAGTGCACGAACCCCATTGCTTAATAAGTTCAAGAAGATCTGCGACATCTGTTGCTCCGCTATCATCAATATCAGTTGGAGAGTCAATAAAGAGATAGGCCTCCAAATCATTATCCCAAGGACCTGTTTGGCCCGCGAACAAAAACGTTGAAATGATGATGGTAGTTACGAAGAGCATATCTATAAATATGCATAAAATTGCACTCTTTTCAAGAGTAATATCCTGCAAAGAGAAGAAATAATCACTTCTTTATAAAGGTGTTTTATTCATTATGTGTTCCTGCTGCCATACAGTGATATTGCTATATTTTTACCAATTCATTTTAAAGATACGAATGATGAGCCATCATACAAATTACAAATTGCTATACTCATTCTTGAAGTACAAGGAGAACCCATGAAATATGTAGTAGCAATTTTACTCGCCGTTGGATGTTCCGTTATAGCGACGATGCTCGCAAAAGCGCTCGGGACCGAATCAGCCAGTGCTATCGGTGGAGGAGCAGGCGCGGCAGTATCAGTTGTTTATCTTATGCAAGTGGATAAAAAGTCAAAAAAAAGTGGATAGATCAACTCGACTTAATTAGAATAATTTTACTTCAAGAAAAATATAACTGTAACTTGCAGACCTAGTAACCGTTTGCATAGTGTTAAATTAGCGATTTCGCCATATGAAGTAATTGTGGTTTGCAAATTTCGCTTATAGTACGACTGATGTTACGGGCTTTTCAATTTGCACTGCTCATACTTGGTGTTCTATCACAGTTTGGCTGTTCTACAATCACTGTAGAAGTAGAATCGACAAGGCGTTCTGATTTGGTTGGAATTTCTGATGTAGGGACTGTTTATCAACTTCTGCCGAGTCAGTGGGTGAAAACTAATTATAAATACGACAAATTTGCATCGCAAGTTGAATATGTTTTAAATGGTCTTGGCTATGTGCCTGTTTCAGAAACAGGTCAAGACAATCCTGAACTGTTGATTGAGTTGTCGTATGGCATAAGCGATCCTATCAAAATAGAATTTACATATCAATTACAGGATCGTGGCGGTGGCATCTGCAAATCATGTATGCAAATGGTCTGTTACTGTGGGCCTATGGGTGAAAGGATGTCGTACCAATGGCGATTCGCTCGAACTGGCTATCGCAACGAATACAGAAGTGAGCTCAAATTAACAGCAAATTATGTCGGCAGCAACAACCCAGAACCTGCGTGGGAAACATCAGCAACGAGTTCAGTAAGAAGCGATGATTTGAACTCGCTATTTCCTTTTTTGCTAGTTGCTAGTGAGGCATATATTTGGACTGATGCGCGAGAGAAAGTCGAAATAAGATCGAATGATTCGAAAGTTCAAAAGTTACTTGATTTATAAAAATTCAAAGCCCACTTATTGTTTTCTTATCCCATTTCTAAATAAAATAAAACTTAGTGAAGCAAAAATAAGAATTGCAGTGAAATATCCAATTCTCCAAGCAAAGTTTGTTCCCGGTTCTGCGGAGTGAAGGAATCCGTAGAGTGAGAATAATGTAAGGAAAGACGTAATGAATCCTAATGTTATGAAAGCGATACGAGTAATCATTTTTCTATTGGATTCCGCCCATATTGATTTTCACCGTCTTGACTTGGCCTGATAAACATTATAAGCAGGACAAGCGATCCAATGATTGGGATAAGGTACAGAAGCTGCCACCAACCAGAACGGCCAATATCGTGGAGTCTTCTTGTGCCTACCGCTAAACACGGGATTAAAAGTGCTAGCCAATAGATGGTAGATAGAGGTTGAAAAGGCATCTCTTCAGTGCCAATATTAGGAGTACTCAAAATCGCATCAAGGACGTAAAACAATATCGAGAACAGAACGCAGAACAGTTGAAAATACCAATATTCCATTCTTCTTGCACGCCCACTAAACACTGCATAATTCTTTAGTACTTTAATAAAATAACTCATCGCAACTCCTTTGTAACAGTTTGTGTGCGCTTGGAGATATTTATAACCCACACAGGGATCTATTAGTTGTCAAGTAAGTATTAATAGTAGGAATTGCAGGCAGTAATATAAGGATGAGCACAGAAGGAGGTTTTCTGTTTATTGTGGCTTAGAGGTTGTTTGCGATTTTTTCCTTGCCTTTGAATATTTTATGTGTCAAAATATGGCTAGTTATGTTCCACGCCTCGCTCATCTCGATAGTCGCTTCTATCAGCATCCTTTTCTCAACCAGTTTTCTGCACGCAGGGGATCGTGGTTCAGAGGGATGGACGATTGTTAATAGTTATCAAATTCCAGAAGGCGCATCTGGTCTAGCTTGGGATGGAACAAATATATACTTTGGAATCTACGGCGTAGATGGCGGAAGGATTTACCGAATGAATCCTTCAACGGGTATCTACACACCACAATTTGTTGGTGATCATGAGGATGCGTTTGGACTGACATATGACGGAGAATATTTATGGACAACCGATCATGCAGGAAGTTCATCTACACCAGCAACGGCATTAAAACTTGATTGGAATGGAAACACAATTGACACGTTTGATTTGCCAGATCACTATATGTCAGGGATTGCATTTGACAATGGTGACTTCTGGGTGTCGCGTTACTATCCTGATCCCTGTCATCTATATAAGGTAAACGATACTGGTGCCATAATCGATGAATTCGATGGCCCCGATGATCAGCCGTGGGATCTAGCAATCGAAAATGGGCTAATTTGGATTGCGGACTATTACGGCAACACACTTTATTGTGTTGACCCTACCAATGGTTCAGTCGTTAGCAGTCACTCATCCGAGGGAGACGACCCCGCAGGCATTGTGTGGGACGGACAATATTTATGGTATTGCGATAATGGCGATAACTGGGACGAAGATATTTTGTATAAAGTTGATTTGCAAGGAGGAGGTTCGCCGGAAATCATAATTTCCGATTCGGAGAATGCGTTTGGCAATGTTGCAATTGGTGATTCACTTCTTTGGAATGTAAATGTTAATAATACAGGTACTGCTAACTTGGTTATCAGCGATGTTTCTTTTCCTGCAGGGTCAGATCTTAGTTGTTTAGCAATTTTTCCAGTTGTTATTTCAGCGGGCAATAGTTCCGTTCTCCCAATAGAGTATAGCCCAACAACATTTGGACCCATAAATGCGACGGCGTTTGTCAATTCAAACGATCCGATTCACCCTAGCGTGCCACTGGCCATAACTGGCCACGGTGTTTACCCGGATCAGACTATATATATAGAAGAATCAAAACATGACTTTGGTCAAGTGCGAACGGGTGCGCACACGCGCTGGTTTATTGATGTGACCAATCAGGGGCAGTTGCCCCTTGTTATAAAAAATGCAACAGTCGATAGCGAAAGTTTTTACATTGACCCCGATATTACATTTCCAATAACACTAGACACATTATCACAAGTTCAGATTGGAGCGTGGTTCGCACCGACTTCAACGGCGGATGTATCGGCGACAGTTTCCATCAGTAGTAACGATTCAACTATGAACCCTGCGATTGTTTCAGTAGATGGAAGTGGGGAGCAAGTCGACTATTTAATTGGTACTGAACTGTGGTCGTCACAATTTACTGATAATTGGGATAACAGTTTTAAGGCGATATCACCAATTCAAGATATAAGCGGTGATGGCATAAGTGATTTGATTGCATGCTCGGAAGATAATTACATTCGCTGTTTTAATGGTAATGCTGACCAAACTGGCGATGTCCTTTGGTCTCATGAAATTTACAGTGGTAACATTTACTCTGATAAAGGTCTAGATATAGTTGCTGATGTAAATGGAGATGGATACGAAGATGTCGTGGTTGGCGCAACTGGTGGCGCGAGATTGATTCGGATGCTTTCGGGTAAAACAGGGAATGAGATTTGGACGTATCACACCAATGCAGTTGGTGGTGGCGGCTGGGTTTACCAAGTAGATGGAAGTCGTGACTTTACCGGAGATGGAATTAAAGATGTGCTTGCCTGTGCCGGTGATGATGGCGAAGATTCAGGGCCAAAACGTGCGTACTGTTTTAATGGAATTGATGGGCAGTTAATTTGGCAGCACGTTGTAGGTGGGCCGGTATATGGAATCATTGCAGTTGATGACTTTACGGGTGATGGGATACCAGATGCTGTTGCGGGCGCATCAGATCAGTGGGAAATAAATGGAGTTGCAATTGGAATAGACGGAGAAACAGGTATGTCTCATTGGACATTCCCTGTAAACGGCTCATCGGTTTGGGCTCTTGCACAAATCGGCGACATTGACCTTGATGGAATCAATGATGTCATGATTGGCGACTTTTATGGCGAGTACTTTTCATTAAGCACAACAAGTGGCAGCGAACAATGCAGCGGCAGTGGGCTTGGAATTTTAACTGGCTTTAAACGTATTGAAGATGTCAACGCTGATGGACATCCAGATGTTGTTCCTGAACATTTTAATAATTTTGTTAGAGTTATAAGCGGTAAAGATTGCAGCACTATTTGGACAACACCTGTAGTTGATAGCCCTACGGTTGCTGAGCAGATTAATGACATCAATACCGATGGTGTTAAGGATATTGTTGTTGGAACATTGTTTAGTGATAATTACACATACTTCTTAAATGGATTAGATGGTGCCGTGCTCAACAGCCAGAACTTTGGTACTCCACTTGATTCAATTGCTGCAATGCCAGATGTTGTTGGTGACGGTTCTTGGGAACTTGTCGCTGGAGGTCGTGATGGAACTTTAAGTTGCATTTCAGGCGGAATTGATGCAATTGAATACAACCCGGCGGACATTAATGAGGATGGCGTAGTAGGCATCACTGATTTACTAATTATCATTGACCAGTGGGGACAAATAGGTTCCACTGCTGATATAAACGGGGACGGTATTGTTGATGTTTCCGACTTACTTATGTTGATTGATAACTGGGGATCTGGCATATAGAGTCCAGCACTTAATTCATTTTCATTGATGCTATGTTACTATGATGTCGATTTGCCACTAATCGTTAGTACCCTTTATTAAGAAACGGAGAGCCCAATGTTTGAAGAACGAGAAAACGCATTTGAAGCGAAGTACGCTCATGATCAGGAGTTGCGATTTAAACTTATCGCGAAGCGAAACAAACAACTTGGGTTGTGGGCAGCTGAGATTTTGGGCAAAGAAGGCGATGCTGTCGATGCGTATGCCCTTGAAGTCATCAAAAGCGATTTTGAAGAAACAGGCGATGATGATGTGATGAGAAAAGTGGCAGGGGATTTGGCTAGCACTGATATTTCCGAGTCAGATGTCCGTGAAAAAATGAACTCTTTGCTTGTCGAAGTGATGGAAACCGATGGGTAGTTCTTCTTGCTGAAACAAAATGCCCGATAAAGTGATGGAGGACTTTGGAATGCAAGTTCCTAAAGAGAGGTATATCTATAAGTTTGAAATGACCATTGCGCATTAAACAGTGATGATATAATGGTCTTCTTATGATTGACAACGTTATCGCTTGGATATTAGAAAATGCTTTCCTCGTTCTATTTACCCTTTCTTGCTTGCTTGGAATAGTTGGGTTTGTGAGAAGGGCAAATGCCAAAAAGGGTAGCGTGTGGGAACCGCTGACTTTTTGGCTGTTGCTGCTCTTCGTTGGGTTTGGCGGGATATATGGTTTTGTTACACACGGTTTTATGGGTGAAATTGCGGCGAAGGCCATCGGTTGGGCGGACAGCCCATTTCAGTGGGAGGTTGCAGTTGCAAATTTAGTCTTTGGCGTGCTTGGTGTTCTTGCAGCATTTAGCAGGAGCAGGGGATTTCGCTTTGCGACAATAGTTGGGTTTTCAGTTTGGTTTTGGGGAGATGCCGCGGGACATGTCTATCAGATGATCACCGCAGATGACTTTGCACCGGGCAATGCAGGCACATGGTTTTGGCTTGACGTTGTAACTCCTGCGATAATGTTAATCTTGCACGCTGCAAACCGAAAAAGTTAATCTATACGGTAACGCCCCTATATATAGATGCAGAGAAACCCCTGATTTACAGGGGGTTTCTTTTGGCACTAATGCAAAGGGCACGATTAATGTAATGCCTGAATCAGTGCTTTTCTTGCAACACGGTATTTGCTGACATTGGTTTCATATTCGTCATATTGTTTAATAATAGCATTGACGATTTCATCATGAATAGTGGGATTTAGTTTCTTAAGTTGCGCGAGCATTTCAAAATTTTCGACAGTTAAGTGCAAGAATCGCATAACGAAACATCGGATGGTAAGACCATGCGATATTATTAACACTTTGTCTTTATCTTTTCGTTCCATTTGTCTTCGCATACTTTCAAGGAATGTGGCAACTCTATCGAAACAATCAGCGGGACTTTCGCCGCCTTTGTATCTGTAATAAAAATAACCGTGTTCCTTGCGCATAATGTCTTTTTGATTTTTAACATCTTTTGTTGTTTGATAAAAGCCGTGTTCTACCTCACGTAATCTTGGATCTTCGTATATGACAAGTTCGTCTTCACTTTTGATCCCAGCACCTTGGATAATTCCATCAAGTGTTTGCCGAGTGCGGTAGTACGGCGAACGATAAATCAAAGCATCGCGAATGAAATCCGCACCAATTTCTCGCCCTTCATTTTCTGCTTGCGTTCTACCCAATGGAGTGAGATTCAGACAATAATCACCATTTTGTTGCGGATCAACTTTGTTAACGTCGCCTTTTGGCAAGTTGCCTTCTGACTCCCCGTGGCGAACTAAAAGTATTTCCATAAGCGTATTATATACTC
>JABHWX010000146.1 GCA_018657585.1 Phycisphaerae bacterium
AGGTGTTGAAGTAAATTCTGGGTGGAATTGACCCGCTACAAAGTAAGGGTGTACCTCAGGAGATAATTCCAGTATTTGCATGATTTGGTGTTCTGGGTGATGTCCACTGAAAATCAAGCCGGCTTTTGTGAGTTGCTCGATGTACTTTGGCTCAACTTCGTAGCGGTGCCTGAAACGTTCCCGAACGCTTGTTGCGGCAAAGAGTTGTTCTGCGAAACTTTCTGGGGCGATTGCTACATCTTGACCGCCAAGGCGCATCGTGCCGCCGAGACCTTCGATTTCTTTTTGGTCAGGCAACTCTGCAATGACAGGGTGCGCGCAATTCACATCAAATTCTGCGGAGTTCGCGTCTTTGAGTTGGACAACGTTTCGTGCGAATTCGACAACAGCCATTTGGAAACCAAGACAAATGCCAAGGAAGGGGATGCCGTGTTCGCGAGCCCATTTGACGCTTGCAAGTTTGCCTTCTATGCCACGTTCGCCAAAGCCGCCTGGGACTATTACAGCGTCAAGGTCGGCTGCTTCGAGTTTAGAGTCTGCATTTTCTGTTGTAAAGTTTGTAACGTCGAGCCATTTGATGTTGACATTAGCGGAAAGATGGGTCGAGGCATGTTCAATTGCTTTGTCAATGGAAGCGTATGCATCACGAATTGATGTGTATTTTCCAAGAATGCCAATGTTAATGTTGTATGTTCGTTCGGAGGCGATTGCTGTGGTGTATGCATTCCAGTCAGAACGCGCCCTATCTTCAGTGGTTGCATTCACGCGGTTATGCAGTTTGAGCATCGAAAGGATTTGACGGTCTAGTCCTTCGCTTCGCATTGCGTCTGGAATAGTGTAAATAGATGCACGGTCGTGCATTGAAAACACGCACTCTTTTGGAACATTTGAAAACATCGAAATCTTTTGGATGACAGTGTCAGTAACAGGAAGTTCAGCGCGGCAAGCAACTAAGTGTGGCTGAATCCCTGCTTCCATTAATCGTTTAATGCCAAGTTGCGCTGGCTTTGATTTTTGTTCGCCAAGAATTGCCGGTTCGACTATGTATGTGAGTGCAACGAAGCAAGTGGACTCGGGACCTTCTTCGTACGCAAGTTCACGAAGTGCTTCAATGTAGAAACCGTTTTCATAATCGCCAACAGTTCCTCCAACTTCGACAAAGACAACATCGGCTTGTTTGCCGTTTTTTCCACCGTCGATAGCAAGTTGACGAAGGCGACGTTTTACTTCACCTGTAACATGCGGAATCATTTGGACATCTCTGCCAAGATAGCCGCCCGCGCGTTCGCGGGTGAGAATTTCAGTGTAGATTTGCCCAGCAGTGGTGAAATTTGCCCGAGATAGATTTAAGTCGAGGATTCGCTCGTATGTACCCAAATCCATATCTGTTTCGGTGCCGTCATCGAGGACGAAGACTTCGCCGTGGCGGAAGGGGTTGAGCGTGCCAGAATCGATGTTGAGGTACCCCTCAAGTTTGACTGGTGTTACCGATAGCCCCTTATCTTGCATAAGTTTGGCGAGGGATGAACTAAATATGCCCTTGCCAAGCCCAGACATGACGGTACCAAGGACGACAACATAGCGTGTATGTCCTTGTTTATACCCCTCTGGAATGGGTGAATAGAATTCTTTGGCGTCGGCACTTTTGCCAAATTGGCTCAAAAACGTTTCGTTTGTATCTTGGGTGGGCATTCCAGATTGTAGCATGTCGTATACCCAGTTCAAGAGTAAAATAGAGAAATGTCCAAGAGAGTTATCGCAATCATTCCAGCAAGAATTGACTCGAGTCGTTTTCCAGCGAAAATGATTGCAGATGAGACGGGAAAGCCCCTGATTCAATATGCTTGGGAAAACGCAATAGCTGCAGAGACTATTTCCGACGTATATATCGCGACGGACTCAGAAGAAATTTCGCAAAAATGCAACGAGTTCGGTGCAAATATTATCATGACAGGGGCGCATCCAAATGGAACAAGTCGAATTGCCGAAGCAGTTCTCAATTTTGATTGTGATGTGGTTGTCAATATGCAGGGGGACGAGCCGGAACTTGACCCAGCGGTGATTGACGCAGTTGTCGAAATTCTAGGTAATTCTGTTATGTCAACAGCAGTTTGCGAATTGCAAGATGACGAAATTGATAATGAGAATGTTGTTAAAGCAATTGTGGATAATGGGCGGGCTCTCGATTTTACAAGACAAACTACGCAGGGGGCACTGCGTCACATTGGGCTGTATGTGTATCAGCCAGATTTTTTGCAAACGTACGTTGCGATGCAACCAACGCAAAATGAAATCATCAGACATCTTGAGCAAATGCGGGCTATTGATAACGGATTTTCAATTGCAGTCGCAAAAGTAAATCCTCAGCCAAGTGGGATTGATACGAAGTCGCAATACGACGAATTTGTTAAGCGGAACTCTGTTTGATTTTTACTGTGCCGTGATTAATTATCCCTAAAATCGAGGTGGTTTTGGGAGCGGTTTATCAACCGCGGGTTAATTAATCGAGTTCTTTTACGAGTTCGTCAAGATCTCGACGGCAGTCGCGGATGTCTCTGTATGAGATGTCTTTCCGAGCGATGCCAGAACAAATCTCCATAGCTTCCTTTGCCAAGTCGATATTTTTGTCTATCTTCGCCTTTTGAGCCAGCGCGCGCATCAAATCGTAACGAAGCGACAATTCCATTTCGCTGTCTGCGCCTGCAAGTGCTTTGATTGACTCTTTGAACTCGCTGGCAGCTTCAGCAAACCAACCTTCTGAAGCAAAACATTTTCCTAGTTCTTGACCAGCGCGTACTCGTAACCGAGGCTCATCTTTTGCTTTCTGGAAACATTCCATCGCTAGGTTCAAATCGCCTTCTTGAACAGCGAGTTCCCCAAGTTGAAATCGGATTTTTCGGTCTGTGGGATATTTGGCCGCTCGCTCTTTGTATTCCTTCTTTTGGAATACAATCATTTCTGCTTCAGCTGTTGAAATTCGTTCAGCGAGTGTATTGTCAGGCTCTTTTGCAAGTTGTTTTTTCAGCTGTTCGATTTGTTGTAACCCCATCGAAATCTTAATATCAGCGGCGTCCATTCGGAATCGGTATTGCTGTGTTGCTTTAAAACCATGCATTAAAACTTGGAATGCAGTTTTAATATTTTCATTTGTGGCTTGTTTTTTAAGCACTTTGACATACGTTGAAATTGCATCTGCTGAAGTTGGGTCGTCTTCGAAATCTTTTTTTGCACGTGCGAGAATGCGTTCATCACTTCCTGCAGAACCAGCCAACGACTCGTCTTCTTCAAGTTCACGTTGCTTGTCTATGTCCTTGACCATTCCTCGGAAGCCACCTTCTTCCCCCATGTTTTCGTAGCCGCCCTCAGTCATTGCACGCTCTGCGGCAAGTTCGTTGAGATCGCGTTCAAGCACAGAATCGTCAGGCTTCATTCGGAGTGCTGCTTGTCCAACTTTTATGGCTTGATCCCATGCGTCTGTAGATTTGAAGAGTTCCATCAAATTCTTTAGCTCTTTATGGCTAAGACTTTTGCCGGTTCGTTGTGTAAGACCAAGTACGGTATCTGCCATTTCTGACCCAAACGTATTTTGCTCTGCACTGACTGCTGTTTCAATAGCGGTCATTCCAAATTTTGGATTTGTGATGTCGTGCCACCATACAAAGAGGGCGGTGATATATTTATCGATTGTACTTGGCCCATCAATCTGCTTAATTTGCTTATTTGTGGCGGGCTCCCCGCCCTTATTGTAATAAGTGGAGGCAATAGCGATTACTTCACGGTGGACATCAAGGTCACGTGGGTCGAGTTTGAAGCCACTTGCAAAAAAATTGAATGCGGATTCGAAATTATTGCTTTCAGCCATTTGCCTAGCACGAACAAACCAAGCATTGGCTTTTTCTGGCTCGGGCAAAAAAGCCTCGTTAGATTCTGATTTTTTTCCAAATAGTGCCATATATTTCGATCCCCAAAGGGTACGTTGTATTGTACATTGGGTCAATGCCCTTGAGGTAGAATGTTTCGTATGCCTGTAGATCCAAATACGTTGACTCTAGCAATCTACCCAGCTCCTATACTTAAGATACGAGCGGAAGAGGTTGACATTACCGACCCGAACGTCCACGCAGTAGCACAAAGAATGATTGAAATGATGTTTGAGTACCAAGGCGTTGGGCTTGCGGCGCCGCAGGTCGGGTTGTCTTGGAGAATATTTGTCACTCGAAACCCAGAAGACGAAGATGCTGGGATTGCTTGGATAAACCCCAGGCTTGAAATTATAGATAAGACTCTTGAGATTGACGAAGAGGGGTGTTTGAGCCTTCCAGAAATCAGAGGCGATATAAGGAGATCTGTGGGTATAAAAATTTCTGGCTGGGACATGAATGGGAATCATGCAGAAATGGTGAGTGATGCGTTTATTGCCCGCGTTTGGCAACACGAAAACGATCATCTGGACGGAGTTCTTATTCTTGACAAAATGTCTGCTCTGGATAGACTCGTAAATCGTAGGCAAATAAAAAGTTTAGAGCGGGCGGTTTAGTCGCATGAGGATTCTTTTCTTAGGATCAGGAGAGTTTGGGCAACCTACATTGGAGTTGCTCGCAAAAGAGCATGACTTGGTTGGTGTGGTGACATCCCCAGATCGCCCCGCAGGAAGAAATAGAAGTGATACTCCAACACCAATTGGAGCATGGGCAGAGAAACATGGCGTTCCGCTTTTTAAAACCGACAACGTGAATGCAGACGAGTTTGTACAAAAAATAGATAATCTTTCGCCTGATGCAGTTGTTGTTATTGCTTTTGGCCAAAAATTATCAGTCGATTTTATCGGGAACCGACCAACTATTAATTTGCATGCTTCGTTGCTCCCAAGGTGGCGTGGTGCTGCTCCAATTAACGCAGCGATAGTGCACGGCGATACCAAATCTGGTGTGAGCGTTATCACGCTTGCAGAAAAGATGGATGCTGGTCTTATTCTTGGCCAACATTCGACAGTGATTGCACCTACCGAAACGGCGGGAGAACTTCACGATCGTCTTGCCTTGCTTGGTCCTGCGTTAATTCTTGAAGTGCTTTCGGGTGATTTTTCTGGAGAATTGCAGGATGAAGGTAAGGTGACATACGCTCCAAAAATGTCACGCAACGATGCCAAACTCGATTTGTCCCAAAGTGCGATAGAAGTTTCTAATGCTATTCGTGGATATTCGCCATGGCCGGGGTGCCACCTCACAATTGTGGGAGATGACTGCAAAATAATTCGAGCTATTCCCAAAGAGAGTAATGGAGAAATTGGCGAAGTGTTAGAGGATGGAACAATTGCAGTTGGTGATGGGAGTATTGAAATCCTTGATTTGAAACCATCTGGCGGAAAAATGATGACATGGAAAGATTTTTGCAATGGTAGATCTGTGAAGGCAGGTTCTTGTTGCGAGGTTCCAGAATGAGTTTGCGTACGGTTGCTTTGACACTGTGGGATGTAATGAAGAAGCCAGAGCCACCCCATAAAAAACCCAAAGTTCCTTCAAAACCACGCCCGATTCAAAAAAAATATGACGCGATCGTTCTAAAGATGAAGGAAACTTACGGATTTAAAATTCGGAAGTGGCGAACGTCCATGAGTGGTTGCGCTTGG
>JABHWX010000147.1 GCA_018657585.1 Phycisphaerae bacterium
ATCTTTACGATTTGCATTCATGGACATTTGATGTAGGTAGCGTAACAGGTGCTGCTTTCTTGAGCGCTTATAGTTCATCAGGTGGTCAAGGCGAAGATTGGTTCCTATGGATGAACTCCCTTACAGGTTCAAGCTACCTCAATGATGGTACTGGTTGGGTTCCTGAAACATTTGGTCTTAACTTCTGTATAGACTAAATACCCAGTAAAACCTCTTTGTAGTTTTTTCAAGGGCGTCTTCATATGAAGGCGCCCTTTTTTTAATGGGATATTCGTTCGTAAGAAACTTTAATTACTAGTGTAGAACTGACTACACTTAGATCATGTACTTCAAATGTAAAATGGTCTTTGTCAAGAATTGCATAACGATAAAGCACAGGTTTATCGTGTTCATCTGTCATCCACTCATCCATAGTCCCCCAAAGCGATAATACTTTGCCAGTTTTATCAAGCAATCCCTCGGCACTTCGCATCGACGTACCTAGATTGTCAATAAATGAAGCTGTGAATTTGTGTTTGTAAGTATCGAAGCCGATTGTGAGACGCCCTTCAAAAGGGATGTTCGTCACACTGCCGTTGTGCATGCCATCAAGGAAACGGTTGCCGAAAATCATGGTATACGAAGCACTTCCAATTGATGGATCCATGTCCAGTACACTTGTTGATGTGCTCCATTCACCTGCCATCTGCGCGAGAAAATCGTGTTGCGAAGTTGGAGTTGCAAGCTCTTCTCCGAGTTGCTGCATTCGAGCAAGCATTTCTCCAGGCACCTCATCATCAATCTGTGCAGTTGCAAACAAAGAAATACTCGTTAGAAAAGCGATACTTGAGATGGATTTGAGTTTCATACGGTGGCTCCTTAATACTTTAAGTCTCGTACCCTTATGATACAATGTGATTCATGAACCGACTTATATTACCGATTTCTCTTGCTTCTCTTGCACTTCTTGGTTGCGAATCAGCAACGGAAGATAAAGATGCGTCACCTCTAATAGCCCCACCTGCAAGTACTCCAACGGAGAACATGCCAGCCCCAGAAGTTCCAGATGTTGAACTTACTACGAATGGTCCTGCAATTACATTTGAATTTGAAGATCGTGACTTTGGTGAGATTTGGGATTTTCAACCTGTTACAACAACCTTCCCTTTTAGAAATACTGGGAACAAGATCTTAGTCCTTAAGCAATTGAAAGCTGGTTGTGGGTGTACTGTTCCAGTTGCAGACAAGACTGTACTCAAACCTGGTGAAAGCGGAACAATTACAGTAACCTTTGACCCAAAGGGCAAGTCGAATAAAGAAGACAAGAAAGTAACCATAATTTCAAATGCCACGAATAATCCAGAGAAAGGTGTTTGGATTCGTTCTTATGTAAATCAATTTGTGAAAGTAACAAATCGGTTTCTAAAGCTAAACGATATGGTGCTAGGTGAACCGAGGAGCATAGAATTTGAATTCTTCCCTGCTGACCCAAATTTTAAAATAGAGAACATGGTTGGTATTGGAAAGCATGGGGACTATATTTCAGCTGAAGAGATTGAAGTTCCAGATGGTGCTCCTCGCCGAATTCGTATAACTGTAGATCCAAATATGAAATGGGGAGCATTTCATAGCCAACTCAAAATTTCTGGTACAGGTAAAATCCCTGGAGGTTCTGAGAAGAGCCACGAGTTTACGGTGTTTGCGAATGGAAACGCTTTTGGAAAGCTAAAAGCCGACGACTTCATTATGAGTGTTGGTTCGAGAAAGGGCGGTGAGGCGTATCATGTAAGGAATAAGCTCTTTAGACTGGACGGTGAACCATTCAAAGTACTGAATACTGCTGTGTTAAGCCCGACCATTTCAGGAATTAATTTAACTTCGGTCCAAAATTTCGATGGCTCCTATGATTTAATAGTAACTGGAACAATTCCTCTGAATCATCGTGGTCCAATCAATGCAGAGTTAATGGTTCAGACTGATCTCCCTGGGCAAGAAGAAGTACTGTATATACGTCTTGCTGGCGTGGTGCCGAAAAGATAATTGGATGGATGCAAAGTGGGACATTCGGTTTCTTGCATTATCTGAATCCATTGCGACATGGAGCAAGGATCCGTCTCGTGGTGTTGGGGCAGTCATTGTGTCCCCTCTTCGTCAAGTTCTTGCAACTGGTTACAACGGGCTTCCGCGCGGAGTAGAGGACCATCCAGATAGATTAGAGCGCCCAATAAAATACGATCTTATTGTTCATGCTGAAATGAATGCAATCATTCAATGCGCAAGGAATGGTGTCTCCCCTCTCGGTGCGACAATCTACTCCTCATTTAGTCCGTGTATCCATTGCACACTTTCAATTGTACAGGCAGGAATTACACGTGTTGTGACGCGTTCTGTAGTAGAAGGTGACGCACATTGGAATGAGTCTCTCGAAAAGAGCATAGCAATGCTTGAAGAAGTTGGAATCGAATACACAGTATTGGATCAACAAACATGAGGATCATCTTGATTTTCGCTTGTTTATTTTGTTGTAGTTGCAAAACGAATACAAAAGCTCAGCCCTCCTTTTTACATTCAGGGGAAGTGTTTCAAGAACTTCAATTGCCAACACCAAATGCTGTTCGCACTGGCAGTGGAACGCCGGGCAATGCATATTGGCAACAACAGGCTGATCACGATATCCAAGTTCGATTAGATATTGAAACAAATACAATAGTTGGTTCCGAACGGATTACTTATCACAATAATTCGCCTGATACGCTTGAGTACATGTGGTTACAACTCGAACAGAATGTGCATCGCGAAGATAGCGTTCGAAGCCGTGAGGGCAGAAGTACTGGCGAAGAAGCGTATGCTGGCATTACTATTTCACGGATAGATGTTGACGGTACACCGGTTACGTGGCAAGACTATGCAACTGTTGCAAAGGTTCTATTGCCTAAGCCTCTTTCATCTAACTCATCAGTAACTTTGAAGATTGAGTGGTCTTTTGCGATGCCTACTGAGGCAAGTTTACGAATGGGATTTGACGATGCGTACGAGGCTGGGCCTGTTTGGGAACTCGCACAGTGGTTCCCTACTCCTTGCGTGTACGATGATGTGTATGGTTGGAATACGCTACCGTATATAGGTCGTGGCGAGTTTTATACGAACTTTGGTGACTACAACGTTGAGATTACAGTTCCTGCTCATCATGTCGTACTTGCTTCTGGCGCTTTAGTTAACCAAACAGAAGTGTTGTCTCAAGAAGAGAGCAAGCGTTTAAATGAAGCCAAAACTGTAAATGAAAAGATAGTAATTCGAAGTGTGGAAGAACTTCAAAAAGAGTCGTCTGAGGAGAAGACTTGGAAATTTAAGGGGAAACAAATACGTACATTTGCTTGGGCAACAAGTGCTAGTTTTATTTGGGAAGCTGCAAGTGTTGAAATTACAATTCTCGATGACACAACTAAACGGGTACTTTGTCAGGTTGGCTATCCTGAAGAAGCAAGCAAGGTTTGGGATGAAGGAGTAGAGTATTTGAGGCACTCGATTAAATATTACAGCGACACGTTGTACCCGTATCCTTGGCCTCAGATGTCAATGTCACGCGGAAGTGCAGGTGGCATGGAATATCCGATGATAGTTTTCTGTCGTGGAAGTTCGCACGAGGGGCTTTTTAATGTTACGGATCATGAAGTTGGGCATAACTGGTTCCCAATGATTGTGAATACTGACGAGCGCCGACATGCGTGGATGGATGAAGGGTTTAATACTTTCGTAAATCATTATTCTCTTGAAAACTTTTACGGGGATCGAGAGCACAAACCTGACGTCTCAAAATACATTGCTTCGAAATTTATGCATGACTTGAAAGCGATTAATACACCACCGGACTTATTAAAATCACGGAGGCATCTAAGTTATAGGAAACCTGGCTATGGCATGCAATTCTTGCGTGAAGAGATTCTTGGTGAAGAACGTTTCGATGCTGCATGGAAAGAATATATTCATAAGTGGGCTTTTAAATCTCCCCGCCCTGCTGACTTTTATCGCTGTATGGAAAATACCGCTGGCATGGATTTGCAATGGTTCTTCCGCGGTTTCTTTGAGGAACCAATGCAACTTGACCAGGGAATAGTTGATGTCAAAGTTAATGCAGACAGCGCAACAGTTACTTTTGCAAATCTAGAGAACTGGGTTTGCCCAGTTGATGTGACAATTACTTGCCTTGATGGAACTACGCATGATTACAAGTTGCCCGTGACGGTTTGGGCGTGGTCAAAACAACACAAGCAAACTTTTAAACTCCCCTCACAGGCAGTTAAAGTACAAATTGATGCTAACGAAGCATACCCTGACATCAATAGACACAACAACTGTTGGGTGCAAATGTAATACATTATGGCAAAAAATAAGAAAAAGAAAAAAGGGGGATATAAGCCCCCCGTCAAATCACCACAAGACATTATCAACGATCTCGTTGTGATTGCACAAAAGATTCACTCAGCCGATGAGCCAGGTCCACTTTGGGGAGATTTACATAAAGCATTTTTGAAATCAGATGTTGATAAGGAAATTGCTGCAAAAATAATAATGCACAAAGACAAAGAGGAATTAGATTCAGTAATTCGCCAGCTAAAAACTGGAATCGAAGTTGCGATTTCAGAGAAAACTTCAATGGAGTTACCAACTCTTGACCATGAAACACAAATCGAAGCATTGCGGTGTTTTCGCAAACGTGTAAAATTTATGAAGCTCGATCGCGAATCAAAACTTGGCGTAGGCCCTCTCACAAGTGGCAAAGATGCAAATGTTGATTCGATGATGGCTCCCCATGATTATCCCATGGACGTTTGGCTTGCTCTTGCCCGCGATGGACATCTTATCGATGACGGCGGCGGCTTCTTCCACGTGCCGCAATAAATTAATCCTCGGTTAATTAATTTCTATACGACCAGAAGGCTCAAAGACGCGGCGAACTAATGTTTCGTTCGCGTTCCAGATGACGGTAGTGTCTTTAGTGTAATACCAGATGAAGCGTAATCGCTCCCATCCTGCATCACCAACGCTATAAAAGAGCGTAATAAACTCTCCATCTTTTGTTGGGTGATTCATTGTGTGTAAAACAGCAAGATCTTTTCCATCGTAAGTTTCGCCACCTACACTGAATCCATTGTCTGTGAACACAATTGCGTCTTTGCATTGCGCAAGCAACTCAGCATTATTTTGTATGGGTTGATTTCCAATAAGGAGTTTGTTGGTTCCTGAGTCAACCTCCGCAAGCCATGCTCCAGTGTTGCTAAGAATTTCTTCGGCCGTATCAACTTCAACAGTTGTTCCAGCCAATGTCCCTGCAATTGTCGGGCTGATTTGCCCTTTTGGAAATAGGCGGTAGTAGCGATAGTCGGGGTCAATATCAATCCAATCCTCGCCAGAATTAATTTCAATGACTTGGGTGTCATTAGCGACAATTTCGGGAGTTGTTTTGGGTACGTGATGTTCAATCACCCAATAATTAAAGAAAGAGTCAAGCCAACCAGAAGATCTATCTGGATATTCTTGCTCCGCAGCAATTTGTATTTCTTTCCACGATGCTTGTTTGCCCATGTTGTCGCTAGCAAATCGCGCAAGCATTGACCATATTCTGCTTTTTGAAGCATCATCAACTGCCCCACCATTGAGCACATCCTCGAGCATCATAAAAACGAAGGCACCCTTATCATATCCAACGAATCTGTCTACTGAACCATCGTTAGGATCAGCAGAACCAAAGTTAGAGAGTGACCCGTTGTCAAGCGTTGGGTCAAGTGAAACTTTATTCAATAATCCCCGTCTATAAGAACGAGCAGCGTCTGGGCCATCTTCAAGTGCTCGGCGACCATAATTTGATGAGTAACTTGTAAGCGCCTCGCACCAATTGCCTAAGGATGAATCAACATATACACCGTTGCCCCACCAATTATGTAGTAACTCGTGATCTAAGTAGCCAGGAGCAAGTGATTTAGGCGCCATGCCAACCACCCGTGGCCCAAGCACGGTGAATCCAGGGTAGGCAAATCCACTAGAAAAGAAGTTCTCAACAATAGTGAATTGGTCGTAGGGATATTTTCCAAGAAGCGGTGTATAGAGTTGCAAGTAGTCATCTGCTGCATCTAGGTAGAACTGGGTTTTGTCAGCGTGGGATGGATCAAGATGCACTGAGACTGCAACATCGCCTTCAGGAGTAGGCACAATAACGGTTTCAACGAAGTGTTTATTACCAACAAGCGCCATCCCATCAACTGGTCTTGGCGTAGTCCAAGTATTGCCAAAGGGATTGCCACTTGCAACAAATGACCATCCCTCAATTGGTTCAATTGAAATGATCATATTTCTGAGAATCGGCGCCCCTGCCTTGTCAACGGGTGTTGGATACCAACCAGCCCAATCGGATAAAAAAACACCATCTTCACTGATATGCGCATCAACAGAAAAGTTATGTATTTGTCCGACTCGTTCGCCACTTTCTACGTCATCTTGAAAAACGGCTTTCCACCGAATTTGACCATCATTTGAAGGCAGAATTTCCAATCCTTCTGTGTCAATAATTGATTCGTTGCAATCATTAATAACGGTCGTTCCATACAACGTCCCAGTACTTGGCTCGAGTCGAATTTCAAGTTGTTGAGTAGGAGAAAAAGATACTATAAGTAGTGCAATAATTTGGCTTGTCATGGGCAACGTACGATACACAAAGAGATGAGAAAAGTATCCATTTTAAGGGGTAAAAATAGGACATATCTGTTATAATTGATTCCTTAAATCTATAGTGAAAAGTGTTCCCAAATTTATGGGTTTTGCAGGCTTGTTTAGTTCCTAAGATGAAATACGTACTTGCTATTATTGGTTTAGGTGTTGCTTGTGCTATCTGGATGGTTATCCAACTTTGGACTGGAAGTAAAAGCAAAAAAGATAGGTGGCGCGGTGGGGGCGGATGCGGCGGTCATGTTCTTATTTTTGCAGCATTTGTAAGTACACTTGGTTGCGAGAATAATACTGAACTCACGCAATCCACGAAAAACATCATGGGAACGCCTATTTCAGTCACTGCACCAGCTGGTATGCATGCAACAGTCTTTGAAGTATTTCGGCAAGTAGATAAGGACATGAGCGAGTGGAAACCAGAATCGCCATTAACAATCGTCAATCAGAATGCAGGTGTTGCTGCTGTCCAAGTTCCTGCCGATTTGTTTCAAACCCTAAAGAAGTCAATCGAGATTGCTCAGTTAACTTCGGGTGCATTCGATCCAACATGGGCATCGATTTGGGAATTGTGGAAGTTTGATGGAAGAAACACCGTACCAACGAAAGCACAAGTTGAGGCATTGTTGCCACAAGTTGCTTGGAAGAAGGTCGAACTCGATGAACTAACGAATACGGTCTTTCTTACAGAACCCTCTTCGATGCTTGGGCTAGGCGGTATTGCAAAAGGTGTCGCTCTGGATAAGGCAAGAGATGCACTAGTAGCACAAGGTCTAAAGGATTTCATGATTGTTGCTGGCGGTCAAGTTCTCGTTCATGGATCTAAGAATGGTAAGCCGTGGAGAGTTGGGATTCGTGATCCCGAAAAAGAACAAACAGATTACTTTGCTGTACTTGAATTGACAGATACCTGTGTTTCAACAAGCGGCAACTATGAAAAGTTCTTTATGAAAGATGGCATTCGGTACCACCACATAATTGACCCAAAAACTGGCTACCCTGCTCGAGGCGTAAAATCTGTCACTGTCATCTCACAGGATGCAACCTTAGCAGACGCACTATCCACCGCACTCTTTGTGATGGGAGTCGAAGATGGCTTAACACTTATTGAGAGTTTAAGTAATGCAGAGGCATTATTCATCGATGATAACAATACAATGTCTAAAAGTAGTGATTTTCCGTTTGATTTCGACTGATTTCAAGCTATTCTAAAA
>JABHWX010000148.1 GCA_018657585.1 Phycisphaerae bacterium
ATTTGCACGCTTACTTCGTTCTTTTTTACGTCAAGATCCAGATGTTATACTTGTTGGCGAAATCCGTGACCTTGAAACTGCGCAAATTGCAGTTCAGGCATCCCTTACTGGTCACTTGGTTTTCACCACAGTGCACACGAACGACGCTCCTTCTACAATTTTACGTTTGGTCGACCTTGGCGTTGAATCCTTTTTGATTACAGCAACAGTGGAAGCAATTGTTGCGCAACGATTGGTTAGGAAAATTTGTAATACTTGCAAAGAAGAATACAAGCCATCAACCGAAGAATTATTGGAATTAAAACTGCATCAAGAAGAGGTTGCTGATAGAACATTTTACCGCGGCAAAGGTTGCGACAAGTGTAACAATAGCGGGTATCGAGGGAGACTTGCGTTATTTGAAATTATGGAATTTGATGATTCTCTTCGCGAACTTGTGTTGTCACAAGCATCGACAGCAGTATTGAGAGTCGAAGCCCAAAAACGTGGGATGCGCAGTTTGCGAGAAAGTGGGATGCTCTCTATCTATGATGGGCAAACTACTATCGATGAAGTTGTCCGAGAAACCATGCTCGATGAATGATGAAAGACGTGGTTTTCCACGACGGAGTGTATTGATATGCCAACGTATGTATACGAAGCCTTAAACGCAGCAGGAAAACCTGAAAAAGGACGCATCGACGCCGATAGCAGCGATGCGGCGATTGCTGCAATTCGCCAAAATGGTTTCTTCCCAACTACTGTGCGTGAAGAGAAAATTAAGGGCGGAAGTTCTAAGGGAGAATCTAAAAAAGAAGAGAAGAAAAAAGCAAAAAAGAAAAAGGGTGGGCTCAATATTTCTATCGGGGGCGTGAAGACGAAGACGTTGACGCAATTTACTCGTCAGCTTTCCACTCTTCAAGACGCAGGGCTGCCTCTTCTTCGCTCGCTTCAAATTCTAGAGATGCAACAAAAGCCCGGCAAGTTGAGAAATATTCTTGCAGATGTTGTTGAAGATGTTGAATCTGGCACGGCTCTTTCTGATGCCATGAGCAAACACCCTAAAGCATTTGACCGCTTGTATTGCAAAATGGTTGCGGCTGGTGAAATTGGTGGCGTACTGGATGTTATTTTGCAACGCTTAGCTGGATTCATGGAAAAATCAGAACGTCTGAAAGCGCGAATTAAAGGCGCAATGATTTACCCAATTTGCGTCATCTTCGTTGCAGTCGGCATCGTGTCAGGCATTATGTACTTTGTTATTCCTAAGTTTAAGGATATCTTCGATGACTTCGATGTAACGCTCCCTGGTATCACTCTATGGCTAATTGATCTAAGTTTATGGGTAGCGGGCACCCCAGAGGGGAAAGAGCAAGTTATTCCGGGTTGGGTGTGGATTATGGCTTCTCCATTCTTGATCTTCGCCTTCTTCAAATTGGTTAGGAAAACTAAGGGCGGAAGAGCTGCTATCGACATTATTTTGATGAAGATTCCCGTACTCGGAAACCTTGTCGAAAAAACTTCAGTTGCTCGATTCACTCGTACACTTGGTACGTTGATTTCTGCCGGTGTTCCAATTCTTGAAGCGGTACTTATTACTCGAGACACTTCTGGTAACCATGTATATGAAAAAGCATTGACAGGCGTGCACGATTCTATTCGTGAAGGTGAATCTGTCGCAGACCCGCTACGTGAAGCTAAAGTGTGCGACTCGATTGTTGTAAATATGATTGAAGTCGGCGAGGAAACGGGTGACTTAGACGTCATGCTTGTGAAAGTTGCTGACAACTACGATGAAGAAGTTGACGTTGCCGTTACAGCACTCCTAAGTTTACTTGAACCAGTTCTTGTTGTAGTTTTAGGTGGTATCGTTGGTACGATCGTTCTCGCGTTGTTTATGCCTCTTGTGAAAATGATTGAATCTGTATCGGATAGTGGGTAACACGTAACTATGATTCGTCGTCATGCACATCTTGGTTTTACACTCATCGAATTACTGATTACGATTTCGCTTATTGTTCTTTTGGTAAGCATCATGACGGTTGCTTTGAGTTCAGCGCGAACTGCCGCTCAAGTTGCGGAAACACAATCGCGGTTGACAGCATTGAAGCAAGCTACAGTTCGTTTTAAAGAAGATGTTGGGTATTATCCAGCAGTACTTGACTCGAATCGTGATTTAGCAGCTTTCCCAGTGTCTCCAAGCCCGTCAAGCGGCAGCCC
>JABHWX010000149.1 GCA_018657585.1 Phycisphaerae bacterium
CCTTATTCTTTAACAATGGTGATGGAACATTTACCGATGTAACAAAAAAAGCAGGATTGTCAAACGTCAAAGGGACAGGCCTTGGAGTTTTTGTATCTGATTTGACAGGTGATGATTTGCAAGATATTTTTATTGCAAACGATGCGATGCCAGACCGTCTTTGGGTGAATCAAGGCAATGGCACTTTTGTGGACGAGGCCACCCAGCGAAATGTTGCTATGGATGATGCCGGCAAATCGAAGGCTGGAATGGGTACTACGCCGGTTGACATTGATCAAGATGGTGACCTTGATATATTTGTTACTAATATTCTAGGTGAATCGGATTCGTTTTATAGAAATGAAGGTGACTTTTTTCAAGATATGACAAGGCGATCTGGTTTGTCTGCCGAAACACGCGCCTACACTCGTTGGGGAATTGTCTTTGCTGATTTTAATAATGACGCACTTCTTGATTTGTTTGAAACAACTGGCGGGGTAGCTTCTGGCGCGATTTCTTATTCAAGTAATGACCCTCTCGCAGAGCCGAATTTACTTTTCGAACAGGTAGAAAATGGTCGGTTCAAATTAGTTTCTCCAAAAGGGGGTACATCTGAACTGCTTATTGCAAGTTCACACGGTGTAGCGGCGGGAGATATTGATGGTGATGGTGGCGTGGATCTTGTTGTCGTAAACAGCAATGCACCATTAAACATTTTGCGTAATGTTGTACCCAAACGAGGGAACTGGATTTCATTTCAAGTGTTAAATGCCTATGGCAGTGACGCACTTGGAGCAAAAGTAGATGTCGAACTTCAAAATGGGTCGCATTTGTTTGCTGAAATTACATCAGCATGTGGATACGCATCGGCACATGATCCTCGAATTCATTTCGGGCTGGGTGAAATTGCAGTGAAAAAAGTTGATATTGATTGGCATGATGGAACATCCAAAGTACTAGAAAACCCTGAATTAAACACAACGCATATCATCAAATATGCCGAATAAGGTTTCTACGAATGTCTTCTGAAGCAACACCTCGATTAGTCATTATTGTCGCCGATGGTCCACTGATGGCTGGTAAACCAAAACAGTTGGCGGGTCGAAGTGCTATTCATATAACGCTTGCGTCACCGCCAATGCCACCTGCTGCAATTGCTACAACTATTGCCACAGGCGTAAGTCCATTAGTGCATGGCATTGTCAAAATGGGGATAGTGGATAGACAATTGTTTACAATTCGCGAAGCTGTAGCAACAGATGTACGGTATCAAACTTTTTGGAAAAAAAGTGGGCTTCGTGTAAAACTCATCAACTGGCCTGCAACGGGTGGTGATGATGAGGTCACAAATCAAATGTGCCAAGATGAATTTGACAAAGCAAAATCATTACTCGGCGCGGATGTTGTTGGAATTCTTTTACCACGTCTATCCAGAGAAGAGAGCACGCCAGAGTTAGTGCAGGCAACGCAACACAAACTAGAACAATTTCTTGGATTGTTATCTGTTGAAACTAAAGTGATTATTGTGCACAGGCGAACCAAAGAAGATGGAGCAGTGCTTAAAACGGTGCATGTTCTAGGTGCAACCCTTCTCGTTGACACCTGCGAATTTAACACTGACAGTGTTACGTATCTTGAAGTTATTGGAGGGGCGGTATATGTCCTTGCAGAGGTTCCTTGCCCTACTGGGATTAAGTTGCCACAGTGGCCTTTTATAACTCCGTTCATCAAAGAGGAAACTCGTTTATTCCCATCGAATCCCATTGCAGAGGATGTGGATTGGAAAGAAGTAATTCAATCGCTATTGGAATCAAATAATACTGCTTCTTTAACACTGTTAACGCAACGATTTACGACACTCACCTCGATTTCTTTTCGCTCTCGCGAGTGGGAATCATTGAAAAGCAACAGCTCGTGCTTGGTTCAATTGCAAGGTAAACCATTTCATTATTGGATGTTGATTCTTGCACTCGAACAGCAAGGGAAGTTTGACGAATTGCGAGAAGCCGTTGAATTAGTAGAAAGCAAATATCCAAATAAGTACCTCACTAAAATTGCAAAATGTTTTGTAGAGTTAGACCAAGAAATTGCGAAAGAGACATTGCAACTGGTTGATATAAACAAAATGGGTGTCTATCACGCAATTGGGGCGTACGGTCGAATGTGTTTGAAGGCGGGTATGGATGAACAAGGGGCTGAAGCAATTGAATCGGCACTGGAAAAAAAAGTCGGCATCCCAGCGGACAGAGCCGTCCTTGCAAGTTATTACTACAAAAAAGAACAATATAAAAAAGCGCTTAGGGTTATTGGGCTCATTGGAACAAGCGGCAATGAACTGTCATGGCAATCACTTCGGTTGAAAATTCTTATGGCAAACAAAATGGATGAGCAAGCAAAACAACTCGCAAATAAAATGCTGCTTCATGATTCTACAAATGAATTGGCGCTTGATGTGATTGGCAAACTTCCTTAATTTTCAATAAACTTTTTTTCAACGAGAAGTCGCAATGTTTGCAAAGGGTCATTGTTGTTTATCTCTAGAGCTTGTCCATCGAGTATGTCTGGGATTGATTGTTCTAGCCAATTAACAAGAAATGCTTTTCCGTTCCCTTCGTTATTTTGCAAACAAGAGGTAAGCAATGGTTCTAATGTCAACTTGTTTTTTTCAACCCAATCATAAAGCAATTCTGGTGTATCTAAATCATTTGCGTATATTTCGAGTGGCGAACGTGTCTTGTCTGCACAAATGAAAGGGTAGAGTGAGTCATATTCGTCGCCGTCAAAGTTTACGGTTTTCGTTTTTGGGAGCTCTTGTATTTGTATTTCGAACCTTGAATGGATTTCATGGACTAACTGTATGTCGAAAGCATTCAGATCGTTAAAAATATGTATGATTGAATCCCAATCAGTATCCCGCTTTGGTTTATATAAACTTGTCCTATACCGTGGTAGTGTTTCGCCAAACTCAATTCCACATTGATGAGAAACATTTGCAACTGACGTACTCATTTGATCTGTTCTGCCAAACACAAATGGAAGTTTGTCAAAAGTGGCAATGATGGAATTGTATTGCTCTTTTGAAACAACTTCGTTTGTATACATTGGTATGCCAAGCAAAAAACGGCAGACACTATTCGCATTCGATGGATGGTTTATGTACTCTAAAAGTGTTTTTGGATATTCTGAACCGGAGTTTTTTTGCCAAAGTTCCCTAAACATTTCTCGATTTCCGAGAAAACCGAATTCGGATTCAATTCGGTCTAGTGGATTGCGAACCATCAAAATAAG
This sequence comes from Phycisphaerae bacterium, assembly GCA_018657585.1. Taxonomy (GTDB): domain Bacteria; phylum Planctomycetota; class Phycisphaerae; order Phycisphaerales; family SM1A02. The sequence goes on from JABHWX010000149.1 coordinate 3,268, forward strand.
TTGATTGTCTTCATACTTTGAATTTGTGTCACAATCAAAAATGTCTCCACAATTCGATTTCATTTCTTCGTTTTCACCAAACATTTGGATATGCCTGTAGAGCATGTTTGGGCTTGGAGGTTTGGGTGAACCGCTGATAGCCATAAACAAAGTTGTACCACCGGTTTTTGGAATATGGATGATAATCGGTCGTTTGTTCATGTGCTTAGTATAGCCGTTGCGTTATCTGTCATAATACAATTATGAATTTGCAGTTACTTAAGAACACATTTGGATTCCTCTGTGTTTTCATCCTGTTAGCTCTTGGGTATATATTTTTCATTTCATCTGGACCGCCCACGATTCGCCCACAGGAAGGTAGCGTGACCGATCCTATTTTACTACCTGCAATTACAAAGTTTGCAG
>JABHWX010000150.1 GCA_018657585.1 Phycisphaerae bacterium
AACTTGCAGCAAACCTCATTGATGCAATCCACGAACATAGCGGGAGTGATTTTGGAGTAGGTGTTGCGGGTTTTCCAGAGGGCCATTCAGAAACACCAAACAGGCTTTTGCAACTGGATCACCTCAAAGAAAAGGTTGACCGTGGTGTTGACTGGATATGTACCCAGTTGTTTTTTGATAACAACGCGTTTTTTGATTGGTCAGAACAGTGCGAACTTGTGGGGATAGACACCCCGATTATTGCGGGCATCATGCCCATTACAACAATTGCTGGAATGCGCAGAATGGCCGATTTGGCAGGCGGAGCAAATTTTCCAGCAACACTACAAAAACGCCTCTACCGATTCCAAGACGACCCAGAATCGGTAAAAAAAGTTGGAATTAGTTGGGCAGGACAGCAGTGCGCCGAGTTACTCGACCGAGGTGTTCGTGGAATCCATTTCTTTACCCTAAACCAATCTTCCGCAACCCAAGAAATATACCAATCGCTAGGCGCCCCAAGCGGCGCAAAACTTCGTAATTCGCACTAAGAGACCAAGTACTGTATCCTTAGCCGTATGCAACGCACAAAAAATAGAATCATGGCGTGTATTTGTTCACCATTCATTTTGAATGTTGCACTTGCAGCAAATGATCCACCTGACCCAAACACACTTAAGCCTCCAGGAGCTTGGGCTGGCTTTGTGCTGATGTTTCTATTCTTTGCAACCGTAATTGCAATAAGTTTGATGTCTTCAAAACGCGGCCACCAGGATTAACTACAGATGAAACAAATCAACTCAAATTCAAGGAATGGCGTAATCGCGCTGAATATTCTCTTTGCAGGAATTCTTGCTGCAGTAACGTTCGCCCCTGTGGGGGAGGCTGTTACTGTTGCACAGAATCGGTACATTGCAGTGCCCGGTACAGTGAATGGACTGCAAACAGGCACAGTCTACATTGCTGATACAACGGGTCAAGAATTGATTGCTATCACGTACGATTCTAACTTAAACAAAATTAAAGATCTTGGATACAGAAACCTAGCATCAGATGCGCAGACGGTACCAAATTAAATGAAATATCAACCAAACAACGCATTATGGGCGAGCGCCTTTGTACTCCTTGGAATGATTTTGTTTACTGCAAACAAACACGCTCCTACTGCTATTGCTGAAACCTCGATTACTGGAAATGGCTTTACGTTGGTGACGACACCAGATGGACGTGGGGCGGATTTTTTATATGTAGTGGATGACGTTAACTCGGTTCTTATGGTGTATAACGTGCAAAATCCACAGGGCAACTCGACAATCAAACCCATAGTTGGTTGGAGATTACCCGCAATGTTTTCGGTGGCTCGCAATCGCAAATAACCATCAATCGGTACACTGCAGATATGCACACACCGGTTGATACTGTCATGGTGGAACAGAGGGCAAAATCGTTTGCAAGTCGTTCTATTAAAACAGAGTCTAAGCAACAAGGTCTTAGATTAGCGCTCTCTATGATTGATTTGACGACTCTTGAGGGGAAGGATTCCCCAGAGAAGGTACGCGCACTCTGTACAAAAGCGATACAACCATGGGAAGGGGAAATAGATCCACCACTCCCTTCAGTTGCAGCAGTGTGTGTCTATCCAAGCCTCGTTCAAGTAGCTAAACGGGCACTCGAAGGTTCAGGTGTCGCAGTTGCTTCTGTTGCCACCGGGTTCCCAAGTGGACAATATCCACTTGATGTGCGCTTGAACGACGTGAAAGAAGCTGTTTGCGCAGGCGCTGACGAAATTGATATGGTAATTAACCGTGGCGCGTTCTTGTCTGGCGAATTTGATGTCGTTGCAGAGGAAATAACACAAGTTCGCACGGTGTGTGGCACAGCCCACCTAAAAATAATTCTGGAAACTGGAGAACTGGAAACACTAGAGAATGTCCGCCTTGCATCAGAACTGGCGATTCAAGCCGCAGCACATTCGGGTTCAATCAGTGATGGTGAAGTGTTTATAAAAACATCAACTGGAAAAGTGAATCCAGCGGCGACAATGCCAGTGACGCTTGTGATGCTTGAGGTAATACGAGAGTATTACAAGGAGACAGGCATAAAAATTGGGATGAAACCTGCAGGTGGGATTAAAACGGCGAAACAAGCGCTGCATTACCTTGTGATGGTGAAAGAAACACTTGGGGACGATTGGTTAACAAAATCATTGTTTCGGTTTGGTGCATCAAGTTTAACAAATGATGTTTTACGGCAATTGGTACGACAACACACGGGGCGGTACACCGCCACGTACGATTTTAGTGAGGCGTAATGACAACAAAAGCACAAGAACTCTCTGGGTGGGAATACAGCCTAGCCCCAGAGACAACAAAGATAGATATAGAACAGAAAAACAAACTGTTCATACAAGGAAAGTTTGTTTCACCAAAATCTCGTTCGTGGTTCTCAACCATCAACCCAGCAACCGAAGAAAAACTAGCAGATGTTGCGTGTGCTGGAAAAGCAGATGTAGAGAGTGCTGTTACAGCCGCCAAAAAGGCGCTACCAAAGTGGTCAAGGTTGAGTGGGTCGCAACGTGCGAAGTATTTATACAGAATTGCTAGGCGAATACAAGAACGTTCGCGCGAACTTGCCATTTTAGAAACCATGGATGGCGGCAAGCCAATCAAAGAGTCACGCGATGTTGATTTGCCATTAGTAGCGCAACATTTTTTCTATTACGCTGGGTGGGCGGATAAAATGCAGTATGCATTCCCGGGGGCCAATATTGAGCCTGTGGGTGTTTGTGCCCAAATTATTCCATGGAACTTCCCACTCATGATGGCTGCATGGAAACTTGCACCAGCACTTGCGTGTGGAAACACGTGCATTCTCAAACCTGCAGAAACTACTTCGCTCACAGCACTTCGGTTAGCTGAAATCATGCAAGAAGTAGGGCTACCAGAAGGTGTTGTCAATATATTGACAGGAGCAGGTGAAACGGGCAAACTTCTTGCAGAACATAAATCTGTTAACAAGGTTGCTTTTACTGGCTCAACAGCCGTCGGGAAAAGTCTCATGAGGAGTACTGCTGGAACAGGGAAGAAACTGACCCTTGAACTTGGCGGCAAGAGTGCAAACATAATTTTTGCAGACGCAGCAATTGATCAAGCCGTTGAGGGAATTGTCTCTGGTATTTACTTTAACCAAGGACACGTCTGTTGTGCAGGTTCTAGGCTTTTTGTTGAAGAACCTATTTTGGATGAAGTTGTATCAAAATTAACACACCGCTTACGCTCCCTTCGAGTTGGTAACCCACTTGATAAGAACACCGATCTTGGTGCAATTAACTCTCAAGAGCAACTTGACACAGTGGAGCGTTACATACGTAACGGTACTGAAGAAGGCGCACAGTTGCACGAAATACACAGTGAACGACTCCCCTCAAAAGGATATTGGTGTTCCCCCTGCTTCTTCACGGATGTGCAACCAAGCCACACAATTGCTCGTGAAGAAATTTTTGGTCCAGTACTTTCTGTCATGACATTCAGAACTCCCCAAGAAGCTATATCGCGGGCGAATAATTCACCTTATGGTCTGGCGGCAGGAATTTGGACAAACAAAGGCTCAAAAATATTTGAAGTTGCTAAGAAACTTGATGCGGGAGTGGTTTGGTGTAACACCTACAACAAGTTTGATGCGGCATCACCATTTGGTGGTTTTAAGGAGTCGGGTTTTGGTCGTGAAGGCGGTATGCAAGGGCTTCGACCGTACGTTCGTTTACAAAATCAATCTCGGAGGGCAAAATAAATGTCACGCTTAACTGTCCCAAAAACATATAAACTCTATATCGGTGGCAAATTTCCGCGGACAGAATCTGGCCGTTCGATAGCCATAGAAAACCAGAAGAGTGAAATAGTAGCCCATATCTGCCACGGATCAAGGAAAGACTTTCGTAATGCTGTGGAGTCAGCACACAAAGCGTTTGATTCATGGTCGGGAATTACAGGCTACTTGCGTGGGCAAATTTTATACCGCATGGCCGAAATGCTTGAGGGTCGAAAAGAGGAATTTGCAGCTGCTATTCAAGTGACCCAGCCTGTAACAAACGCAGTTGCTCGGAAAGAAGTTGATGCATCTGTTGATCGGCTAGTTACATTTGCTGGGTGGACAGATAAGTATCAGCAAGTTATTGGGTGCGCGAACCCGGTTGCTGGAAGTTATTACAACTTTACAATCCCGCAACCCCAAGGTGTAGTTGTAGCAATCGCCCCCCAATCACCATCCCTTCTGGGGCTTATAACCTGCATTGGTGCTCCAATATGTTCTGGTAACACGGTAGTGGCGCTTGGCTCGGAGGTGCACCCTATAACAACAGCTATTTTTGGCGAAGTTTGTCAAACATCCGATGTTCCAGCCGGGGTAATTAATTTACTTACGGGCAAAAACAAAGAATTGCTTGAGCATATTGCAACGCATCGGCAAGTCGCAGGGTTATACGTTGCAAACCCTACAAAAAAGAACCGAACTCTCCTAGAGGAAGGTTCGGCAGACAGCATGAAGCGGGTCCATTGCGTTGCGTTTGATGAGAGTGATTGGTACGACAATGCAGTAACGGCGTCACCCTGGGAGATAGAACCCTTTGTTGAGATGAAAACGATCTGGCACCCCTCTGCTTGCTAATACAACCGAACAGTCGTACTAGCGGTAGTTTTTGATGGTGTGGGATTTGCTCTGCATTGTTCTTTCCCCAATCCCATCGTATGTTGCATGTGCCGTGACAACGTCGCAATCGTCTCGGATATCATCAAAGATGACTTGATACGTTCTTGTTACAGCATCGAAGTAATCGTAATTTACTATTGCATCGCCAAGGTCAACAACTTTTGTGTTGATGTGCGAATCGTTTTTCGAAAAAAGAGATACGGTTAATACACCAGTACCCCTACAGGCAAAGTCGTCGCCATCTTTGCATTCAACATGAACATACACCAAATCCTTGCCTTGCTCTTCTGACGGCGCGAACCGGCTTAATGGGTGGATTTCAATTTGATCTGGTGCATACACCCAAAACGCCCCCACCATTGTTGGACCTGTTTGTTTCGGGGATGACGAACACCCTATACAAAATAGCACCACAGTAAAAACTACCGTGGCGCACGTTTGTTTTAAAATACGTTGTATTACTTGACGGCTACTCGCGAGTTTCATCAATCAGTCGATCAAGTGCAAGCTCGAGTTTATCGTTTGTTAAATACGTGTTTGTAGCTATAGCGCTCTTAAGAGCATCGATACGTTCTTGCCGAACGCTGGGTAACTGTTGAATCTTTTCAAGCAACCGTGCTTCTGCTGAAAATTCAACACTATCAGTTGTTTCAACTACAGTACTGTCAGTACATGGAGCAACAACTTCAACTGATTTTATTGGAGTAGCAGGAGCTCTTCCTCGAACATTTCCCACCACTGCATTTCCGACGACAGATATTTCAGACATTTCTTACACCTTTTTTTGTCGCAAGCGACCGTTTCCTCAAGAGTCCCAAACACTTCCCTGTTTTGAACATGACGCTCGTCGAAGCCACCAAGCATATACGACCAGCACTCCCTTTTTATCGAACTTTTGATAGACTTTTCTTGAACTTTGGGACTTTTTTTAAAGTTTTCATAAAGTCCGATATCACCATGGATTATGGCGTAAAAACAGCGCTTTTTCACAATTGAATTACGCGTGTACGATATCCAACATGACACGAACAATTCTATCCATCCCCGCCTTTGTTTGTATCAGTTTTCTTCTAAGCTGCGATTCCGCCACAACAACTTCACAGAGCGCATACCAAACAACAAACGCAGACGGCTCTTCACAGGTCGCGGCGGACATCATGGACACTTCGACGTGGGATTTTGGTGAAATTGCTATGGATGACGACCATTCCATCCTTCGAGCAGCACAACCAAGCGAGCCCCAGTTTGCGATTGTAATTGCTACATTTACGGGTTCTGGGCACGAATCAGTAGCCGAATCAACCCGATCCCAACTTGGAATGCAAATTCCTGCCCTTGCACAAAACATGTCTGTTCGACAGCGAAGTAGGGGTTCCGTACTTACGTTTGGTGATTATCAGGGGTATGACGACGAAATGGCTCAGCGAGACATTAAAATGTTACGTTCTCTTCGTGCTCCACAGGGCGGGCAACTGTTTGCACAGATTCTACTGATGAAATTCAAACCACCTCGTATGCGAAGAGAACTTCATCCCTATGATTTGTGGACGATTCGTCGAGAGTTTCCAACAGTGGTGCCAATTTTTACCCTTGAGGTTGCCGTTTGGGGCGATTTTGACAGTGGCGAGTTTCCTCGAGACCGAAGAAGGAGTTCAGCAGAGGGATATGCAACTGAGTTGCGAAAGAAGGGCTTTGAGGCTTTTTTCTATCACAACGATGAAGCGGAGCTTAGTTCAGTTACGATTGGGTTGTTTGGACACACCGCGGTAGATGCAGAAACCGGTTTCTACAGCCCAGAAGTTGAAGCAATGTTGAGCCGTTTTCCATCGCGACTCGTGAATGGCGAGGAAGTTCTCGCGTATTTCAACCCAGCAAAACCAGAACTTGGTTCAAATGTTCAACCTCCATGTCTTGCTGAGGTTCCAGTTGATTAATAGGTGCTGGATGTACAAAACGCCCATTAACACCCAATAACAAGCGATTCCGGCGCAATTGTGAGTGGATGTGGTCCGACTGACACAAAGGTCACTTCGCCAATAGTTCGGTTTGATAGCCACTCGTTCACAGCCTCAAGCTCTACATCATCTATTTCTTGCAATCGATCTTGCATGGTCCTTGTTACACCCAATGCATATTGATCTCCCCAAAGTGCACTAGCGCGTGCAGCAGTAGATTCGCCATGCATGACCGTTCGTGCCTTCATCTGCACAATCGTGCGGATAAATTCTTCTTCGCTAATTCCGCCAGTAAGTTCTGCTAGTTGTTCTAAGCAAACATCTGCAGTTTCTTGCGCCCTCTCAGGTGTTGTTCCAGCATACATACGAACAGCAGAACGCTCTTTGGCTGGAGAGTACCTTGCAGACACACTATAACAAAGCGATCGTCGTTGTCTCACCTGTGTAAAGAGACGACCACTTGTCGTTCCACCAAAAATAGAGATAGCAACCGCTTCTAAAATGGAGTTGGCGCTTGAAGCGTCGGGCGCATCAAAAGCAAAAGCTAAATGGACTTGTGAAGAATCTTGTTCAATAAAGTGTGTCCCTCGCTCTTGCAGGGAAGGTGTATTCGTTTTTGGGGTGGACGAATCCCAGTTTTCAGTAAGGAGCGAAACTTGTTGCACCACCCACTCACTATCTAGATCACCAACCAGAACAAGAATAGATTCATTTGGGATGAAAGCAGTTTTGTGTACATCACGGAGCTGCTCGATGGTTGTTGAACGAATACAAGATTCTGTTCCGTATGGCGATCGGTTAAACGGTGGCGGAAGGTGGTGTGAATTGAGTGCAATTGATGCAAGGTGGGAGGGGTTGTCAGTGAGACCCATTAATGCGTGTAAACAGAGGTTTTTACACGCTTTAAGGTCATTTTCTGAGATTGTCGGTGACAAAAAATATCCGCCAAGCAACGGGAGAGCATCCTGAAGCCGGTTACCGAGAAAAACAGCAGAAATTCGTATGAATTCGGCACCACAAGCAACGTGTTTTTGGACACCGAGTGAATCTAAGGCATCAGTGTGTTCCTTTGCTGTGAAGTTCCGAATCCCACGTTGTATCAACTCGGTAAGCAAAACACTTTCTCCATCACAATCGCCTATTGCGCTGCCAGCACGAACACCCCAATTCAGAGCAACGGTTTTTACATTTGGTATGTGTTGTGTAACAATTTGCAAACCGTTTGCACAAGTATGGTGCTGAATGTTTTTCATATTGCACTGAAGGATAGCGATGTTCTTTTTGTTTTGCTATTTTTTTCAAGTTTTTTTGTTTTATGAAATACATACTTGTGATGTACATAGTTGTAATACATAGATAAAATAACCAACAAGATACGAAAACTGTTTTTTTGTAAAATTTTAATAAAAAATAAAGAAAAAAAGTTGTAAGTGTAAAAAAACAAAAAACTTATATACACAACAATAATTACACGCAAGTGTTAAAAAACAACGCGTAACCACCCTTGTACGCACTTTTTAGTCTGGTTGAAAAACGATAATCAAACAATAACACTATGCAATTACATCTGTTGTATAAAAAAAATATGTAAAGAGTCTTCCAATTGAAGCCCGATACGGTTACAACTCTACTGACGGAACGTCCGTCAGTGGTCCCAACGCGCGCATTGTTGAAACAAGGAGGTCAATGATCATGGCCAAAAAGAAAGCAACGAGGAAGAAGGCTACTCGTAAAAAAGCCACCCGTAAGAAAGCTACTCGTAAGAAAGCTACTCGTAAGAAAGCTACTCGTAAGAAAGCTACTCGTAAGAAAGCTACTCGTAAGAAAGCTACTCGCAAGAAAGCTACTCGCAAGAAAGCTACTCGTAAGAAAGCTACTCGCAAGAAGGCTAAAAAGAAGACTACTCGCAAGAAAGCTACTCGCAAGAAAGCTACTCGCAAGAAGGCTAAAAAGAAGACTACTCGCAAGAAAGCTACTCGTAAGAAGGCTACTCGTCGCCGACGTAAATAAAAAGCGTTATTCAACCTATGGATCACATGAGGAAACGGCCCCATTCAAGGGTCGTTTCTTCTTTTTGGATGTTGGGTAGACCCAAACGCACATCCATGACATAATGCTCTTTTCTCAAAAAACAACAAAACTATTTTTTAAGAGTAGAACAAAGTAACACCATGACACATATTATTGCAGAACCATGTATAGGAACAAAAGACACAGCTTGCGTGGACGTGTGCCCCGTAGACTGTATTCACCCATTGAGCGACAGTGACAAATTTGGTGGCGCAGAAATGTTATACATTGACCCAGATGATTGCATTGATTGCGGACTTTGCATAGACGAGTGTCCCGTGCAAGCAATTTTCCCAGAAGAAGATTTACCCGAAGAGTGGTACAAATATATCCAAATAAATGCAGACTACTTCGTATGAGTTTAGGTTCATTCATACACCGCTTAGTGTGTTTGGTTCCTCGGTCCAGTCGCTAGATTTACTCCCAAGGTCTAATTCGCTCTTCATCGTTTTTCGGTAACCCAGTTTTCTTACAACCTCAAGCACATCCGTCCATGTCGGGAATGTTCTTCCGTTTGCTTCCTTAAACGCATTAATGGCAAGCAAGAACAGAAATTGTTCTTGTGTCATTTCGCCCTCTTCGGCAGCCCGAAGGAAATCAGATCGCCGTCGACCGGGTCCTCTTCGCCTATCAAGATCTTTTGATGGTGCTTGCAAATCTCTGCGATCAATGCCGCTTCTGCGATCTACGACTTCGTCGCAATCACTTGGCATGACAGGGTCGCTATGATGGTCTTCTTGTTTGCTCACGTTGGTAGCATACACGAACCGAAAAAAACAACGTTGCCCCTTTTATTTTCCCGAGTTCAACTGTAAGTACACACCCCCCCAATGCATAAAAAACCACTCCAAGACCATCCCGTTCACGCATTGGCGCTGATACTGGGTTGGCTGCTGCCCGGTTTGGGACACATTTCTTTGGGACAGAAGCGACGAGGCTTCTTAATTATGTCTGGAATAGTATTCCTCGTTCTAAGCGGAGTACTTGTTGGGGGGATTGATGCTGTTGACCATAACCAAGATGGACTATGGTTTATTGCGCAGGTATGGTGTGGACCAATTGTAATTGGAATTGATTTGCTGAACCAAGTGTTCATTGCCCCGTTGCCTATCGCAGAAAAAGCAACCCTAGTTGGGCTTAGCCACGCAAACGAAATAGGCACACTTTTCATCGCCATGGCAGGCCTAATGAATTTTGTAGTGCTTCTTGATTTGTTTCAATCGAAACCAGGCGAAGATCTTGAAAGGCGAATCGTGCGTCGAGCAGGGGATTCTGAAGTTTCAGGTGGAACAAAATGATGTTGTCATGGATTCCATTTTTAGAACCAATGAACGCTATCCAAAGCGTTTGGTATGTATTACTACTACCAATGGCATTTGGTATCTCAGTGGTATACAGATCACTTCGTGAGCAATCCTATGCAACGTATTGGCGATCCGTCTTCATTATGACAGGGCAAGTTGTCATTGGTATTACTGCAATTGCAATAGCATTTGGCATCTTTGTACAGTGGATTATTCCGCTCCTTAACCAGCCCTGAGCCATTCTCCATACCCATCGTCTGAGAGTTTACTCTTGAGTATCGCGTGAATGTGTTTGAGTCGCTGGCTTACTCTTGACTCACTATATCCAATTGTGTGTCCAATTTCGAGCATGGTGAGTCCTTCTTTGTACATCAACACAACGATAAGTTTGTCGTATGTTCCCAGTGTCCCACAAAGCCAATCGTGTAAATCTCGGTTATCAACATCTTCATGCCCGCTGCATTTGAGTTCGATCGATATTGCCACTAACCCCTCACCCACACCGTCTTCGCCAGTTGGGTGGAATGGGATAGTGGTTGGTACATGTACGTCGCGGATGACACTTGCAAATTCTTTATCCTCCAGACCAAGAACATGTTGCAACTCTTTGTCAGTGGGTTTTCGTCCAAACTGGGCATTAAACTCACATATACCCCGTGCAATCATTTTTGTTCGACTACGCGCTAAGCGCGAAGCAGGATCCTCTTTGCGTAGGTGATCTCGCATTGAACCCTCGACTCGCTGCCTTGCAAACGTTTCAAACTTATACTTCAAAGAAGGGTTGTACTTATGAATGCAATCAACGAGACCAAAGTAACCAACTTGTTCTAGATCGTCAGCATCAATACTCTTTGGTAGCCTTGAAGCAAGGCGCCGTGCAGTGCTTCGAACAAATGTATGCATATAGTGTTCTAGGAGCCAATCTTTCGCCTCGACGCAATTTGTTTCCTTGAAATACAGCATAATTTCAACCGCACGTTCTGCTTGCGTTTTGGATGTTTCGATTAATTCGTTGTATGGTGGCAAGAAATCGCCACCATCCGGCATAAGATGGCTGACCATTGTGGTTTCTTCCCTGAAACGTGTTGCGATGTACGGGCGTAGTGAACAATCACTGCCCAACCGAGTTTCTTCGGCCATACCAATTCTAAAACCGTACTTTTTTTCAAGCAATGCCCTTACAGTCAATTAATTAGTGCAGAGAGGCATAAATAATTGGCATTTTGGTGAAACGTGTCTTAATCTTGATAACGAAGCGAGCAGTAACAACGTGACCAACCTTCTTGCTGTAATGGACGTCTGGGGACCATGTGAGGTCTTCCCTGCCGATCTCGATGGTGATGGATTCGTCGCTGTAGTCGATTTGTTGGAGGTTGTTGGCAATCGGGGGTAGTCGGGGGTAGTCGGGGGTAATCGACCCCACAAATACAGGTAGGGCCTTGGGGCCAGACCCGTTGTGTTTTGGCATTGCCACAAAGGCTCGGTTGGCGTAGAATTACAGATTCCAATTGGAGTTATACACCTATGGCAAAATTATTCTACACATTAGCTGAAACAAGCGAGAAACTAGGAAAGACCGAAGACGAGGTTCGCGAAATGGCTAAATCTGGGCAACTTGACGAGATGCTCGATAACGATCAAGTCCTCTTCAAAGTAAAGCAAGTGGACCTTCTCGTCGGTGATGCTGGTCACACTGACGATTTAGATTTGGACTTAGGCGGTTCTGAACTAGGCTTCGACCTTGCAGATTCAGCAACCGATACACCCGTTGTCGGCGGTGAAGCAACTGCGGATATCGATGAACAAAATAGTGACGGCAGCGGATTTGGTTTAAGCGACAGCGGAACAGGTATAGGTCTTTCGGGAAGCGCAGCAGGTTTAGATTTGGGTGGAAGCGGTTTCGGCTTTGACCTCGGTGAAAGTGGAAGTTCTGCTGGTCTTAACTTAGGTGGAGACACGAACTCAGACAGTGGCGTTGGTATCGCTTTTGAGGGTGGAGAAGACGACGACTCTGCAGAAACTCGAGTTGCCGAAGCACTTGACGAAGAACTAGATTTAGAATCTGTTGGTAGTGGCAGTGGCCTTCTTGATCTCACCAGAGAATCTGATGACACATCACTTGGAGCCGAACTTCTTGATGAAGTTTGGGACGAAGAAAGCGGAGAGTTTGCTGCAAGTGCATCGGGCTTATTTGACTCTGCAGAACCAGAACAGGTGGCTGCAGAATCAGACGCCCCAATGGGACTAGCTGTTGCCGCAATTGAAGTTTACGATGGCAAATGGTCTGGAGCCGGTGTTGGATTCTTACTTGGTGCAATAATTTGTCTTGTAGCTGTAAGCATGATGCTTATGGCAAGCATTATGAACGTATCACCAAAACTGGGTGCTATGGTGACTGGCGATTTGATGATTTGGGGCGGCGGATTTGCAGCATTTGCAATTCTTGCAGGACTGATTGGCATGTTTATCGGCAAAGCAAGCGAGTAATACTCTTTTGACACTTACACGATATGGGTGGAAGCAATGGCTTGCGATTACCTTCATTCTCGTATTTGTTGCCGCAATCTCAGCATATTTTCAGTGGTGGTTGGCTTTGATTCCAATAGGTATTCTTTGGGTTTCGCTGGTTTCGTTTTTTAGAAACCCGTGGCGATCTATCCCAAAAGATTTACCAGAAGGCATGATGCTTAGTCCAGCAGATGGGGTTATATCTGCAATTGAATTTATGGACTCCCATGAAACTGTAGAGGGAAGGGCGGTCATCATTCGAATTTTTTTGAGCGTGTTGAATGTACATATCAACCGAACACCATGTAATTGTTCACTCATTAAAACGTTGTATAGAAAGGGGAAATTTTTAGATGCACGATCGGAAGAATCGGCAAAGGTGAATGAATCGAACACCCTGTTTTTTCAACACAATGGCGAATCAATAGGTTTGCGACAAGTGTCAGGAAAGATAGCTCGAAATATTGTTTGTCCAGTTCAAGATGGCGATGAGTTTACTCAAGGGCAGCCGTTTGGGATGATTAAATTTGGTTCAACAACAGAACTCATTCTCCCACGACCAGATGACGTAACTGTCCACGTTGAGAAAGGCGATAGTGTTCGTGCAGGAATTACACGATTAGCTACTCTGGCTCCGTTGGTGTAACCTCTTTTGGAAGCCAGATTGATTTAAGTAATGGGACAAGTGGGTCGTCACTATCTGAATACAGTTGTAAACGTAATAAACCCTGCTCAATCATCTCTGTATCACCAAGTTGATGTCCAAGATATGCAAGCAAAAAGGCGTATGTTCCACCATCTCTTTCACCATCAAGCCGGCTACGAACAGTAACCGCTGCTCGAACGAGTTCTATTCTTGGTGGGAGCAGTGAGTCGTCGTATTCAACATCAATCATTTCAGGTTGAAACGAAAGCAAAGACTGCAAAATGTACCCAGCCGAGAGGTACAACCCAGATCCAATTTTTGCATGTCCAAGACCAGCTGTGGCTAGCGGGTGTCCCGGAATAAATTGCAAGGCTTGGTCAAATCGCCACTGAGCATCGAAGTAGTTTCCCTTTGCTAACTCCGTCTCCCCAAGTGCAACAAGTTCATCAAATCGCGTGTTGTACTTTCCAGTAAAACCAGTAATTCGCTCTCCATGGCGCAACGCAGCGGTAATTTCTTCGGCAGCATCGGTACCATCACCCACATCTTCAGTTGTATTTAATGTGCTCGTAGCATCATCCAATTCATCTACATCATCCCCCTCAAAGGGTACACCGGTAAGATCGGACTGCAGTTTTGCATACTCGCCCTCAATCCACTCTTCGGTTTTTGCACCCTCACCGTCTTTGTCGAGTTCGGAGGTTGTTCTATCAGCAACTGAAGCAAGAACACGGTTGTATGAATCAGAGATGTCTATTTGATTTTGCAGTTCGCCCTGTACAAGCCTGTTTTCTTCTGTCCGCCAAGGCTGTACAAGTTTGTCGTTTCCGATTCCATTTTGTGCATCCTCTAACACCCTAGCCTCATCCCATGCAGTGAAACCAAGCGCCGAAGTTGGTTGCGCTGTATCCTCAAACCCAACACCCGTAAGAGGTGATGCAGCGAGGTACCCAGTTTTAGTACTCGTTCGGAGCGTGCCAACAGGTTGAGGGGAGGTGTCAAGAGAGTTGGGCATATCTCCGTTTCCAAGTAACTGCCCCAACTTATATTGATCAACTTGCCGTCTTGTCCACTCGTCTGGTAATTCAAGTTCCCCATCACCTCCATATTTTTTTGCAGATTCCTCGCTCCATTCATGAGAGAAAGAGCGTAGGTTGCGACCAGAAGACATCTGCAATGGAGACGTTGACCAGTTGTCGATAAAGTTTGGATTAAAGTAACTCGACTCGCCTTCTGAGAGGAATTGGGCAGATTCTTGATTCCAGTTATTCCAATACCAAGGAGAGTTGTTGAGAACATCTTGGTATTCGGCACTGCCTTCCCCCTCAGCATCTGCCAAGAGTCGCAAACTTGCTGAGTCACGCCCGATTCCCTCATTAAATCCCCTTCCATTAAGCACGTTCTGATTTCTGATTTCACTATTCCGGACACCCGCAGGCAATTCTTTTACACTATTCGTGGTTCCGCCAGAGAAGGTGTTTGCATCGAGGGCATTGCCAGATCCAAGTGCGTCCTGTGCAGATGCAGTGCTGCTTAAGAGAAGGACAAAGAAAGGCAGAATGAAATTGTGGTGCATGGCGTGGTTCCTTTCAGGCGTCATCCTATCTACACTGTGTCGTATGTCAAAAGAGACTCGATACGTAACAACGCCAATTTACTATGTGAATGATAGACCGCATATCG
>JABHWX010000151.1 GCA_018657585.1 Phycisphaerae bacterium
CCGATTACACCACGGGCCAAAATGTTGAGATTCTTCTTTAGCAGAGCAACTCTTGCGAACCTCCTGCTATCGCATGATAAATCATGTTCAAGCAATGCTTAATCGCGGAGGGACAAACCAGCAAGCGAAGCCCAATCCGCGGCGAACTTCTCCGTGGACTTGGAGCACTCATCGCCGCGATCAGTACCCCATGCAGTGCCAAGCATACGACTTGTCACTGACGGTCCCTTTGTGGGGGAAGGACGGGGATTGTACCCATACTAACCCTCGTTGCCTAGCCCCTAACCCACAATTGAGGATGATCTCGCCATTTTTCGACCAGTATTCAGGGTTTCCTCAAGGGAGGATTTGTTGCTCTCGGCTTCGTTACGGTTCACTTCTTGGTGCCAGAGGTGAAATACTGTCCCCAAGTAGTCGCCTCTGCGTACATAGCACTCTGAATTAATGGCTCTAGCGACTAAATCGGAATCTTCATATCCCCATCCAGTGAATGATTCGTCGAATCCTCCGATCTGAATGAAATCAGATTTGTGTATGGAAAAGTTACAGCCACGTACTTTCTTCCAGTTTTTTGGGGTGATTGTCCTAAGGGGCCCCATAGGTACTCGCAAGAGGGCTGCGACTCGGTTGGCATGACCGCTGATGAAAAACCCCAAAAGTTTCAATGGGGTCCAATTATGCACTTGAAGTTGGTTGCCGATGGCATGTTTTGTAATAGTTTCGTCAAGTAGAATTCTGCTGCATCCAACAATGCGGTTTTTTCTAGCTAATCTTCGGTGGTCGCGAACATGATGTGTCCTAGGGACGCAATCGCCATCAAGAAAAACAACGTAATCATTCTTTGACGCAAGTACTGCTTTGTTCAGAATTTGTGCCTTTTGGAAACCATTATCGTCGTGCCAGATATGGGTGATTGCAAATGAATTTTTTTGTTTGAATTCATCAATGAGTGATTTGGTTTCAGGCGTAGAGCCATCGTCTGCGATGAGTAGCTCAAAATCTGTATCCGTCTGATTCGCAACACCATGAAGAACGAGCCGCAAAAAATCGGGTTGATTGTACGTACTGACGATGAGAGATATAGAAGGTTTTTGCACGCAGTAGTGTCCTTTGCCTGTACCTTACTCTAGTCTTACCATTATCGTTTATGTTCAAACGCCTTATTCTTTTTTACCGCAGACTTATTGTTCTCGCATTGGTATGCGTAGTGGTGCTTTTCGCTTTGGTTTTTCAGGCTGGAAAACTGACTTTGCAGGAGGGAGAGTCGCGGTTCGCAAAAGCGCAGGGTCGTTTACGCTCGACTCGTTATTTGCCTACTTGGCGTGGGAAGATTCTTGATCGCAATGGAAAAGTTCTCGCAGAAGACACGGCCTCATACTCCGTAGAAATTGATTGGGATGTCATTACTGCAGATCGTGCTCGTGAATTTGCTAGCGAAGATGCGAAAGTGTCAATAGGGAAGGAGCGTTGGCAAGCGATATCTCCTGAAGAACGCCAAGCGTATGTTGATGTATTCCTTCAAGGGAGAATGAGTGAGTTAGAAGAATTTTGGGTTACGGTTGCAGCGACTGGAAACATCGATCGCAAAACACTGGAACATAATTTACAACTGATTCGAGAAGAAGTTGAGAAAACTGCTAAATTCGTTTGGGAACAACAAGAAAAGGCGCACAGGAAACGATATGGTGAAAGTGTAAAATTCAAGCAAAACCCTATTAGGGAGCAACGTGAACCACATGTTGTAATACCTAGAGTTTCAGACGAAGTTGCAATTGCATTTGAATTACTGAGCGAACGATTCGACAATGTAATTCATGTCGAACATTCTAGGCAAAGAGACTATCCGAATAGAGTGCACTCGGTACTTCTTGACAAATCTACTTTGCCACGACCGATGCGAACATTCAACGTAATTGAAGTGGTGCTTGACGATGTTGCGCAGTTAATTGTTGGCGATGTTCGTGAAGATGTTTGGAAGGAAGATATTCAAAAACGACCATTCAAGACAAGAGGGAGTGTGGATTTATCTGGTTACAGAGCAGGTGATGAAGTTGGCAAGCGAGGTGTAGAGAAATCGCTAGAGGATGTACTTCGGGGTTCACGCGGACAGGTTGTTATGCACAGAAGTGGCGACGAACTTTCGCGAACTCCAGCGCAGGGCGGACAAGATATCCAGTTAACACTAGATATTGATTTGCAATCAAGAGTAGAGGCTTCGCTGTCTCCAGAGTTTGGATTGATGCAAGTACAAGAATGGCACAACAATTTGAAGCTTCCAAATGGTGCTCCACTTAGAGGTGCGGTTGTGGTGCTTGATATTGAGACAAGTGAAGTTCTTGCTATGGCTTCAACACCTGCATTGCGTGATGAAGAAGATGTTGATGGATACCCTTGGTTAAACCGTGCAGCTGAAGGGTTGTATCCTCCTGGCTCAATAATAAAACCGTTGGTGTTAGCTGCTGCTGTGACCGACGACGAGTTCGTTCCTTCTGATTCCATTGAATGCGTTGGCCATTATTTTAAAAATGTCAAGGATGCTGCACGATGTTGGATTTATAGGCAGAAATACAATAACCAAACGCACGGTAAACTTAAAGCAGTTGAAGCACTTGCTCGTTCATGCAACTTCTTTTTTTATGAACTTGGTACGCGGCTTGGATTTGAAAAACTTATAGAGTGGTTGCAACGATTTGGTATGTCGCAACCACTGGCTTCTGGCCTAACAAAAGCCGATGCGTCAGGAATCCTTGGGCATCTACCAAGTGAACAAGATGTTGAAATGCTTCGCAATCGTGGAGAATTAGCATTTGCAACAGTGAGTATTTCAATCGGGCAAGGCGCGATGACTTGGTCCCCACTGCACGCCGCATCAGCATACGCAACACTTGCTCGCGGAGGTATCTGGATTGCACCTACACTAGTCAAGGGTCTCATCCACGAGCCATTGGATTTGCGTCTAGATTCAGAGGGCGTTTCACTAGCGCTTGACGGCTTGCATGATTCAATTGCAAAACAATATGGAACGGGTTCAAGGCTACGGTATGGTCGTGGCAATGACGAATCTACGTTCAATATTGAGGGAGTTAGATTATGGGGGAAAACTGGAACAGCAGAAGCACCACCGTATCGCTTGAATAATGAATCGGAAGAGATTAAAGGGCTTGACCATTCGTGGTTTCTTGTGATGGCTTCACCAATTAACGATGTGCAACCAAAGTTCGTTGTTGCAGTTCTTGTTGAGCATGGAGGAAGTGGCGGACGGGTTGCTGGTCCAATTGCAAACCAAATCCTTCATGCACTGCAGGTGGAAGGGTACTTGGATTAACAGAATGGGTATTCAATCTCGCACATCAAAAACTCTTCACCGTTCAAAAGTTCGGAAAATCCACGTGGGCTGGTTTGTGTTTGTAGCGGCGCTTCTGTTGACGTTACTTGGAGTCGAAGCGATCAGCACAACAAGACCAAATACTGCTTCAAGACAAATAATGCTTGGAGCAATTGGGATTGCGTGTGCATTTGCAATCGCATTTGTTCCTCAAAAGAGATATAGGCAAGCCAGTTGGTGGTTGTACGTGTTTGGTTTGTTGCTTTTAGTATTCTTGCTTTTGCCAGGTGTGCCAGAATTTATAGTTCATCCAAGGAACGGAGCTCGTCGTTGGATAAACGTGGGGTTTACGGACATGCAGCCCTCTGAAATTGCAAAAATCGCATTTGTATTTGCAATGGCAACGCATCTTCGATTCAGATCGCATTACAGAAAATTTA
>JABHWX010000152.1 GCA_018657585.1 Phycisphaerae bacterium
CCCAAGTAATGTCAAGTGCATAATGATCTCCAACGAGCCACTCTGGTTTAATGGAATTTAGAATTTCTTTAGTTTCTTTTGCATCAGTATCTCTGCTACACCCTAGCCAGTGAGCGTGATCTAGATCATTGTCTATGGGACTTGTTTCTACCAATGGCAACACGTGTACAGTAAATCCTTGTTCTTTAATATGGTTAACTAAATTTCCTATGTGGTCTCTGCAAATAAATGTACAAGTTGCGCGATTATCTCGTAATTTATTTGCCAGTGTTACACAGCGCATTACGTGACCAGTGCCAATTTCAGAAGATGCGTCTGTGCGAAATACTATGTTCATAACCATTTAGTTTAATCTCTTAAACCCAGAATGACAGATTGGACCCGAGAGCAGCTTGTTAACATCAAGTCCTTCTTCGCACTGTTTAATCAGTCCAAATATTGGGTCAAGAGTTGCAAAAAACCCCTCAATTATCTCATCCGTATGTGCGGTGCATGCGTACACACAATTGCCTGCAAGGTATCCACTTTGTAACATCTCTTGCGTAATTAGTGTTTTGTAGGCGATGGCGTTTTTTCCTGTAAAGGTAAATCCTGTAAGTGCTGGTAGCCCCCAATGCTCAATTTCCAGTCCATGGGTATCTGCCAACTCTTGCCACTTATTTCGTATATCTAGCCCTATGTTTGTAATCAACTCCCATGATTTGGTTTGCTCCATAACTTCAAGTGTTTTAAGTGCTGCGCTTGGTCCTATTCGCTCCGTCCAAAACGTACTGCTTATAAAGGTACTTTGTGCAGATTCCATTATTTCACGCCGGCCTATAATTGCGGTGATTGCATACCCGTTTCCTAGAGCTTTCCCAAACAGGGCAATGTCGGGGTCCACCCCATATTTCAAATGAAGACCGCCAAACGTTTCCCGAAAACCAGAAGTACACTCATCGAACACAAGGACAATGTTGTTGTCTGTTGCCAATTTGCGTACCTTTTGTAAAAAATTATCTTGTGGGCCTTCGTTTCGAGACACTTCCATTTTTATAACACCTATGTCATGGTCTCGCACAATAGTTTCAAGTTCTTCAAAATTGTTGTAGTGAAATGGAAACACGGTACCTTTTAAGTTTTGTGGAACACCTTTTGGTTCCAGCCCTGGGAGAAGGTGGTCATCAAGCGATTCATCGCTTCCGATGTTTGCTGAAAGATACCAATCGTGCCAACCGTGGTATCCACAGATTGCCACGTTGTCTTTTCCGCTCGCCGCACGTGCAATTCGGATTGCGACTGCGTTTGCTTCACCTCCAGTTCTTGCTAGCCGAACCATGTCTGCCCACGGGTGCATCTCGATGAGTTTTTCAGCCAACGCAACTTCTTCTGGACAGTTGAGTGTTGACATATTTCCAAGAGTCACGGCCCGCTGTACTGCTTCATCAACTTCTGGATTTCCATAACCAAGAATATTTGTTCCAACGCCCATGATAGACATATCAATAAACTCTTTGCCATCAAGATCCCAAACAGTGCAACCTGATGCTTTGCTGTAATACGCTGGCCATTGGTTTGGTAAAAACATTTCAGCGCGTTTTGACAGAAGCATGTTTCCACCTGGAATAATGCTCTTTGCTCGCTTCCATAATTTTTGACCAGTACCCATTGTTGCACCTTCATTTCGGCAAACATGTTGATTTGGGATAAAAATTGAAGGTTCGTCGTGCGATAACTTGACTACTTCTAGCCAACCAAAGTTTTTATTTGGAGAAAAATGATTAAAAATATTTTTTATGACTTCAAAGTCCTCAGGCTCATCCACTGTCCATCGTTGCTGAGAGAGGTCTTCACAGTGTGATAAACAGGCTTTATTAAATTGGTTTGATTCTTGTATATATTGTGTTACATGTTCGCGTTCAAGAGAATCTGTCGAGTTGTTCCATGCCTGTACTAGAGCGTTGTACCCAAACACCTCCACATCGAGGCCATCTGGGAACGTTGGCGGAATAACGTTGGAAACGTAGTCCACACCGTTTTCTTTAAACATCGCTATAGCAGCGTCTACTATTTTGGAATCTACAAGGGGACAGTCTCCTGTGATGCGAACAATCGTATCTGCTTCTTGCTGCGTGGCGACTTGATAATAACGGTCTAGCACATCGTGCTCACTACCCTGATAAACCTGAATACCCAGTGACTGTACATGATCTACTAGTGATTGATTTCTCGGATCCTTTGAAGTAGCTAACACAATTTTGGTTATCTTTTCTGAGTCGGCAAGCCTTGCAAGCAACAGTTCTATCATCGGCACACCGTTTATCAGTTGCATTACTTTGTTGGGAAACCGTGTTGAGCCCATTCTTGCTTGAACTATAGCGATAGTGTTCATGGGATCTTCCAACAGGATGGGTTTAGAAGCAATGAATCTGTCGTAGCCAGGGTGTCCGGTGGGGTCGGCACAGTGGCATTGCAGGCCAACAATACTTCATGAAGTTGTCTTTCTGAATCTACACCTACAACGGCTCTGTCAATGCGCGTTTCATTTAATACAAATTGTAAACATGTCTCCAGCGCAGTTGCGGAGTTTTCTGATTGCCATTTGTCTAATGCTAACCATAAGTCAGCCCAATTATTAAATAGTTCTAGTCGGTCGCTGTGTGTCATAAGTAATACACCTTGCAAAAATACAGATCGAGCATGTACTTCCACACCATTATCGAATAATTTTTGTAACCAGCCCGAAGAGTCTAATCGTCGATCAATAATATTGTAAGGTGCTTGAACTATATCTGGACGAAACTCTTCAAAGAGCAAGTCGAGTTCTGATGGGTCGTAAATTGAATATCCAATCTTTGACACAAGTTTATTTGCTTTAAGGCTATGTGCTGCTTGCCATAATTCTTCGCCACCTGATTCAAGGAGTTGTGAGGGTTGGTGAAGTAACAATCCATCTAATTGTTGAATTTTAAGCCGACTGATTGAGTCACCAACCTGTTGATTCATCCATTGCGCAACATCTGATTGTCCGTCTGGCACTGGTGGCAATTTTGTAATGACATTAAATCCTGTAACACCGGCGTTGCCAAGCTGCTCTTCACTTTCACCATAGGCAATAGCTGTATCAATCATATCTATGTTTGCATTACGGGCACTTTCAATAATTGACTTTACCTCTCGATTACTCACTTGGCCATTCTTGTTTGCAACGCCATATGCAAAGCCAAATTGTGCTGTGCCAAGTGCAAGTTTCATAGGTTTGACACTTGAAGCAATGATTCAATACAGGATGCTTGATTGGTTGGTGTTAAATTTGGATACAACGGTAATGTCAAAGCCCTGTTGTAATATTGTTCTGCAATTGGAAAATCGCCTTCATTAAACCCAAGTACTTTAAAGTAGGGTTGTGTGTGTATCGGAATGTAGTGGAGATTCACTCCGACCCCAGATTCTCGCATCGATACATATATCTGTTTGTGTTCTTGCGCAGTGATACCCGCTTCAAAATTAATGATATAGAGGTGATACGTAGAGTATGTGCCCTGTAACTGTTGTTGTGGGGTAATGCTGGTGTTAATAAATACTTCATCGTATCGCCCTGCAATTTCATGCCTACGTAGAACATTTGCATCCACTCTTGAAAGTTGGCTCAAGCCAAGCGCCCCTTGGATGTCGGTCATACGATAATTAAAACCAAGGCCAACCTGTTGGTAATACCACCCTCCATCAGATTCATGAGTCATAAGAGATTCATCGCGAGTAATACCGTGGCTACGTAACAGTTCCATCGTGTCTGCGAGGTGTTCATCGTTCGCCATTGCCATGCCACCTTCGCCAGTTGTCATTATTTTGACTGGGTGAAAACTAAATACTGTAATGTCGCTGTACTCACAGCAACCTACTGGATTGTTTTTATATCTCCCTCCGATTGCGTGGGACGCGTCTTCAATGATTTTAAAACCATATTTTTTGCCAAGGGCATGAATCGGCTTCATGTCACACGATTCTCCGCACAGATGTACGGGTATAACAATTTTTGGGAGCGTGCCACATTTTTCTGCTGCTTGCAGTTTTTGTTCAAGTGCTATCGGACACATGTTAAATGTGTTTTTATCTATATCAACAAAATCAACTGACGCTCCACAGTACAAGCCGCAGTTCGCCGATGCGACAAATGAAATCGGTGAAGTCCACAGCACATCCCCTTTTTTAAGACCTAAGGCTAAGCACGCTAGG
>JABHWX010000153.1 GCA_018657585.1 Phycisphaerae bacterium
GATTCTTTGCCTAGCAGGCTAAAAGAGGTATCTACAGAAGTTGAACTCGCAGGGGTTCCATGCCTCCTCGTAAGGAAAGATGAGAAACCAAGACCATTCCTATTCTGGATGCATGGCCGCACAGTAGATAAGGAACTTGATTCAGGCAGATATTTACGGAGCGTACGACGAGGGATCAATGTCTGTGCAGTAGATTTACCAGACCACGGTCAACGATTCAATAAACGCCAACAACACAAAGAAAACATACTTGATAGCGCAAAACGGATGTCAAGTGAAATTGATCCAGTACTCGATGAATTGGGCAGAATTGGCGGGTTTGATTTGGGCCGAGCTGGGATTGGCGGCATATCTGCAGGTGGTCTTATTACTGTTTACCATCTACTTAAGCCACATAACTTCAAGGCAGTAGTGCTCGAAGCCTCTGGTGGCGCATGGCAACATCTTCATACCTCAGACCTACTCTCGCATCTTTCAAACGATCAATTAGAACAAATCAATCCAATGAACCACTTGGAGGATTGGAGAGATGTTCCTGTGATTGCTTTTCACAGTAAGCACGACGCAAGAGTGCCGTTTGCTACATCATCAGATTTCATTGATGCAATCAAAGAGCAATCACCGAATCCACAAAATATCGAACTTGTTTCTTTTGAGTACACTGGCGCCCCAGAAGAGCATGTCGGGTTCGGGCGCGAATCAGCGTTTGTAAAGGAAGTACAAGTGGATTTTTTGGCTAGGCATCTTGCTGAACATACGGAAGTAACTCAATAATGACAACAAAAACAACAGCTTGGTACGGTGAATTTGGTGGACAGTATGTGCCTGAGACTTTAGTTTCTGCTTTGACACAACTAGAGCAGGCGTGGATCGACGCTTCTGCAGATACAACATTTCAAGAAGAACTTTCTGGTTTGCTTGAACATTATGTTGCCCGCCCAACACCTTTGACGTATGCCCCGCGATTAACTGAGCATGTAGGCGGAGCACAAATATGGCTAAAGCGAGAAGACTTGGCACATACTGGAGCGCACAAAATCAACAATACGATTGGGCAAGCTCTTCTAGCAAAGAGAATGGGCAAGCATAGAATTATTGCAGAAACCGGCGCTGGGCAGCATGGTGTTGCGACCGCTACAGCTTCAGCAAAACTCGGTCTTTCCTGCGAAGTTTATATGGGCGCAGAAGATGTTCGTAGGCAATCGTTGAATGTATTCAGAATGCAACTTCTTGGTGCTACAGTGAACGTGGTTGATTCTGGATCTAAAACATTAAAAGATGCTACAAATGAAGCCATGCGAGACTGGATGGGTTCCGTTGAACAAACACACTATATTCTTGGATCAGTTGTAGGACCTCACCCCTACCCGTTAATTGTGCGTGAATTACAATCTGTAATTGGAAAAGAAGCTCGAGAACAGTGTCTTGCATCCTTCGGTAGTTTGCCAAACTGTATCGTTGCTTGCGTTGGCGGCGGTTCAAATGCCGCAGGTATTTTTGCGCCTTTTGTTTCAGATAAAGACGTACGACTCATTGGCATCGAAGCAGGTGGAACAGGGCTTGAGGTTGGCAATCATGCAGCGCCCCTCTGCCTTGGTGCACCCGGAGTTCTTCATGGTTCATTAAGTTATGTATTGCAAGACCAAGATGGTCAAACCCAAAATGTGCATTCCTGTTCTGCAGGTTTAGACTATCCCGGGGTTGGACCCGAGCATGCATTTTGGAAAGATGATGATCGGGTTGCTTATGAAATTATTGATGATAGAGAAGCACTAGATGCATTTCAAATACTATGCCAAACCGAAGGCATTATTCCCGCCCTTGAATCAGCTCATGCTGTAGCAGGCGCAATCAAAATTGCAAAAGAAATGTCTAAAGAGGATTATGTACTTATCAATGTTTCTGGACGAGGAGACAAGGACGTTGAAGAAGTTCAACGTTTGTTAACAACGGATTAATTGATTGGCTATTGGGGATCAGGATTTTTAGGCAAGTGAGCCAGAAACTCGTTCTGCACCACCATATACAGTCACAAAGTTTCTTCAGGATTACCTGTCGTTTCTGAATTCCCACAACTGACCAGTGAGAAAAAAATGTTGCAGTAGTTATGCGAAATAAAAAACGGGGAGGATTCATATCAAAAAATAAGTATCAATCACTACCTTTAGCATTTATAGGATAAGGATTATCTGATTCCTCGTTAGTTGACAATTTGTCATTGGCGTCTTTTCCACTTATTGTCCAATCGCTAATTGCAAAGTCAACGGTGGGTGAGTTGTTTGCATTTCTGTGTGCCCAGCCATCAGTGTATTCCCAATTTGTGTTGCTTCCATCTTCGCCTTTTACTCCGTACAAATCAATTAGCTCGCCTTGTTCAAAAAGACCGACCGCATCGTCACCATTGTTGTTTGCAACTCCACTTTTGAAAATATAGGTTGGCATAAAACCAAAGTATTCTTCAAAAGGGTCAATATCAGTGGTCACAACTATGGAATCCCCATTGCTCAGTGAAATTTGATCAAGAGCGAAAATGTTTTTTGCAGTATCCGATCCATTCACAAAACGTCCAAGTGAATACATGCTTAGATCTGGTATATCTTGAAGAGCGAGCAGCTCAATAAGTTTTGGTTTTCCACCTGAAAGTGGTCCATCAAAAATACCAGAAATGAGCAAGGAGCCAGTAGCCACAAAATTGGGGTCTTTTGGCGTAGGTTTTGCTTTAGGTTTGGTTTGTGGAGTTTGTTCTTTAGCATAAAATCCAAGTGACTCTTTTACAATATCGTTTGGCCAGATTGGGGCAGTGACAGAATCGCCAGCTTCCTCAGTTGGAACAATATCCAACACGACAGGAAAGTGGTCAGAAGATATTCCAGCGGGTGGAATGTTCTTCCTCCAGTCGTATGATTCTGAAGACGTACCGAGAACGAAACCACTGTTGAGGACAAGCTCATCATATGCGTTGTTATTGAATAACAGGAAGTCAATGGCGCGGTCACTGACATGTGTTTTCCAAAGAGGTGCGTCTGCGTCATATTTAATATTACTTGCTCTCTGTTTCATGGAGTCGTGCATGCCGGATGCTAAATAAGTTGATCGCACAGATTTATAATGCGATTGCGCGTTAAAATCTCCTCCGACAATTATGTTTATATCTGGATTCTTCTTTTCGAAATCTGCAATATATTCTACGATTTGCAACCCTTCTCTTTCGCGATGACCAGCGTTGTTCCCCGCTTTATGATGGACTACAAAAAAGGTAATCTTATAGTCCTCTCGCAAGTCAAGAGTGTCGTTTACCTTTTGGTTTTGAGAAATAGTTACTGTCGCACATAGCGGACTTCGTTGAAATGTTAAATTTGCATCAACATCAGACCAGCCAATTCCATCGGGTTTGATGTTGTCTAAATTTGCATTGGGCCAAATTTGAATATCGCTAATAGGAAATCTACTAAGAATGGATTGCTCTACGCCTCGATAGTACCCGACATCTTCTGAAGCAACGTAGTCGTAGCCAAGTTCAGCAAGTTCATTAGTATTAAAATCTTCAAGGACAGCTTTTGACTCAATTTCCTGAAGCAAAAGAATGTCGGCATCAATGGCTTTTATGACTTTTGCTAATTCCTCGCGTCTAGCACTTGATGTATGTGGAACTTGCTTCCCGCTAGAGTCTTGAATATCCGAGAGTTCCCAAGACTCCACTTTATCGCTGCCGCCGAGTTCTGGACTGTGGTTAATCTCTTCATCGAAAAAATTAAGCAAGTTGTATGTCGCAATTCTGACAGTTCCAGGTATGCGAGGCATTGGATGAGTCAGCCCAAACTTATGGTATGTAGAAGGGTTCCATGAGGAGTCTGTCGATGGTGCAAGCATCATCGCTGTTAGTGCAATTGTTTGAAATATCATAGCCCCGATGATATCCGATTTAGTTCTGATTGTTTAGACTTGCGTGCCTGTATTCTGAAGTCATTCGAGGCAACGCGTTTGCTCTTAAAATAAGCAAAGCGGTTTCAAGTTGTGGGTCTAATCCTTCTGAAAGTAATTTAGTAATATCTGGACGTTCATCTTCACTGTCGATCAAGATCATGTCAGCTTTTTGGCGTAACTCAGTACTTTTTGTAAATTGATCGGGTGACATACGTACTTCAACATCTGGGACGACTCCCCAATCAGTAGAACCACGTCGTTTATGGACAAGCCTGCCAGGAGTTGTTCCACCATCCGGTGAAGGTAGTCGATAATATTGAGTAGTGAGTTTCACATTAGCTTCTTGAGCGACTTGATGAACAGTTTGGACGCTACCTTTGCCCCAACTACGTTGACCAACAATAATTCCGGCATCATGTGCTTGAATGCATCCAGAAACAATTTCACTTGCGCTTGCGGAACCTTGATTGATAAGAATGACAACTGGCCAATCTGAAAGGTACGCAATGTTTGGTAGTGCTCGCATTCTGAAAAGTTCTTTTCCATTTGAAGTTTCGCCACTCACGATAGTGCCAGAATTTACAAATAAGTTTGCGATCCTTCGCGCAGCAGGCAATAGACCACCTGGGTTGTAACGTAAATCTAAAATGAGCCCATTTGGTTGTCCGTCACTTTTCATTTCAGAGATGGCAGCCCGGATATCGGTGTACGATTCTTCAGAAAAACTGGTGAGTTTTATATAGCCGATTTTATTTTCATCATCGACAAACCA
>JABHWX010000154.1 GCA_018657585.1 Phycisphaerae bacterium
AACCTATGTAATGAGGAATGTGTTGGGTATGATACCTTTAAACAAGTAGACTACAAAGAACTTGGTCAGGGGTTTGATGATGAGGTCTTTCCATTACATTTTATTCCAAGAATTGCACAAGAAAACATGCGAGCAGATGGTTTGGGATGTGTCGCCGAGTACGCAGGGTGTGATGAGTTTACCAACCTAGAAGACGTGAGTGTGGGTGGCGGACAACTAGAACACTATGTAACACTTAAATATTGTGAAAAACCACAAGCTGGTGGAACCAATGAGCTTACCCTCTTTTCTTGGGAAGGTTCTGCTGCAGAAGGATTTGTATTACAAACCCACTTGGTAAGACCAATGAGTGAGCAAGATGTGGATTATATTACGGCAATTTTTGAGCGACCGGAGGATGCTACTACTATTAGTGCCTATCCTTTGGGTTCTCCAAGATATGCAGATGATCGTCCAAGTGTACTAAGGGAATTGGCAAAAAAATGTGATGCAGACACTTATCAGATAAAACTAGACGACCCAAATGACGAAGGTGCTGCACCGGCCGATTGTCATGAGCTTTTTGATGAACAAAATACCAAACATTACCGACTTCTCTCTCAACTTATTACGGTATCAGACCAGTGTCATGAGTTACGAAAAACTGTAGCCAACACCTATCTTCACATTGGTTTAGAGGATCAAATTTGTACGCAGCGTGGCGGTAAACCCGAAGGAAACGATTGTACACGGTGTGTGGCTGGTGGAAAGTTTGACGCGCAAGGAACATGTATTTATAGTGCAATGACCGGAGAAAACGAATCTCGTGCTTGCCCGGCAAATGCAAACAAGTGTCGTGCCTATACCGGAAACACAGCAGCAAATGTAGAGCGTATTATAAGTGATGTGTTTGAACCAGCTGGTTCTGAACAAGAAGATCTAAATGCGGCAAGAAATGGTTGGGGATACACATATCCAGCAGTTGATCAGAATAATGCAACAATTGCCGCACAATCTGCAGACATTGGCTTAAACTCCCTTAGGTTAAGTGGTGATATTAATGAACAATTTATCCGCCATATTGCCACAACCACAGCACGGTTTGACGACAATGCAACATACGAAATGACGTTCTGGGCGCAAACGGCTTTGGCGCAAGATATTACATTTGCTCTTCATCAAATGAACGAAGATAATAATGATGTAGGAGGTGAGTTGGGAGCGTTTGATGCTGTACAAATAGGTGCAACGTGGCAACGGTATCAGGTTGGTCCTATTACACTCACTAATGCAAATCCAGAAGTAGATGTGTATCTGGTGTTACAAAAAGCTGGTGCAGGCGATGTATTTATAGACAATGTTGAACTTACGCGAGTTCAAGATCATATTTATTTAATTGAAGATTCGTGGAAAACACGACCAGAACAATATGACGTGCCAATTGCATGTGACAGTGTGCCAGCCGACGCACTTCCTGGTGAAGCACTTGGGTGTAAAGCGTATGCCGAGGGTGCCGAAAATGGACCAGTGCGGTTTGCTACAGGATTTGATATGCTTTGTCGAGAAAAAGCTATTGGTTGTCAACCACTTTGGGACACATTCAATACACTTGAAGGCGAAAACCCAGAACTCATGCATGTCTATAATGCGCAGTGTAATGGAGATTCAAACCCACTATGCTCCATTACTGTCACAGTCAATGACGAAGATGAGCAGTATGACTGTAATATTCCAAACGGCCAAGACTTTTGCTATATTCCAGGACCAATTATTGTAGAAGATTTAGGTGATATTACCAACAATCCTACTAATTCTGCTGTGTTGGTAAAATCAACTGTAGTTATTCCAGCAGATACAGCAACATCAACACCACTCTTTTTAGGGGTAACCGATAGCAGTAGCTGTAACGAAGCAGATCGAGGATGTATGGAAGTCGGGCTCGAAAAACAAACACTGCCACCAGGTGCAGCCATAAGCACTATCGAATCTCGTTCGGTATATGTAAAAAATGATCCAAGTGAATATAATTCAATTTTATGTTTAGATAGTTTGGTCGGCTGTTCTGAGTTTAGTTACAGCGGCGGAATCTCTTATTTCAAAGATCCAAACATTGTGGGAAGTGCAATCTGTGCATATCGTGATGCAGCACCCACCTCTGTTGAGCCACATGGATGGTTTATTGCCGACACGTCTGTAGGAATTTGTTCCGGTGGGGATCTTGATAGTCCGCAGTATTGTAAAGAGGATGCTGATTGTGCTGGTACGTGTGAGCAAGTTGGCAATGCACCATGTTATCCGGATAAACTGAACAGAGACGGTGCATATGGTTTGGTGAGCAATGCAAGCAATGAG
>JABHWX010000155.1 GCA_018657585.1 Phycisphaerae bacterium
TAGCCCGTTCCAGTGGGAAGTTGGTATTGCAAACGCAGTGGTGGGTGGGCTTGGCTTGCTTTCATTAAAAGCATCACGGCAATTTAGAACGGCAGTTGTCATCGGATTTTCAATTTGGCTGTGGGGCGATGCAGTAGGGCATGTTTACCAGATGGTGGCTGCAGGAAACTTTGCGCCAGGTAATGCCGGACCGTGGTTTTGGACCGATGTTGTTGGTCCAGCGGTGCTTATTTTCTTCCACATAGCTAATAGAAAATAAGGCGCAAAAAAATCACCCTTGAACCAGGGGGTCCAAGGGTGATGGAAGAGAAGAGAAGAGAAGGAACGCAACGAGCATCCTTTCGGACAATCCTTGCTCGTAGGGCGTTCCACCACTTCGCCTTGTAGGTTATCGGCAGTTCCACACTTGTTTAACCACTCTTAGAGCACTTTTTTCCATTTTTCTTTACCCAAGTTCACAAGTCGAGATATACCAAAACCTTGCGTAGTACATTTTTTTTGAGGTTTTTATCGGTACTTACAGGTTTGAATATAACCTACTGTTGCCACTGGTCTTGCTAAATCACGTGGGACTTTCTCTATATTTTGTGGTATCTGAGTGACATCATGTGGTCAGGAAAAAACGTTCCGTTGTGGTATTCTCCACGCTCCATGACCGAGGTTAAAAAACACTTTCTGGGCTGGGATACGCCATTTCTACCGACCGCTGCCAAGTGGTTGCAAGAACACTATTTACATGATGAATTTGGATCAGCAAAAGACCTTGTTATTGTTGTTTCAGGCAACGCTGTTCGAAGGCGTCTGCAGTCACTTCTTGTTGAAATGTCTTCGGAACAGGGTAAAGCAATCGACTTGCCTTCTTTTGTCACAACATCAAGTTTTCTAAATTTATTTCTTGATCAGAGCAAAAAAATTGCGAGCAAAACAATTCAAGCTGTCACAACTGCGACAGTTATGCGAGATTTTTCGAGGCAACAACTAGCACCTATCTTGGGTTTGAATAATCCAGATTACGATGATTTGAATACTTGGTTTGAATATGCAAAAGAAGTGAACGGAGTTGCTCGCGAGTTAGCGTTTGGTGGTTACAACCCTGACCCAGCAACATGGCCAGAACTTCCTGATGATCTTTTGACAACAAAAGCACTTGATAGGTTTGAAGCAATTGCAGCAATATGTAGAAAGGTTTCCGAGGTTCTTGCAAAAGATCAATATGTAGTTCAAGATTCGCAATGGCTCTCACTTGCGGAGGAAGTCCCACATCCACCAAAAAGTATTGTCTTACTTGGGACAACGGACCTCAACCAATTACTTATAAAAGTTGTTTCTGGAATGATGCAATGTGGTAGCCATGTTGACGCTGTAATTCGTGCGCCTGAAGCAAAACAATATTATTTTGATGAATTTGGAAGTGTGATTCCAGATAAATGGAAAACTGAAACAATTGAGATTCCGGACAATGCTATTGAAATTGCAGGGGCTCCTAGTAGTCAAGCAAACAAATTGCTTTGCGCGATTGCCTCTCTTGAGGGCAAATTCAGTAAAGATGAAATTACCATTGCTGTGACAAACGAAGAATCTATTCCAGTGGTCCGAAGGCAATTAGAAGGACATAGTGTTGATACAAGATTCGCTGGTGGCGATTCTTTGTTGCAATCGCCTGAAGTAAAATTAGTTGAAGTAATACGAGATTATTCTTCAACAAACTCCTATGCTGCGTATGCATCACTGGTTCGCCATCCCTATGTAGGTTCGTTGTTGTCAATAACAAGCGGAACATTACACGAATTAGATAGGTACTACGCTCACCATCTTCCCACTTCAATTGGTAAGTCATGGTTTACCCCGTCGGATATTTCTTGGAGAGTACAAAACAAACCTCTTATCGAACTTCACAAGAAAGTAAGAGAGTGGTTTTCCTCCATACTTGACTCTAAAGAACAGCTTATCTCAACATGGAGTTCTGTGATACGCGAACTGTTGTTGAAGTTATATGGGAATCAAGAACTAGATAGGCAGAGCAGGATGTTGTTTTCATTGCGGGCAATATTTTCAGCCCTTGATAGCATCGATTCACTCTCAGAAAGATCGGTGCAATCGGCTGGCATGGTGAAAAGCGGAACAGTGTTTGATTTGATTCTCGATGAATTGAAGGGGGTTGCAATACCAGAATATCCAAATCAAGACGCGGTCGACATTGTTGGATGGCTAGAAGCCATGACGGACGATGCGCCATGTCTATTTGTTGTCGGTATGGATTCGACTCTTTTAGAAGCAAGTACAAAATACCAAACTTACCTACCGAACAAGTTGCGAGAGGAATTAGGGTTAGAAACTGAAGATATAAAATATGCACGTGATGCGCACGCTGTTCTTGCAATGCAACACTCAAGGGAAGTGCATGGTCATCTTGGCTGGATACTTGCACGCAAAACCATAGAAGGAGACCCACTAACGCCAAACCCACTTCTCCTTCGCTGCGAGGATGATAAACAATTGGCGAGTCGCTCTCTTAAAATGATCGTTGAAATTGAATCAGAATCCCCAAGTATTCCTCCTCAGTTCGGAAGCCAATCATCATCGAAAGAAGACGATCACCTTGCGCTCCCTGACCCTAGTGTGATTAAAACGAAACCGCTTCAGCGAATGTCAGTTACTTCTTTTAAGGAATATATCGCATGTTCGTATAGGTTCTGGCTTCATAGAGTTCTAGAGCTAGGTGAAGAGAGAGACGATGTGAGAGAACTTGATTACGCACTCTTTGGTTCGCTAGTTCACGGAGCGTTGGAATTGTTTGGGAAGGAAGATTCGGTAAAAGATTCAACTGATGAAAAAGTAATACATGCATTTTTGCTCGAGGCGGTGGATAAAGTCGTTGCAGGTATTTTTGGCAAATATCCTTTATCCACAATATCCGTTCAAGGGGAACTGGCGAAACAACGTATGAGATCTTTTTCAAAATTACAAGCAGAACATCGTAAGGCAGGGTGGAAGATTGTGGGTGTTGAA
The DNA here is from genome assembly GCA_018657585.1 of Phycisphaerae bacterium. GTDB lineage: Bacteria > Planctomycetota > Phycisphaerae > Phycisphaerales > SM1A02. The sequence goes on from JABHWX010000155.1 coordinate 3,010, forward strand.
GAGAAAGAAGAACTTCAGTTCGGTACAGAAGAACAGCCATTCGTGGTGGTAGGAAAAATTGACCGGATTGATATGCATGAAGATGGCCGAGTTTTAGTTTTAGATTACAAAACTGGTTCAACAAGTGCAGAGAAAGCGCATGGGACAAAGGATGAATGGACAGATTTGCAATTGCCAATTTATAGGCACCTTGCGAAAAAGATGGGGTACGATTTTGATGAGGTTAAGACGGGATTTATTCTTGTTGGAAGCAAAGACACGAGTGTTCGTTTTGATTTTCCTGATTGGGACGAGGCTCAACTGCAAGTAGCAGACGATAGATTTGTTGAAATAGTAGAAGACGTTAAAGCGGGCAAATACAACTCAACGCCGACAACTCCAGCCCCTCGATTCTCAGAGGATTTATCTTGGATTTGCCAAGATGGTGGAATTATTGGAACAGGTGAGGAGAATACGAGTGTCTAACTTTAACGATTGTGTTGTCATTGAAGCTCTTGCTGGCGCAGGCAAAACATTTAAATTATCCCTTCGATATCTTGAACTTATCCAGATGGGTGAAGACCCAAAAACAATTCTTGCGACTACATTTAGTAGGAAGGCTGCTGGTGAAATACGAGATAAAATAATCCAGCAAGTCGCTGAAGCCGTTCTAGAAAAAGAAGAGGGTGATCTAGGAAAGTTATGTGGCGGCATTCCAGAGTTATCAATACTAAAAGAAGAAGAGCAAAGAAAAGCATGTTCACAATTGCTTAGAGATGTAATCTCTAATTTGCACAATCTTCAGATTAGCACGATAGATAGTTTTTTTGTTCGTACTGCAAAGGCATTTGGGGATGAAATTGGGTTCCCACCCGAATGGTCCATACTTGACAAAATACAAGAGTACCATCTGTTGCAGGAAGCCATTTCAAATATGTTTGCCACGATGGATCCAAAGGAAATGGCTGAAGCAATTCGCTTAGCAGAGGATTCTTCAGTAGTTCCGTTACTAGAAACAATCGACACGATAAGGAAGTTTGCCTACAACCTAATAAGGCAAACGGGTCGCGATGCTTGGGTTTGGGGAGAACCTCTGCCCACGCTCTCGTATCAGGAGTTGCACTCAGCGATAGATAATTTTGAATCTCAAACGGCAACTATTAAAGGGCAATTGAACTCAATTCCTAAAGATGCTAACCGAGCAAGAACTGGAGATTGGAAAACGTTTTTTAAAACTGGGTTACCTGTTGGGATGCTAAATGAAACGTATTTGTATTCAAAAAAACCAATAGAACAAAATGTTGTAGATGCACTTCAACCAATTGTCGATCATGCTTGTGCAATCATTGCAAATAGAGTGTTTGCAAAAAACGAAGGCATCTGTGGTCTGATGGAATTGTTCCATAAAAGTTGGGCAGAGATTAAACATAAAAGGGGGTTGTATCTATTTGATGATATTACGCACTACTTGAAATCGATTTTCAGCATTGATAATTTGAAGGAACTTTCATTTAGATTAGACAACCAAATAGACCATCTTCTTATTGACGAATTCCAAGATACTTCCATTCCGCAGTGGGAAATCATGAAACAGATTGTAGATGAGATTCAATGCAACCCTCAAAGGTCACTTTTCTTTGTTGGTGACCCTAAGCAAAGTTTGTATGGTTTCCGAGGAGGCGAACCGCAATTATTGCGAGAGTTGCCAAAATTACTTGGCTTAGATGGAGTAGACCGGCTTCCTACGAGCTACCGTTGCTCGCCACCTGTCGTTGATTTAGTAAATAAAGTTTTCGAGAGTGCGGAACAATCTGAAATACTTTCGAGTTACTCTGCAGGCGGTGTGAAAGAATGGAAAAGAAGTTTTGTAGAACATGTTTCTGCGAATCCAACAAAGAAAGGGTTCGCCGCTATTCACACAACAGATGTGGATGAGGATAGGAAACCAAAACTTTGTTACACAGTAGATAAGGTGGCAGAAATTGTTAGAAGTATTTATGGCAAAAACAAAGAACTCACAATCGGGATACTTGTAAGAAAAAATACTGGGCAGCAGATACAGAGAATTGTGCATGCATTGAGGTCACATCCGACAGAACCAGTTCCTGCATCAGAACACGGTGGTAATCCATTAACGGATTCACCATTAGTTACTGTGGTTCTTTCAGCCCTGTTGATTGCGGATCATCCTGGGGATACTGCTTCATTATTTCATGTTTCAACATCTCCGATTGCTAAATCTCTTGGGATTGGTGTTACTTGGAAAAGAGAAGATGCTTTTGAACTGAGTAAATCACTACGCCAACGAATAATGAATCACGGTTATGGAAACGTTGTGTGCGAGTTAGCAGAACCACTTTTTGCTGGTGCTTCTAAACGAGACAAGATGCGGCTTTGGCAACTGATTGAACTTGCTGAGACATATTCTTCAAGTAGTTCGTTACGTTCTTCAGATTTTGTTGAGTTTGTTAAAAAAACGCAAGTTCCAGACCCTGCGACTTCAAATGTACAAGTAATGACTGTGCACGCTTCCAAAGGGCTGGGTTTTGATGCAGTTGTAGTTTGCGACCTAAATGAACCTCTTTGGAGAAACCCTAAATTATTGACTTTGAGTGAGAATCAATGTGAACCACCTGTTCGAGTAAGTGTCTACGAGAATGAATCCTACAACAACTGCATTCCTAAACAAGATGAAATGTGGGAGCAATGCAAATCTGTCCAAGTACAGGAGGCGCTCTCTCTTTTATATGTAGCGACAACTCGCGCCAAGCACGCTGTACACCTTGTTATTCCACCAAGACCAAAAAATGAAAATGCAAAGAAATATAGTCCGCCAACAAGCAAGGTAGTCGATCGTTTTCTTCGACAAGTTCTTGATATTGACGAACACCTTGCTCCAAATGAAGTTGTTTGGAAATCTGATATAAACGATGAGGATTGGTGGAAAAAAGTTTCCGCAGATTCTGAAGAGGGCGATTCGACTCCCCAAATAAATCTCCAATGGGCAAACCGTAAAAATAATCAGCGTGCAATTGCGTCTGCATCCCCATCAAGTTTAGAGGGAGGCGGAAAAACAAAGGTGATAGAACGATTTGCTGGCGGAACGAATACAGCTTTTGATCGTGGAACCATCATTCATAAATGGTTTGAAGATATCGAGTGGTTTGATAAAGTACCTAGCATTGAAGATTTAGTTGCATCTGCACCAAGTGAAGAAGCAGGGCGACTTGGTAAAGAGCATTTAGAAGATGCTGCTGCGAAATGTATTCAAGCTTTGCAATTGAAAGAAGTGCAGGAATTGTTGACGAAACCGGATGAAAACGTATCGGTATACCGTGAGCAAGAATTTGTGGTTCGAGTCGAGAAGGGAACAACATTTGCAGAAGTCGTGATGAAAGAGCATAGACCCAACTCGATGAATGGGGAGAAGTTGAACAAGACGAGTTCATAAGAATCCCTCACAGTACAAA
>JABHWX010000156.1 GCA_018657585.1 Phycisphaerae bacterium
CTAAAGCTGGAGAAAGTTCAAGTTTATCTGCAAGCCACATCGACGATAAACATGTCACAATCCCAATAATGACTGGGAATTCAAAAGAGCGACGAATGAGGGCGGCGCCAAATAGTCGGGGGAGAATCAAAACCCCTATCAAAAACAAAATAGTAAGTAGCATGATTAATTTAACCCCTGCCACTCCTAGTTGGGAGGCAACTTGTGTTGCTTCAGGTGCTTCTTGGATAAATGCAACAAGCAACATGAAAGGAACAATCGCTAAATCTTGTACAAGTAAAATTCCAAAAGCAACTCGACCGTAAGGTGCATCTAATTCACTTCGATCCTGCAAAACACGGGACACAACTGCAGTTGAACTTAGTGCAGCCATTGAACCAATAATAATTGCCCCTTTTAAGGGTGCGCCAAACATTTGGGCAATAACATATCCAAGCAAACCCGTTGCTATTACCTGCATGCTACCAATAGCCATCCCTTTGCCCATGATTTCTTTTAGGCGTTTGCCATCTACTTCCAGACCAATAGTAAACAACAAGAGCGAGACACCAATTTCAGCTATTGAACGAACTACCTCTTGCCCAGACTCTACCCAACCAAGCATGCCAGGGCCAACAATTGTTCCTGCAATGAGGTAACCAACTACCCCACTGAACCCAAGTTTTTCAGCGATTATTCCAAGTACAACTGCCATACTCAAAAGTATTGTGATGTCGCCAACAATATGCCAAAAATCCATTGATGTCATCATACACCGATGAACTCTAATTAACGACCCTAGTCATTGAATAGCGCATACCTGTTCGGGACTTCGGTATGATGTGCGGATGGAATTAATATTCCTCATTATTCTTGGACTGGTCGCTGGGGTACTTGGCGGCTTACTTGGCATTGGCGGTTCGGTCATTATGATCCCCGCCTTATTATTTTTTATGCCAGATACTTCTATTTACCTTGCACAAGCGACTGCCATGACGGTAAATCCTGCCGTCGCCATTAGTGCAGCCGCTAAACATCATCGGAACTTCAACGTTTCTTGGAAAACAGTTTGGATGGTGCTACCAATATCTGTCGTTCTAATCAGCGTAGCTGCATGGTTCAGTAATGACATCAAAGGCGATTGGTTAGAGTTTGCATTTGGGCTCTTTTTACTCTGGGTACTCTGGAACCAGCTCTCTTCTCTTTCTAAGTGTTCCGATTGCAAAACCGAACCTCAACCAAAACCCACTCCAACAAAATGGGATCCCAATTTGAATTCCCTTAGTCGTTGTTCCGCAACTGGTGGAATCACTGGAATTATCTCAGGGCTACTTGGTATCGGTGGAGGGTTGATTCAAGTTCCATTGCTCAATACACTTTGCAAACTTCCCATCAAAAAAGCGATAGGCACCTCTTCAGCAATCATGTTTGTCACAGCAATTGCTGGAGCAACATTCAAAGATATTTCTCTTGAGCACGCTACAGGAGAAGCTGGAAAGGCTGCAATAACTGCATTGCAAATTATCCCTGGAGCACTCATCGGAGGTTGGCTTGGGGCAAAGCTCACGAGAGTGATGCCTACGTCCATAATTCGAGTTGCATTTGCAATACTTGTTGTTATTGCTGCATGCAAATTATTTGCAGGGTCAATTCCTAACCTTGAAATCTAATATTTAGGTAATTGAAGCTCTACTCGACTCAACAAGAGCTTCTATGTTGGACCTGACAAATGCAGTCCCTTCTGTTTCACCAAGCTCAAGTAACTCGTTTGCATCAATTGGCTTCCCCACTTCTACTGCTATTTTTCCAAAGAGTTTCGGTTTTGACCCAATCGGATACACATCAAAAGCTCCGTCAAATCCAACTGGCAAGACCGTAGCTTTGCTTTTCTTCATCAATAACCAGAAGCCACGTTGGAATTCGCCAATGTTGCCATCCTTTGATCGTGTCCCTTCTGGGTACATCATGACGCACCTACCTGCATCTAGCTCTGCAATAGCCTTTCGAATTGCAACTACGTCACTTTCGCCTCTCTTAATTGCTATGACACCAAATCCGCTCATATACCATCTTAATATTTTTGAGTCCAGCAGTGTGTCTCTAGCAATTCCATGGAAGGGACGATCCCGTAACGCAACACCAACAATCGCTGGATCAAAATTTGACTGATGGTTTGCAACAATGAGGAGTGGTCCTTTGCGTGGGATATTCTCCCTGCCTTTACATCGCATTCTGTAAAACACAAAAAAAACAACACGAAGAACTACAATCATAAAAATCCACCAAAACGATGCGCGCCACCAACCAATGCCCGGAGCACGCCTCTGAAATTGAAAGGCTGAAAACATTACTCTTGCAATCTGGAAGTAACTTCCGATTCCATTAGATCAACCACTTCGGTTTTTGATAGGGCTGATGTATTGATCTTGATTGCGCCATTTGGGCAAATGAGTGGGCCATCTAATCTGGTTGAATCTAGCTTATCTCGAGATTGAATATCACGTTGAATATCTTCGTCATTTACCGATGTCCCAGAATCTCGAAGTTGTTTCACCCTCCTTCGAGTACGTTCCTCAACTTCTGCTTCAAGATAAAAGCGAACTATTGCATCTGGGAAAACCACAGACCCCTGATCTCGCCCCTCGGTGACAAGAAGTGGATGCAACATACAAATTGCCCGCTGTTGTTCAACAAGTACTTGCCGAACCTCTGGTTGTTGGGCGACTATTGAAACCACGCTACTTACATCAAGATCTCGAACTCGTTGTGAAATATCCACTCCACCTAACAAGATTACAGGTGGAGATTGGTTCCAATCAAACCGTATTTCCTTCTCGCGAATAGCTGCTGCCAACGCCGCGCCATCATTCGGATTAACGTTAAAGTCAATAGAGAGTACAGCTGCGGCACGATACATTGCTCCTGTATCTAAGCACTCAGTACCTAGACGATTCGCAAGTTCATGTGCAACACTTGACTTTCCCGTGCCAGCCGCACCATCAATTGTAATGACGAAACCATTCACTTGGTCTTCCACTACTTTTTGCCCCCAAGTTGCAACTGCATTTTTCCTGCTACTTTTCGAATTTCCTTCAATGCATCCCCTTTGCCAGAATAATTCAACGAGACTGTGTTTGAATATCCAACTTCAAGCACGGCGCAAAGACCTTCAACGGGGTCAATCTTTTTTTTGCCTCTTCTATTTGGGAAGTCAGCAACAATTCCACCGGCATAAGGTGCGAGTTTTCGCAAAGCTTCTATCCCATTGCCAGTAGAAGAAGCAGATTGAAACGTAGGAAGTGCACCAATTCGGAAACCACCAATTTGTTTAATGATTTCTATATGCTGGTCTGGGTCCATTGATTGACCCTCGCAAGGTTGTAGTAACAAGTTTAATTCAAGCCGCTCAACACCACGCATGGCATCGCGAATTTTTTCAACAATCAAATCAACTGCGTTTTGATCATTTGGAAATGTTGGAGTTACAGCGATAGCGTTGCACCCTAACCTGTTTGCTGCAACTGAGAGCCTCTTAATCCTTTCAAGAGATATTTCAGAATTTTC
>JABHWX010000157.1 GCA_018657585.1 Phycisphaerae bacterium
GGAATCTTTAAAAATTGCATTGAGATACGCAATGGCACAGGCAAATTCTGGCTTCAAGTTTTTCGTGTCTTGAAGCATTTTGACTGGATCTTCACTGATACCAAGACCCCTTGCAATATCAATATGACTGTTCGTGCAAAACTGACAACTGTTGTTGATTGACGATTGCAAAATAATTAGCTCTTTGAGTTCGCGTGGTAATGATCCGCCGGGATAGACTGCATCGCCTAATGTTTCCATCGCCTCAAGAAGCGGGGGATACATCGCCATCGTCTTCACCATGTCGTGAGGTTGGCCGCCTTGTTTGAGGATAGAGTTGATCTCTTGAAAACTTTCGTTGTGTTCAAGAGTCGCAAATGCTATTGCAAGTTGTTCTTGGTTTGTTTTAATTCTCATTTAGTAACAAGTATGGTTCGCTTCGAAAAGGTATGCGACTTCATGTTTGGTGCTTTGATTTTTAGAAATTAAAGCATTAAATAACTGGTGGGGTTTTCAGGACATTGTTTGAACCCACACTCAAGAAAGGTTGTGCACACGTTGGCAACTGTGATTCCAAAAGCAAGCCAAAACGCAACTGCTCCAAGGGCTGGTACGGATCTTGTTTTAGAAGTTGCCTCTTTGGATTCAAACTGGCTGTCGAATAAGAAGACAACGCCCAAAATAAGAATGGTTGCTATAAATATGAGCAGCGCCCAAGTGTAAAGATGCATCCCCATGACTGCTGAACCATATCCAGTGTTTCCAGGTTCTGGAACAATGTGCAGCAATATTTGTCTTGTAGAAATGCACGCACCAAGAACAGCACTAATCATGCACATGCCATAGTGTGAAGCGCGAATGCCATAGCGAACATTCATCATTGCGCCACAAGCAATACCAAGCATAGCAAGTCTTTGTAATAAGCAAAGCGGGCAAGGGAATTCGCCACGTCCAAATTGAATGGTATAGGCGCCAATTAAAGGAATGCAAATCATGATGAGAAAAATGACATTTAGTTTTCTTGCAAATGTTGGTGTCATGGTTTAGAGATCAATATGTAATTCGCTAGTTGCGTGATGTTTAAACCAAAAAGCACAAAGTGCGATTGTGACAAGAAATACGAAGATGGCAGGCTTTCGTTTGCCGTGCCAACCAAGCCACATAGAAGTAGCAAATAAAATAAACAGGAGTGTCATCATGGTTCAAGTCTTATCGCCATTGTAGTGAAAAACGGATGAGTAATTTCTCATTCTTAATATTCTCCGTTTGAGTTTGGCTTACTTTTCCAAAAAACTCGGTAAATTACAAATGTATAGGTCATAATTAACGGGAATCCAATCAGTGCAAAAATAAACATGATGTTTAACGATTTTTCGCCTGAACTTGCATTATAAATTGTGAGATCCAAAGAAGGGTCAATTCTGGAGTAGATTAGTGTTGGATACATCACCGCGCAAAAGAGGAGAGAAATTACTCCAACAGTACATGATGAACTTAAAAATGCACATGTTGGATGATCGCGAAGTAATGAAACAAACATACTCGCAATCGCAACACCACAAAGTGAAACCAAAAACCAAAGCAGCGGTCGAGTTGATACTTGCTCAGAAATTCTTGGTGCAATATCACTCGTTACAAAAAGAGTGGTAAGAAAGAGAACAAGGAATATGGCAAAGGCTCTTTTAGTCCACGTGTGGATGTGTTTCTTTAACTCGCCTTCAGTTTTTAGAAACAAGAACATTGATCCATGCAAGGCAAACAAACTTGTCAAACAAGCACCAATCAAAATCGAATACAAGTTTAGTTGATCACCGATACTTTGCATAAACGTTTGGTTCTCTGAAAGCGGAACACCGAGAATGGAATTTCCAATAATGATGCCAAATACCATGGTGACAAGGACGCTTGAAAACCAAAAGCATCCATCCCAGAAGAATCGACAGAGTTTGTTTGAAACTTGAGAGCGAAATTCAAGGCTTACTGCTCTGAAAATGAGGCAGAAAAGGATAAGCATGAACAAAATATAAAAACCACTTAGCAATGCAGCGTATGCAACTGGGAATGCGCCAAACAAAACACCAGCAAATGTGACGAGCCACACTTCATTTCCATTCCAAAATGGCCCGATGGCATTCATCATGATCTGCCTGTCTTCTTCTGTTCTAGCAACGGGGTGTAGAATGCCAACGCCAAGATCAAAGCCATCAAGAACTAAGTATGCTAAAAGAAGTAAGCCTGTAATTACAAACCAAATCATTGAAAGTGTTGTGTGATCAAACATCTTTTGATGCGCCTCTTTGTCCAGAAGGATTAAAGAATGATTCGCGGCTTATAGCAACACCATCATCAATTGGACCATCTTGAATAATACGTTTGATGACATATACCCAAATACAGAATAAGAGCCCATAGATAAGTGCGAACAGGGCAATTGACCAAGCGACTTGGCTTGCAACAACAACATCACTGAGCCCGTCACTCGTGCGTAAACCTGCCATCTCAACACCATTTTGCACGCTTGGATAAACAACCCACGGTTGCCGCCCAGTTTCTGCAGCAATCCAACCAGCTTGGTTTGTAATGATTGCTCCAAGAAACATGAACATGTAAATACGAAGAAGCCAGCGTGTTCTAAAAATCTTACTCCCTTTTAGGTAGAAGAGAGTTCCAAGCGTAAGCATGACAAAGAGAGTTCCAAAACCAACCATGATGTGAAATGCTTGGAATGGAATCCATACGTTTGGACGATCTTCTTCAGGAAATGCGTCGAGTCCTGTTACTGGCGTTGTAGTGTTTCCATGCACTAGAAAACTAAGTAAACCAGGTATTTCAACACCACCTTCGACAGTTTTAGTTTCACTGTTTGGCCAGCCCCAAAGATGAATGCCAGCGGCTTTAGTTTCATACACCGCTTCAAAGGCAGCTAGTTTTGCAGGTTGAGTAGTGGCTACTTTTACAGCTTGGAAGTGACCTGTGCCAAGTGCTGCCAAGCTAAACACTGTTGCAATTGTGAACCCAATGAGAAAACTTCTCTTTGCAAATTTTTCATGGATGCCTTTTAGTAAATAAAAGGCGCTGACCGAACACGATGCAAATCCACCCATAATGAAACACCCTATGAGAGTGTGGGTAAGTCGTATTGTGCTTGAAGGATTAAAGACCATGTCCCAAAAATCAGTGATTTCAGCGCGTAACATAGGCACACCGTTGACCATTGTCTCGACGATATGGTAACCAGCAGGTGTTTGTTGCCATGAATTTGCAACGACTATCCAGACTGCGCTGAAACAACTTCCAAGAAATACCATGATCGTACTAAAGCAATGAAATTTTGGCCCAACTCGATCCCAGCCAAAGACAAGGACTGCAAGAAATCCAGACTCCAGAAAGAAAGCGAAGATTCCTTCTGCTGCAAGTGCTGAACCAAACACATCACCAACAAATGTTGAATATGCGGCCCAGTTCGTGCCAAACTCAAATTCCATGACAATTCCCGTTGCAACACCGAGAGCGAAATTGATTGCAAAAATTCTTGTCCAAAAGCGTGCGGCATGCTTCCAGGTAATGTCACCACTTTTGAGCCACATCATTTCGATTATGACCATCACCATGCCCAGCCCAATAGTAAGTGGGGGGAATAAATAGTGAAACATGATTGTGAGGGCGAATTGAAGCCTGCTAAGGATTTCTACATCCATGCAGGGCAGTGTACTAGAAAGAGGGTATTAGTTGCACTGACCCCAATCTCCAATCATGCGAAGGATGTCAGCGACATTGGTGAGGTCGTCACCTGTTATATCTCCAAAAGGTGTTTCCCAATTACCAATAATGAAAAGTAAGTCAGCGACATCAACAAAACCATCGTAATTTAGGTCTCCGGGACATTGAGCTTCAGAGAGTTCAAAGTTTCGCATCATGCCCATATCTTCGTGGGGAAGGTTGTGGCAGTGCCACATAAAGATACCCGGATGACGGCTCCATCGAACAAGAAACTGAACAGTTTCATTTGGCATGAGCATAAAAGTGTCGTGCCAGCCACTATCAACGATCCCATCCTTTACGGTGTTGTATGCATCTTCGCTGTCAGAGTCTACCATCGAGCGGCTATGAATTTGAAACTGTCGACCATGGAGGTGCATCGGGTGTGCAAACTTGATATTGCCTTCATGATTTGTCATCGTGATTAATTCAAGTTCATCTGCTATGGCTCGCTCATTTTTTACCGTGCCAGTCATGTCACTCATGTCCCACATCTCGCCATTGAGCAAAAACATTCCATTTTCAAATGTAATTGGCCAATATTTTTCACCTTGGATATCAGCGACATCGTAGACTTCGCCCATAGGCACAAGTGATGTTGGAAGCGTGAGTGTTTCTTCTTCATCACGATCAATTGTAAATGTCATCATATCTCTTTCGCCACCTTGGCCGATACCAGCAGCAAACTCATCGTATGAAAGAGATTTGAGCGTTATGACTTCGCCAACGGATTTGCCACTAAAGTCAGCCCAGAGCTCATATCGTTCGCCTGGACCCATGAGTAAATAAGGCACTTTTTCGGGTGCTTCAAGAAGTCCACCATCAACACCAATGACAATAATTGGTGTGCCATCATCAAAGGCAAGTTTCAGAATTCTCGATTGACTTCCATTGAGCAGACGGAGTCGGTAGACTTTTGTTGCAGCTGAATAATTGTAATTTGGTTGACCATTTACAAGTTGCGTGCTTCCGAAATGTCCCATCATGTTAGCACCGCTATAAACCAACTGGTTTTCCGCAGTGAAATCTGCATCGTGCAGGCAAAGCGGAAGGTCGAATTCACCTCTTGGTAAGTCGAGTGCTTGCTCTTGAGGATCGCTGACAATGAAAAAACTTTTCAATCCCATATAGACTTGCATGCCGGTCATCATGTCTGGATGTGGATGATACCAATACGTACCAGCACGGTTTCGAACGATAAATTCATAGTCGTATGATTCACCTGGGTCGAACGCGTCTTTTGGATGTCCGTCTGATATTTCAGGAATATCCATTCCATGAAAGTGCGTAGTTGTTTCACCCATTAGATTATTTTGCTGATGAATATGTACGCTGTCGCCAGTATTTACCGAGATAATAGGTCCCAGAAACGAATTTGGAATTAAACTGAGTGTTGAGGCTGGCCCGTGTGTTATGGAGGCGCTGTATCGCCAAATGACTGTTGGTTCACCAAGTCGGATTTGCTGTGAACTAACAGATGCGTCCATTTCTAGAACGATGTCATCAGCAAATAGCATTGATGCTGAGGCGATATTTAAAAGTCCGATTATTAGTCTAGTTTTCATGTATTACTGTTTTTAAATTTGATTTTTACTATGTTAATTATAAATGTTTATTCGTCTATTACAAATGAATGTTCCATAATAATCGTGTTCTTGGTTTGGTTATTCAGATTTTTTGCCAAACTTTCAATTATGGGACTTTATTATGTATTCGGGGTCTATGAAAAAACAACCCCGCGTGGCTCAAGGCGACGATCGGGGTTGGAGATCGCAGACTATTGTCTGCAAGGGAGGGAGGGAGCGATGTATAGGGAGTTTTCCATATATACGAGTTTAAAGCCAGATGGTTCCAAGACAAAAAGAAAATATGAAAATGTGTTTTAATTTAATATCACGATTAATGCCATTTTAAAGTTGCATTATTGAGGGAACCGTGCATTGTTACTTTACGAAGGTTTAGGCGTGGCAGATATGGATTCTGCCTTTGCCTATTTTAACAATCAGAGAGGAACCAATTTCATGCGATTTACCCCCAAAATAGTACCTGCTCTACTTGCAATATGTGCTTCGACGCCATTTGCTTTCGCAGTACCGTCATCGCAGTTGACACTAGATCAACTGCGCCAACAACATCCAAAATTAAGAACATTGGACGTGAAAGGCAATATAACGAAGATGGTTGCTCCGGATATGGCAACAGGAAGAACATCGGAACAATCGGCGCAAAATTTCCTGCGAACTTGGTCGAATGCTCTTGGTGTCAATGCTAACGATTTTATTGCTGAAGGTCCATTTGAAGATGGGCATCATCTCCAACAATTTATGTTCAACCCACAAACTGGTGAACATAAATTTACAGGTGTGTATTTTAAACAACAAATAGATGGGCTTCCAGTCTATGGTTCACGGTTGATGGTTCTTGCACGAAACGTCCAAGGGTTCCCTATCGTGAACGCAACGGTTGATCTTCGTGACGTAATAGGGTTTAAAAAGCCAAGACGAATGATGAACAATAGTGCGCTTGCTCTTATGGCAGCAGCGACACGATTTGGTGCATCCGTTACTACTACTGAACCTGAACTTATGGTGTATGCTGGTTCACAAGAAGAACACGCGGAACCCCGCGCAGTACTTGTATTTGAAGCCCAAGTTGGTGGTGGCTGGAATCCAGATAATTACCAAAAGGCTGAACTTTTAGTTGATGCTGAAACAGGTGAAATCCTTTTTGAAAAGAATTTAATATTACATGCTGATGGAACTGTTTCAGGTGTTGCTACTGAAAGTTCAGGCGCTGATACTTGTGATCCTGAATCAGCAACCGGTCTTCCTTATGCAAAAGTAACACGCGGTGGCAACACGGCGTATGCTGATGCGAATGGTAACTTTACAATTTCCGGTTCAGGAAACTTGACGTCTAAACTCGAAGGTCAATGGTTTAAGGTGAACAATAATAATGGTTCAGACAGTTCGATCTCACAGAGTGGATTGAACATTCTTCATAACTCTTCAAACTCTAGCGAATATTATCGTGCTGAAGTAAATGGTTATCTTCAAAGTAACATCGTTCGCGACTTTGCTTTAGAGCATGCTCCAGGCTTCCCAACAATTGGTTCACAAACTTCATTTCCTGTTAATGTTGGTGTGAGTGGAACATGTAACGCATTTTACGATTACTCATCCATTAACTTTTATAACGCTGGCGGCGGTTGCAGCAACACAGCTTTCTCAGTTGTTGTACATCATGAATATGGTCACCACATGGTTGCAGTCGCAGGCAGTGGTCAA
>JABHWX010000158.1 GCA_018657585.1 Phycisphaerae bacterium
AATTCTTTACCACCCGCAATCACTTCTTCTTTAGGAGCGTTGGCTGGAGAGTTCACGGCGAGGTAAACGACTTCAGAATCCATATCTTTTAGATCGCGTATGAGTTTGGGAATAAGACCAGACTCCCATGTATGTTTGCAGTATGGGCATTTTTCGCGAAACCACTCAAGAACAACTATTTTTCCTTTGTACTCTTCTAGTGTGTGCGTGTTTCCATTTTGGTCAACCAGTTCAAATTCTGGGGCTTGTTCACCAACCTCAGCGGTTTTTTTCTCGTGGCTTTTTTCCCGTGGGTTTTTCGGGTTTTTTGGGGTTTTCGGGGTTTTCGGGGGTGTCGGAGGTATCGGGATTTCCGAGGGTGCTTCTGTTTGTGCGTATATGGACGTGGATAGGCTGGCTGCCATTACAAGTGTGACTAATAATTTAAACATAACTAGTTTCCTCTGCTTTTATGTTGGTTAATTGCAATATCTACCTCGGTTTTCACAACGTACGAGGGGTCATCGCTATTGCTTCCAAGAAGGAGTAGTCCTTCTATGTTGAGTGTCTTTGACTCTGTCGCGTAAAAATCTAAATGAATTGAGATTGGAAATTGAAAGGTCGATTGTGGCAATATCAACCGCGACGGTGAGTCGAACCTAACACCCTTGCGTTCAATTCCAATGAATTGTATTGGTCGAAACTCTGTCACTCCAGAAACATAAAGCGTGCTACCCACTACGTAACATTTTCCATCTTGAAGTGATCCAAGTGGTTTTGGAAGCGCTTTTTCCCACTGTACAAGTTGGGCATCTTTGTTTGGTGGTCCTTTGCGAAACATGTTTGTGGAAACACGTAGTGTCTTTGTTTGCTCACCCATAATGCATATACCATTACAAGCAAGCCAGTGTGTATGGATTGCTATTTCAATTTGACCATCCGTGAGGATTTCGGGAGCGGTAATTGGAATAAAAATGGAAGCCTTTTTGCCATACCCGTATGTTGCGCCTTCTGGTTCGTGGAATATGGTGGGTCTGGGAAATATTGGTTCGCCAACAATAAACCCATCGGGTGCGTTCGTTTCAAATTCCGTGGGGGCACCGCTCGCACCTGAATTTTTCCAATATACGTGCCAATCATCGTCAGGTGTAATGGAAACAATTACATGAAACGTTTGCGATGGTCCAACCCAACCGACATCTGTGCGAAGTTCGGTGACAGCGTGTCCTGGGTGTTCTTTGTTCGCTACTTCTGGAGTAAATGTGGGGGTTTCTGGCATCGGCCCGCATAAACAGAGGGTTGTAATCATAATTGGGGGACAAAACATCTGAAAACTCCTTTGGTTTCAATGTACAACGAACAAGATGGTCGTGTATTCTTCCATTATGGTAAGAAAACTATTTTCCTCTGCACTGTTCACCTGCATGTTTCTTTTTGGTTGCAATAGTGGCATTAGTGACAAAAATCTT
This sequence comes from Phycisphaerae bacterium, assembly GCA_018657585.1. Classification (GTDB taxonomy): domain Bacteria; phylum Planctomycetota; class Phycisphaerae; order Phycisphaerales; family SM1A02. The sequence goes on from JABHWX010000158.1 coordinate 1,449, forward strand.
AGTTATGTGAGCCCAAACGATGCCGCGGTTCTGATGCGCGAGGGCAGTGGATCGCTACTTGGCCCTGGAGGTACAACCATCATGGTTGACCCAAGACCCACGTGGATTTACCAAAAGTCGCATATTGCGGGATCCATCAACATTCCGTTTGGAAGGCTCCATATTCAATCATGGCGGCTTGACGATGCTGGAATCATCATAGTAGCGGGTGAAACATATAACGATTCAGTTGCTATTGCAATGAGTAAAGAGCTTATTTCACAGGGGTTTACGGACGTTCGTACCCTTCGTGGTGGCCTTACTGGATGGGATGAGGCTGGCGAGCCCGTAGAAACTCGCGAATAAGACATTTATTTCTTGCTCAAGGGGCTTCCTACGTGTACTCTTAGTGATGCTCTGCGGAAGGCGCGGGGTTATCGGACAAAGAAGCAACCGCTTTCTTGTTTTGCACGAATAGAAATGATTAACACCGACAAAGAGAAACGTATAGGAATAAACCTAAGCTACTAAGAAGGCTTGTAAGAGAGAAAACGCATCATGATTTCAAGAACATTACTCACAATATCTATTGCTGGACTTTGCGCCATTGGCTTTGGCATGGCAACAAAACCACGAATCACCCCTCGGTTTGACCCTGCTGTTGGGCACACTGGGCAAGATCCTGTGGAATCGCGGGGGGTTAATAACTTCACGTCCACTCGTCTGGTTACTGGGTTGGCAAGGCCTGTTCATGTTGTTGCTGCCCCAGGAGACTATGACAGAATCTTTATTGTCGAACAACGTTCTGGTAGTACTGGGAGAATCAGAATTTATAATCTAGACACAGGCACACTAAACCCCACAGCGTTTTTGTCTGTATCGGTTAGCACAAGTTCGGAGCAGGGCCTACTTGGTCTTGCCTTCCATCCAAACTACGCACAAAATGGTTACTTCTACATTAACTACACCGCAAGTAACGGCGACACATATATCAAGCGATATTCTGTTTCATCGAATCCAGACATTGCTGATTCAGGAAGTGGTTACACAATCCTCACAATCGACCAACCGTACAGCAACCACAATGGTGGTTGGCTTGGATTTAGTCCTGTTGATGGCTACCTTTATATAGGAACAGGCGATGGCGGTAGTGGCGGTGACCCTGGCAACCGAGCGCAAGACATTACAAATCAACTACTTGGCAAGATGCTTCGTATTGATGTTGATGGTGGTTCCCCATACGCCATTCCTGCAGATAACCCATTTGTCGGGGTAACTGGTGATGATGAAATTTGGGCGTACGGACTTAGAAACCCTTGGCGTTGTGGCTTCGACAGCGAAACTGGCGACCTTTGGATTGGTGACGTTGGTCAATATGATTACGAAGAAGTAACCTTCCAGCCCGCCTCAAGTACTGGTGGCGAAAATTATGGGTGGAGATGTTACGAGGGCAACCACTCGTACAACACTAGTGGGTGCCCAAACCAAAGCACAATGACCTTCCCTGTTTGGGAATACTCTCACTCGTATGGATGCTCTATTACTGGCGGAGATATATACCGAGGTTCTGCTATTCCGGGATTAGAGGGCACATATTTCTTTGCTGACTATTGTTACAGCAGCATCTGGTCATTCCGTTACGACGGAAATTCAACCTACGATTATGTAAATCGAACAAGTCAACTTTCACCAGACCAGGGATCGATTAGTTCCATTTCTGGCTTTGGCGTAGATGCTGCTGGTGAAATATATATATGTGATCTTGGCGGCGAGGTCTTTAAGATTATTCCAACGCCCGCAGCTGGTGCTTGCTGCATCGGAACCGACGGTACGTGTATCAATATCTACGAATCCAACTGCAACGCAGGTGGCGGAACTTGGCTTGGACCAAACACCGTCTGTGCTGATGGCGGATGTGACCCGAATGATTGCCCAGCCGACGTCAATGGCGATGGCACTGTCGGCGTTTCTGATATTTTGGAAATGATTAACGATTGGGGATCTTGCTCTAACTGCAACTCTGATGTAAATGGTGACGGCGTGGTGGATGTAAGTGACATGCTTGAAGTTGTTGGTGCGTGGGGTCCTTGCTAGGATCTGACCCGTCACAATATTGTTTTTTGCTATAATCCTCGGTCGCAGTTCATCGAACTGCGACCGAGTTTCTTTATGAAACTTTTAGGGCTGGTAGCTCAGCTGGTTAGAGCGCACCCCTGATAAGGGTGAGGTCGGTGGTTCGAGTCCACTTCGGCCCATTTTGATACAGCCTCCTGTTCATGCAGGGGGTTGTATCTTTCTGCCCTATCTTCACTTGTTTTCCTTTCTA
>JABHWX010000159.1 GCA_018657585.1 Phycisphaerae bacterium
CTTCAGATACAGCGAGTAGTGGTCGAAGGCCAGCGCCAATTACATCAAGGACAAGGTGACCGTGGTCATGCAACACGCCATATTCAAAAAGTCCTCGTAAACCAATGATAGTAAGATCGTGGTAGCGCCAATCAGCAAGCAAGCGTTCCGCGCTGTCACCAGACTCGCGTAGCACGCGATTAGTCACATCTGCGTCTCCACAAGCCTTCTCAAATTGAGCAATCGCTTCTTCGATGTGTTCTTCTGCTAAATGCACGCGGTGTTCTGCGAGTTCATGCGCAGCAGCAGCGCCGCCAATTGGAATTGGTCCTACATCTTGCAATCGGTCTGGATCAATCACGGTTACACCTGAAAGTTCTGCGTTGTGTTCTTTTGCAAGTTCAACACCGTGAGCAATCGCAGACGGAGTGCAGGGAGTTCCGCTAAGGGCGACAAGTATTCGTTTAATCATCTGCGTGGCTCCTTAGAGTAAGAAGAAAATTGTGATTAGTATAAAAATGGGAATCAATACAGGAATACTGTACTTGAACATGTATCCAAAGAAGGAAGGCATTTCGACACCTTCTTGCTCGGCAATCGCTTTAACCATAAAGTTTGGTCCATTGCCAATGTACGTCATGGCTCCCATGAAGACAGAGCCAAGACTGACTGCGATGAGCAATAGAATTGGGACACTCCCGTGTGTAACTTCAAGCATTTCACCCTCTGGAAGTGATTGTGAAAGTTTGAAGAATACAACGTACGTCGGAGCGTTGTCAAGAAAACTCGAAAGCGTTCCTGTTGACCAGAAAAATTGCCATGGCTGATTCATGGTTTCAGTAATCGCTTTACCACTTGCTTCTAGCACGGCAAGCGGCACTTGCATGGCGATAAAAATACCAGAGAACAGCGCGCCAACTTCAAGAATAGCTTCGTACGTAAAGTTGTTTGCTTTGTGAATGGCTTTGGAAGTTGTTTTAAGCGAAAGCACAACAAAGAACAACATGATGAGTTCGCGGCAGTAAGGGAAGGGTGTCCAATCTGTTCCGATGAGCGGCTTTGCGCTGTCAACAAGTGCCGCAGCTGCGACGATGCCAGCAATCCAGATAAAGTTGATGCCACCTTGTAAACGTAAAGGTTGTAGTTGTGTTTCGTCACGTTTGTGGTCCTGTGGAGTTTCTTTTTTATAGAGTATTGTGTCCCAAACGAAATACACTGCGAGCAAGATGCCACAAGCAGTTGCCCACATGGGCCAAAGCCCCATTGTCCACATAAAAGGAACGCCGCGTAAATAGCCGAGGAACAACGGCGGGTCGCCAATAGGCAAGAGTGTTCCGCCAATATTGCTCACCAAGAATATAAAGACCACTACAGTATGGACTTTATGTTTTCGTTGCGAATTCGTTTTTAGAAGTGGTCGAATCAGCAACATACTCGCGCCAGTTGTTCCAATGAAACTTGCAATGCCGGCGCCTATAGCAAGGAAGGTTGTGTTTACTTTTGGGGATGCTGCTAAGTCACCACTTAAATAAATGCCACCGCTAATAACGTACAAGCAAAAGAGCAACACAATGAAAGGGATAAAATCCTTCATGATTGCGTGGTCGAGCATCGGCCCGATGGAATCGCCCCCTGAAGTTAGAACCATGTATGCAATCGTTGCAATAGAGCAGAGCATTGCTACGAAAAATCGGTTCAAATTACTTTCCCACCAATGCCGTGTTTTCTTCAACAGTGGAAGCAGAGCAATTGCTCCAAGAATGGCTACGAACGGAAGGATACCGATGTACCAAAAATGAGGCATTTCGGTTTCGTGTGCTCCGTGCGTTTCGTGGTGCGATCCAGTTAGCCAAACACCTAGCCAGATTGCTATTGTAAAAGAGGCAAGGGCGCAGATTGCTGCAATCGGTTTAGATCGTTTTGTGTGGTTCATAGGTAAAGTTGCACAGTTTAACGAGTTGCTGCATTGTTATGTTGTAGGCAGGATTTCTTCAAGATGCAATATGAGCCAATGTGCAAATTCAGCTTTTGTCGCGATCCCTTCAGGAGAAACGGATGAACCGTCTTTCTTCAAAATGACAGCGTCAATTTCATTGCTATCCATAGTTTCAAGAGGGTTTGCAACAATTGCATCCACTTTCTTTCTCAATAATTTTGCTCTGCCACGTTCTTCAAGTTGTGTAGATTCTTCAAGGGCAAAAGCGATAATTCTCTGATCCTCACGAGAGGAACTCGCAAGTTCAGCAACAATATCTTCAGTCTGCGTACATGTAATAGTCAGCGCACTGTCACGCATGAATTTTCCATGAGATTGACCGCCCACTGGCGTGAAATCGGCTACAGCAGCTGCCATAATCAAAATCGAATGCGAAGGCCAATGCTCAACGAGTTTAGCACGCAAGTCTCTAGCTGTGGAAAAAGGGATAACGGTTAATCTTGGGTGGGCAGTTGGCTGTATTGATTGGGCTCCCCGCAGGAGTGTAACTTCATATCCTGCACAAGCTGCAGCGTATGCCAATAGCGTTCCGAGCTTGCCAGATGAACGATTTCCGAGGTAACGAACATCGTCCAGTGGCTCTAAAGTAGCACCGGAGGTAAGCAAGATTCTTGTTGTTTGGTTGTTCATTGTAAAAAAGATGCCTGACTGAGCAGAGGATTCCTCTGACGATGATACTATGTGTACAAGATAGCATCGCTATTTCATATCTTATGGCACGAAAACTACGACGTAAAATTGGTGAAATCCTCATTGAAGAGGGTGCGATTACGAGTGATCAACTCGAAAAAGCCCTTGAAGCTGCTTCGGGTACTGCAAAAAAAATTGGAGAAGTTCTTCAAGAGCAAGGTGCTTGCGACGAAATTGCAATCGGCAGAGCGCTTGCAGAGCAATCTGGCATGATGTTTGTTGCTCTAGATGGTAGTGAGGGGGAACCTACCCCTGACCTTGATCTCATTCCAAAGGATATTATCCAGAAACACACCATTCTTCCTGTCGGAAAAAAGAATGACAAGATTCAACTTCTTATTCATGACCCGTTGAATCTTGAACTCCTCGACTTGTTGCGGTTTCGTTTGAATTGTGAACTTGAACCTATGCTCTCCACAAAAGGTGCCATTCTGTCATTCATTGAAAAAGAGACGGGTTCTAAAGGGGGCGTTGTTGGGGAAACTTCTTTAATTACGGATTCTGTTGATGTCTCAGTTGATAGAAGTGTAGATAAATCTGTTGATGCTTCTATTGATGTGGACGATGAGCAAGCTCCAATTATTAAATTGGTTTCTCGATTTATTACCGAAGCTGTTCGCAACCGAACTTCAGATATTCATATCGAACCAATGGAAGACAGAGTGGTTTTGCGTTACCGAATAGATGGCGTTTGTCATATTCGCGATAATTTACCTAAGCGTATGCAACCGGCGATTCTTGCTCGAATGAAGTTGATGGCTGGTGTGAATATCGCAGAAAAAAGAATTCCACAAGATGGTCGTATTAAAATGTCCGTCGATGGTGACCAGATTGATTTTCGTGTGAGTTGTTGCCCCGCTTACCATGGCGAATCAGTGGTTTTGCGAATTCTTCGCCCCGAATCTGTGCGTATTGGTCTAAAGAATATTGGTTTTGAGCAAGAAAATCACGATGCATTTATGAAGCTCATTCGAAAACCAAATGGAATTCTACTCGTGACTGGTCCAACAGGTTCAGGCAAAACCACAACGCTGTATTCAGCGCTTGATATTCTTAACCGTCCTGACCGTAAGATAATTACTGCAGAAGATCCAATTGAATACAGTTTTAGTGGCATTAACCAGTGCCAAGTTCGTGACGCAATTGGTTTGACGTTTTCGTCCATTCTTCGTGCGATGTTGCGGCAGGCACCTAATGTTATTCTGATTGGTGAAATTCGTGATCGAGAAGTTGCCGACATTGCGATTCAAGCCGCGTTAACAGGTCACTTAGTATTTTCAACTCTTCACACAAACGATGCTCCTTCTGCAATTACTCGCCTCATTGACATGGGTGTAAAACCATACCTTGTAGCAAGTTCTATTCAGGCGATTATGGCTCAACGTTTGATTCGTTTGCTATGCCCTGCATGCAAACAACCAGATGAGAATCCAGACCATAAGTATCTGAAAATTGTAGGCATTACTGAAGAAGAAGCTCAAAGCGCTTCGATTCACAAAGCAGTTGGCTGTAGTAAGTGCGGGAACCTTGGATACAAAGGTCGAAAAGCTATTTTCGAGATGATGGTTATGAATAACGAAATTCGGGAACTTGCATTTAATCGCGCTCCTCTTGGTCAAATCCGACAAGCAGGGATTCGCGGCGGTATGCGAACACTAGTAGAAGATGGCAAAATAAAAATTTTACGAGGCGATACTACGCCAGAAGAAATTGCACGTTTCGCCCAGGCGGATACGTTGTTAGAGGGAAATGTTGATATTTAATCTAGCGAGAAACACACCACTATGTCCACAATACAAATTGATAGATTACTTGACACTGTTGTCCGAACTGGCGCATCCGACCTTCACCTTACGGTCGGACGTAAGCCAACATTACGGTTGCATGGCGGGCTGAAAAATTTAGACACCAAGGTTCTTGATGGCGATGACTGCGTTGCATTAATGAAACAAATAACACCAGAAAAAGCACAGCAGGAACTTCAAGAAGAAGGCAGTTGTGACTTTGGTTTTGCGTTCGGTACAGAAGCACGTTTTCGTGTTGCGATTTTTAGACAGCGTGGAGACGTCACACTCGTATTGCGTCTGATTCCAAATGAGTTACTTTCATTTGAAGAAATTGGTTTGCCGACAATTCTGAAAGAACTTATTCGTCGGCCACGTGGATTATTTATTGTGACTGGTCCGACGGGATCAGGTAAGACGACTTCGCTTGCAACAATGATCGATTACATCAATACAAATCTTGATCGGCATATCGTGACGGCTGAAGATCCTATTGAATATTATCACTATCACAAAAAATCAATTATCAATCAGCGAGAAGTGGGAAATGATGTTCCGAGCTTTTCGGAAGCATTGCGCCGCGTGCTGCGAGCAGATCCAGATGTAATTTTGGTTGGCGAAATGCGCGATTTAGAAACGATCGAAGCAGCAATTCAAGCGGCAGAAACGGGTCACTTGGTGTTTGCCACGCTTCACACAACGGGTGCATCGGGAACGATCAACCGTATTATTGATGCCTTTCCGACCAATCAGCAGGAGCAGGTTCGTGTACAACTATCAACAGCGTTGATAGCTGTACTCTCGCAAGTGCTTCTTCGTAGAGTGGATAAAGAGGGTCGTGTTGCTGCCTATGAGTTCCTTGTAGTGACTCCAGCGATAGCTAACCTCATTCGTGAGAACAAAACCTTCCGAATAGACTCGGCAATTCAGACAGGACGAAAATTCGGCATGCAGCTGCTCGATGATCATCTCTGGCAATTGTTCGAAAGGGGTTGGATTGGGGCTGAAGAAATGATTGATAAGGGCCGAGATTCAACCGGATTGACCCAAAAAGTGCATAATTCGGGCGGCAAAGTCGGCAGAGCAGAGTTAGATAACCCATCATAAATTGCAGAATAATCAAGATATTGTCTCTTGATTATTCTGTCTATATAGCGAATAATCTAGGTGGCGAATGCCTAAACCCGCCTTTAGCAGGTTGCCAGTAAGCATCTAAGTCGAAATGATGTACAAAGGCAAGGAATTAGTTTTTTACGGAGTCAATTACACGCATGGCAAAACAATCTCAAGCAACAAAGAAAAAAACGCTTGACCCGACTCATTTAAAGGGCCGGCGGTTTGGTCGCGTTTTAACGAAACTCGGAAAACTCAAACGAGATCAAGTACACGAAGCTCTCTCAGTTCAGAAAGTCGCTCGAAAGAAGGGGGACCGCCGAAAAATTGGCGAAATTATGATTGAGATGGGGATCATTAGCGACAAAGATGTTCTTCAAGTTCTTGCTGGTCAAGCAGGTCTTGCTTGGAAAGAATTGAACATTGATTCCATTCCACAAATTGCTTTTGAAACGCTTCCTGTTGAGAGTGCAACAACGTACCAAATAGTGCCTGTTGATTACGATGAGAGCACGAAGATTCTTACGATTGCTCTTAAATCACCTGATAACTATCGAGCTGTGGATGACCTTCGTCTGCTGATGGGTTTCAAGGTTGTTGCAGTCGTTTCTCCCCCAGAACAAATTGATGAAATCCTCAAACAAAGATACTCATCCGGCGGTCCATCTATGGCAGATGTTATGGCTGATCTCGATGCTAGCGATATTGGTGGATTCGCAGGCGATGGAGATTCTGCTGATTTGTCCAAGCTTGCCTCTGCCGCTTCTGACAACAAGATTGTCCGCTTAATTAACCTTGTTCTTCTGCAAGCGATTAAAGATAAAGCTTCAGATGTCCACTTTGAACCATTTGAAGATGAATTTAAGATGCGGTATCGCATTGATGGTGTTCTGTACGAAATGGTTCCGCCTCCAATGCATCTCGCTATGCCGATTGTTTCTCGAATCAAAATTATGGCGAGCCTTGATATCTCTGAACGTAGACTTCCTCAAGATGGTCGTATTGAACTGACTGTTTCCGGTGCTCCAGTTGACCTTCGTGTATCGATTTTACCAACTATGTTTGGCGAGTCAGTTGTTATGCGTGTGCTTGATCGTTCCAATGTACAGTTGAGCATGGACAAAATTGGTTTGCGCGCATCTGATTACGAGAAAATGGCTGACATCATAAAGCGACCAAACGGTATTGTTGTTGTTACTGGCCCAACAGGTTCAGGCAAAACGACAACACTTTATTCCGCACTCACAGAATTAAATGACCCTGAAACAAAAATTTTAACAGCAGAAGACCCAGTGGAATACGACATTGATGGACTGGTCCAGTGCCAAGTAAAC
>JABHWX010000160.1 GCA_018657585.1 Phycisphaerae bacterium
AGCAAATGTACAGGTACCACGCGCAAGATTGGTATTCCATTACTTCGCCCGCGGAATTTTTGTTGGGGTATGGCAACCAAGCCCAAGATGGTTATGGAAAGTTGCCAGGTTCGCAACAAGGTGATCTCGACTTCGAAGAATTACCACGTTTTGGTATTCGGCATCCAGGCATGGATGGTGTTTGGCGAGCGACTGATGTATATGCAGGTACTGGTTCAGGTTCAGTGACTGATAGGATTCCCTCTACAAGGGGCATGTTGTTTGGTCCATATCTAGAGATAGAGAACGAGCAGATGTTCGGAAGAATTTTGCACGATTCGAATGGAGTGCCTGTTGTTGACCCCGTTACCCGAAATACAAAGGTGTTCTATCCGGGTGATCCCGAACTTGAACTCTTAACAATTACAGAGCAGCAAGCCCTGCCGATGGTCATAGTCGATACATGGGGAACTCCAATTCGATATTACCGAACGACGTATCCAAACCCCGCTGATCCTATGTTGCCACTTTCTGGTATTGGGCGGACTTTTCCCCAAAGTAATAACTACGACAGACCAACGCTAAGTGATTACTTTGCGCTTCGTCCTTCGGAGTTCACTGAAGGTAGGGCGCTCGATGGCACACTGCCGGATTTTAGAGATGGATTGGCGCAACAATCTGGTGACAGATCTACAACGTTTGAATTGCAAAGTGGTCGGTTCGCTTTTTTCTCTGCTGGCCCAGACCAGAAAATGAATGCGTATATTCGTTCAGATGCTTTTGGACTTCCTGGCAATACAGATGAATTGGCGACAGATGAAGCAAACGTTGACAACATAGTAGAGGTAGGACCGTAAATGAAATCGAACACAATAAAATATGGTTTTACACTTATAGAAATAATGATAGTGATAGGTATCATTGCGATGCTCGCGGCACTTACGCTCGGAATATCGAGCAGTGTGATGCGTAACGCTGAAAAACGGAAAACACAAGACGTGTTGCAATTGCTTACGGTTGCATTGCAAGAGTGGGAACTTGAAAAAGGCCGTTCAATAACCTTTGATGGCTACGAGCCAGAAATGGCGCCGGACCCGAATGGTGGGTGGACGCTTGGGCATTACGACATCTATCGAAATGAATATGAAGTAATCCAAGCTCCGCAGTTTTCAGAGCAGGGAGTGCTTAATGCTTTGATGAATGTTGCGATGGAAACAAGGATGGAGTCCCTTGTCGATGTGTTCATGCAATCAGAAGGCGCCAAAGACATCTTGTCTAAAATGACATCTGATATTTTTATTGAACACGATCATGGGACATATTCTCGCAAATTAGTTGTTGATGCATGGGGCACACCTATAGGAATTGTATTTCCTGGCAGACCGTATTTTGATGTTAACCCGAATGGATCTTCATTCGACGCTGCGTTTGATGATTGTGGGGATGGAACTGTGCGTGACGAGGCAGAAGATGGACTAGGGTCGTGCATTAACGCCAGACCCTACTTTGTTTCCGCAGGTCCAGATCGGACATGGGGATATCGTTCGCAATCAAATGACCAGAACTCCACTCCTGATAATGATGCATGGGTTGCTTCTACTGACAACTTGTATTCGTATGAACCCTACCTTGAGGAGAGTGCGCGTTGAATAAAAACCCTCTTCAATTCAACCGAGCATTCACGCTTGTGGAGTTGATTGTTGTCATGGTCATCATGACAATTCTTGCGGGTCTTTCGGCAATGGCGTACCGTGGAATTGCAGATGATCTTCGCATGTCTTCTGCGATGAATACCGTTGTTTCAGCGCTTGACAATGCTCGAGCTATGTCGATCAAAAAGAATCGGTACGTGATAACTGTATTTAGGCCTCGGCTTGAATCAGGTGGAACGGAACAAGTAATTGATATTGTTATAGCAGAGTGGAATGGCGACTCAGCGAGTGCAGATAATGGTGGCAGTGGCACAAATACTATCTGGACGTACGATAGATTTATTCCGATTCAGGGCATGGCAGTTCGTACTATCGAAGGTGGAGTAAATGTTGCTGGCCCAGGGTATGGGACAGGTGATGACGATACGTGGTGGTGCAGTACATTCTTACCTGCACATGCAGTTACTTCTGGAAGCGAACCTTGGGGCGCACTTGTTGGGGTGCTCTACAATCCAGAAGGTAAAGTTGTTGTGCGGAATGCTGAAAGTGGAGCTGATCGAATCTGGGTAGACTTTAATCGAGATTGGGTTCAAACAATTAACGCAAGTGAAAGTGTCGATTGGACTTCGCAAGCAGTAGTTGTAGATTGGTCAGAACCACTTCCAGGGCTTGGGGCATATTTTAATTTAGAAGACCCCGACGGCGAACCCTTCATCAGCATGACGCCGATACTCGCAGTATTTAACGAGTCCGAAATGCGATCTTCAGTTTTAACTTCTGATTGGGGCAACGATCCGGAGGATTCTTATTTGCGAGATAAAGCGTACACAGATTTTATTGAACAAAATGCAGACCGAATCCAATTTAATAGATACAGTGGGGTGCCACTCAAATGATGAAACGACGTGTACATCGCGGGTTTTCCCTCATTGAGTTACTTCTTGCCATTTTTATTCTTGGCATAGGTGTTATAAGTATCGCTACGTTATTCCCTGCTGGTATTGCCCAACAATTAAAAACAACAGATGATGTCATTGGTCCAATTGTTGCTCGCAACGCTCTTTCTATCA
>JABHWX010000161.1 GCA_018657585.1 Phycisphaerae bacterium
GGAGAGTTTTTTTGCCATCCATTGTGAATCTTTTTCTGAATCTCCGGCTTCAACTCCAAGAAGCACGCAAAGGCCGCAAGTAATGGTTTCCGAATGCGGGGGATCGACGACAAACACTCCAGCAGACAGGACACGTTGGACAACAGCAATCATGAACGTATTGTTGCAAAAAATAGAGCCCGCTGTTTGAAAACAAAGGGCTCCTGTGTGGGGTAATTGAAGGTTAGGAACGTATTCGCAATGGTAAGCAGTGGGGTTCCGTTGAACTGTGTTTATTTACAAAAGTGCCATTGCGCAACTAGAAACAAGGGCTACACCCTTTTCGTCACAAGCTTGTCGGTAATCAATGAGTTCGATTTTAGTTGGTTCTAGAAGATATAGAACTGCAGACATATTCCCGATACTGCACCAATTTGTGGCATTATTGTGCCACTTCATTGCTGAAACAAATTCATCAGCATCGTTGCTAATGAATTTGGTCATCATCTCACGATCGTGTCGCTCAACATCAAACTTGCGTTGTTCATCTACTGGTCTGGGATCACCAAACTGCTGCCCGACGTGGCTTAAATCGGCGGATGCAACTACAAAAGTGGTTCCACCAGTTTCCTCGAGTATCTTTTGTAGCGCTGAGATGAACTCCTCGACGGTGGTGCGAGAACTACCGTCATCTTCGAGCATCTCTACAAGTGGATTTGGAATGAGCGCTGCGATAATGGGAATATCTCCAAAGCAATGTTGAATCCAAGGCAATTGAAGTTCGATTGAGTGTTCGGCTGCGTGGTCTATAAAATCCTTTGTCACTCCATCGCCGAATTGTGCAACAAGCTTATTCGTTACATCCTTATCTATTGGACAAATGCCGAGTGGGGTGGTGAACCCAATAGTAGAAAGTACAACACCATCACCCTCACCGAAATGATTTGTTCCAAGGATTACGATTCGATCAGGTTTTTCAGTTTGTTGCCATGTGTAATATGCAGAGGCATAGTTTGGCCAACCACGAAGATAGTCAAGGTGTGGTGAAACAACTCCAAGGATATTCTGTTCGAATTCTGGGTCTTCAGTTTCATCGAACCATTTGCGGAGCTGTTCTTCACATTCCTGTTTAGTATTACCAAGTGAACCGGATGAACGGATTGGGAACGCTCCTTCATTAATCAATCGCTCAACGGTTTCACTTTCTAGTTTGGTTGCTGTTGGTCCCCAAAGCAATCCGCAAGTGTCAAGTTTTTTAAGTAAATCAATAAATTGGTCTGCGGGAGCTTTCGTTGCTTTGGCTATGTCTTCTGCCAAAGTATTCCCATCGATTCGTTTAATGACACTAAAAATATGTGCTGGCACGGCCATAGTTTCCTTCGTAAGAGCATAAGGGTCACGAAGGGCTACGTATGGTTTTTCATCTTTAGAGATCGCCCATGCTTGAAAACTACGAAGTGCTGGCATACAGAGGTGTTCTGGTAGGTCCGAGAATGGCATGCATCTCTCCTTTTGAAGAATAATTGACTATTTGACCGTCAAATGGTAGCAGAATGGGCAATAATAGCCCTGCAACAACGTAATAAAGTATCACCGCTTGCCCTATTGCGGTGGTCGTTTACAATAGAGAATTACCCTTTTTTTGAATCTATAGATAGAACCTCCTCGGAAGGAAAGATATGAAAACCCTAATTACAAATATGTCAATCTCGGCAGTGCTAGGTATCGCTTCAATTGTACTGATTGGTTGTGAAAAACCATCAACCCCAGCTGAAGCGAGTGTCACCAGCGAACAACAAGAAGCGTCTCCAGTAGTTGAAAATGAGCAGCCCAGCCTTTCTGATTCGACAGTAATCGATAAACCAGTTGCTGATAAACCTAAAGCTGATAAACAATCCATTGGAAAAGGTTCGCAGCCAAAAGGAATCCCTATTCCAGTTGATTTATCTAGTGCGAGTGTGGATTCTACTATCCCAAAAACGGACAAAAAAGGCAAATCAGATATTAATACTACAGGTCAGAACTCAGAACTCTTTGAGCAAGTTGTTACAGCAACACCTGAGACGATTGACCTTGGAACGTTTTCAACAAGTGAAAAAGGTACCGGTAGTGTCACGCTGACGAATACGGGAGATAAACCTGTGACAATCGAACGTGCAAAGGCAAGTTGTGGATGCACGACAACCGCGTTCCAAAATGGCACGGTACTCCAACCAGGTGAAACGACGGATGTAAGCGTAACAATGAACGGTAAGGGTCGCGCTCGTAAGCTTTCCAAAACCGTTACATTTACAATTACTGGATTACCACCCTTACGCGTCCCAGTTGTTGCTGAAACGGTTTCCTATGTCAATATTGACCAAGACCCAATCGTCATGGTAGATGATGAAAAATTTACCACAATTACACTGACCTCAGTAGATGAACAACCGTTTAACATTACTACCATTATTCCTGCGATTGCAGAACTTCCAACAGAGGCGTCTGCAACTCAAAAGTTGGTTCTCAATTGGGATCAATTCTGGGATGTTGTACAGTCGACTAAACTTTCAATCCGAATCGATCACCCACTTTGTAAAGAAATCACCACAAATGTTCGATTGACTGCAGAACAACGCCAACGTCTTAATGAAATAATTAAACTTAGGCGAGAAGGTGGTGCGTTACCAACAAAAGATCCTACTGGGCCAATGACTGGAGATCGGCTCACACAATACATCAAAGCTGGCAGAGGAGAGCAAGTAGTTAAGTACATTAAGGATGGCTTAGGCAGATACGATGCCGTGAACCGAATTGGTGTCACTTTGCTTAGTACTGCTGCAGAATCTGGGGATTCAGATACAGTAGTTGCTCTCATTGAACTTGGCGCACAGGTTGAACGCGTAGATCGTGTGAATAGAACACCGCTTATGTACGCTGCTCGTTCAAAGAACCCTACAACAATTCAAGTTCTTCTTGATGAGGGTGCAGACTTACAAGCACGTGACCGCCTAGGTAATACCCCTCTCTCTTGGGCTTCAGGTTTTGGTACAGCAGGAGGAGTCCAAGTTCTAATAGACGCTGGTGCAGATACAAACACTGTTGATACTGTACTTGGATACACCCCACTTATATGGGCATCTGGTTTTGGTGATAGTGCATCTATTCCTATTCTCCTTGAAGCCGGTGCAGATGTTTCAGTTAACGATATTGCAGAAGGGCGAACACCTCTCATGCACGCAGTTCGAACTGGCAAGGCGGAAGGCGTAGCATCGCTTCTTGCTGCAGGGGCGAATGTGAACGGAATTGATAATTCAAAATCTACTGCATTGCATATTGGTGCACAAAGCAACAATGTTGCTCTCGACAAAATCGAATTACTTGTTATGGCAGGCGCTGATGTGAACGCAACAAATGGAGCAGGTGAAACAGCGCTTACGCTCGCAAAATCAAGAACAGACGACAATGGTCCCCTCATCGTCGAATTTCTCTCAAAACAGGTAACCGAAGAATAACCTGATTCCTATCTGGATTCTATCAGCAGACCGCCAAATGGCGGTCTGCTGTCGTTATTATGTATTGCTTGAAAAGGAGTTTCCAAATGACCATTACTACATTATCAACCGCGTACGATCAACTCATCACGAATACAAAAGAAACAACTTTGTTTGGATCAACAATTGGATTACTAGGTTGGGATCAAGAAGTGATGATGCCAAAGAAGGGGCTTGAATATCGTTCCGATCAAATTGCGATGATGGCAAGAATGTATCATGAGATGTCTACCGATGAGAAAATCGGAGATTGGCTCAGTGCATGTGAGGAAGATGCAGATTTAGTAGGTGAGCAAGCAAGTGTTTCAGCAACGAATATCCGAGAACTTCGTCATTCCTACGACCGTGCAACGAAACTTCCAACCGAACTGGTCGAAGAAGAGGCAGTGCTTTCAAGCAAAGGTCAAGAAGCGTGGAAAGAAGCGAGAAAGAACAATGATTTCTCGGTGTTCCAGCCATGGCTAGAGAAAATTGTCAATTTGTTGCAACAAAAAGCAGAATGTTATGGTTGGGCTGATGGTGGAGAACCGTGGGACGCTCTTGCAGAAGACTATGAGCCGGGCTGCACTGCAACTTCAGTAAGCGAAGTGTTTACCCCGCTGCGAAAACGTTTGCAATCATTACTTGATGAAATTATGGGAAGCGATACAAAACCAAGTAATGCATTTAACGAAATTGCTTTGCCTATTGACCAGCAGCAAGCATTTGTTCGTTCCATTGCAACGCAGATTGGTTTTGATTTTAACGCGGGTCGATTAGACGAATCAACACACCCATTTTGCGGGGGAACACATTGCAACGATGTCCGAATGACAACACGTTTTCATGAAAACAATGTGAACGATGCAATTGGTTCTACGATGCATGAATCGGGGCATGGCATTTACGAACAAGGATTACTCTTCGAACATGTTGGAACCCCGATGGGAGCGGCAGTCTCTCTTGGTATTCATGAATCTCAAAGCCGAATGTGGGAAAACCAAGTAGGGCGAAGCGAAGCTTTTTGGAAATGGTGTTACCCAACAATGGGTGAATACTTTGGAGAGGTAACTGCGAATTTAAGTTTTGATGATGTGTACGGTGGAGCAAATATCGTTTGCCCTTCCTTTATTCGAGTCGAAGCAGATGAAGCGACCTACAACATGCACATTATGATTCGATTTGAGTTAGAACGGATGATGATGAAAGGCGATCTTGCCGTTGCAGATTTGCCGGATGCATGGAACGCTCGGTATAAAGAATACCTCGGAGTTGAAGTGCCAGATAATACAAATGGTTGTTTGCAAGATATTCATTGGTCGATGGTTTCGATGGGCTATTTTCCAACCTATACGCTTGGCAATTTGTACTGCGCGCAATTCTTTGAGAAGGCAATGGAAGAAATTCCAGATATGTATGAGCAATTTGCTCTTGGCGAATTTGGCGCATTAAAAACTTGGCTCAACGAAAACATTCATCAGCGTGGGAAGCAATATCGTGCCGCTGAACTTTGCGAAGTGGTCACAGGAAAACCGCTCAGTGCCGATCCACTGATGCGTCATCTTGAAAGTAAGTTGCGACCACTTTACGGTCTTTCCTGAGTCCAGCCAACGAGTTCTGTAGTTTCTTTTCTACCAGTAATTTGAGGAATCGTTATGGAGACACCGTCTTGTGCGAGTGCTCCAAGAATTGCCATCGCCATGCCCTCACGCGCTTGCGTTGGCACACCGAGTTTTTCAGTTGTACCATCATTTCGTATTTGAGCGATAAGTGCCTGATTATGAATTCCACCACCAGCAAGAAAGACCCTATCAATGGTCTCTGTTACCTTATTGATGCAATTGCCTAGAGCGACGTGAATCGAAGCAAGTACATCTTTAACGGGAAGTGACTGATGTTCAGAAATCAAGGTGCTCAAATCGTCATCCGTTCCTAAAGACCGTTGCTCTGTTCGTTGGGAGTAAAGTTTTGCATACACTTTCTCGACCATTTTATCGCACGCATTTCCTGTGCAAGCAATGGCGCCATCCTTGTCGTACTCTAATTGGAGATTCTGTTGGGCTATAGAGTTTAGGAGTAAGTTGCAACTACACAAATCAAAGCCCCGCACCTCGCTTGGAGTTGCGTTTGCAGGGATAATTGTGATGTTGCAGAACCCTCCTAGGTTTACGATTGCGGTCGATTGTATCTTAGATCGGAACATGACCCAGTCAGCAAGAGGTGTGATTGGAGCACCTTGCCCACCGAGTGCTAAATCTTGTTGTCTGGGATCGTTGAGAATTGTGCAGTTGAACGATTCACAAATAGACGTAGTGTCAATGAGTTGGATGCTAGTTGGAGGCTTGTGAAAGATGGTTTGCCCATGGAGTGCTATCAAGTCGATGTCTTTCAAGTCCAGAGCGTTAATACTTTTGAGTGTACGTTCTCCAATTTCTTTTGCTCCGAGCTTCATCTCTCTGTCGCTTCCAGTTTGGCTTGCGAGTTTTCTAAGGAGTGGTCTTGCTTCTCCAAGGTCAGTGGTCGCCATTGATGAGAATTGAGCTTGCATGTTGAGCCCAAAGTCATCTATCTTGGCTACAACAGCATCGACAGCATCCATGCTTGTTCCGGTCATTGTTCCGACAACTATTCTCATCCGTGCACTTTACACGGTTCCTCGCCTATAATTAGGGCTATGACACAACGAACATTAGTTACAGGCGGGGCAGGATTTCTCGGTTCACATCTTTGCGAGCGCTTAGTGGAGCGTGGGGAGCATGTTATCTGTCTTGATAATCTTTTTACTGGCCGAAGAGAAACAATTGCTCACCTAGAAGACAATTCAAATTTTGAATTTGTGTTGCACGATGTCATGGAACCAATCGATATCGAAGTCGACGCTATCTATAATCTTGCATGTCCTGCAGCTCCTGGGCATTATCAGCATAATCCTGTGAACACAACCATGACAAGTATCCTTGGTGCTGTTCATACTTTGGAACTTGCTAAGAAATGCAATGCGAAACTTTTTCATTCTTCCACAAGTGAAGTGTATGGCGACCCAACGGTGCACCCTCAGCCAGAATCGTATCGCGGGAACGTAAATCCGATTGGGCTCCGTGCGTGTTATGACGAAGGTAAACGTGCCGCGGAATCGATTATGTTTGATTATCACCGCATGCATGGCGTAGATATTCGCGTTGTACGAATTTTTAATACGTACGGTCCTCACATGCATCCGTTTGACGGAAGAGTTGTGAGCAACTTTATTCGCCAAGCACTTGCAGGTGAGAATTTAACTATTTTTGGCGATGGTCTACAATCTCGTTCGTTTTGTTACGTTGAAGATTTGATAAATGGGTTCCTTGCCATGATGGATGCCGATGAAGCTACTGGCCCAATTAACTTAGGAAACCCAGGCGAATTCACAATGTTAGAATTGGCGAGCCTTGTGCTTGAACTTACGAACGGTGACTCTGAGCTTATTATGCAGCCATTGCCAGCTGATGATCCAACGCAACGGCAGCCTGATATCTCTCTTGCCAAATCTACTTTGCAGTGGGAACCCACAATTCCTCTAGCTGAGGGACTAAAGAGAACTATTGACTGGTTTTCCGAGATTGATTTGTCGCAATGGACTCCGCCCACTCCTAATTGGGGCGGTGGGCTAACTGACGAATAATGTGTGATTACTGACGACATACCGTCAGGGTCAACCTCGTTTTCAGGCGAAAAGTAAACTTTTATACCGAATAACTACCGAACATCGCTTGACATTGCCGATGTTTCTGTCATCCTACCGTAAACCTAACAAACAAACGCTAGTGAAGGAGCACATCAGATGGCAATATTGGCAACAAACGGAAAAACAAAGAAAACGACACGAAATACAGCATCACCTGCTGAAAAACGGGAAAAGGGCGGTATTGTATCCGAAGGCAGTGCGACTCCCCTAAAACGTGCAGGAAGTACGACAGCAAAACCACGGAAGGCGAAGAAAGATATGGCAACAAAGGCAAAAACAACTCTTGAGGATAAAGGGAAAGTACAAGCGCTCGAGAATGCTTTATCTCAGATTGATAAGGCATTCGGATCAGGTGCAATCATGCGGCTCAATGGCGATGACATCGCGTCAATTCCTGCAATCTCAACAGGAGCGATTAGTTTAGATCTTGCTCTTGGTGGCGCAGGAATGCCACGTGGTCGTGTTATTGAGGTTTTTGGTCCAGAATCATCTGGTAAAACAACGCTTGCGCTCAATGTTGTTGCGCAGGCACAAAAAGCTGGTGTTGCCGCATTTATTGATGCAGAGCATGCGCTTGATCCAA
>JABHWX010000162.1 GCA_018657585.1 Phycisphaerae bacterium
AGAGTACATGCTCGACTTACGTGCCCGCAAGGACAAAGCACACATTGATGACATCGACCACTTGGGCAACCGACGTTTACGTACACTTGACGAACTTGCAGTCGAAGAAATGCGTAAGGGCTTCTTGAAACTTCGCCGAACTGTTCAAGAGCGGATGAGCGTCAAGGACATGGACGAACTGAACAAAGTAGCCGACCTTGTAAACTCAAAAGCGGTTAGTTCCGCAATTGATTTCTTCTTTGGTCGTAGTGAACTTTCGCAAGTCGTCGACCAAACAAATCCACTTTCGATGCTCGTTCACGAACGTCGATTATCTGCGCTTGGGCCTGGCGGTTTGAACCGAAAACGTGCAGGCTTTGAAGTTCGCGATGTTCATATTTCTCACTACGGTCGTATTTGCCCAATTGAAACTCCTGAAGGCACAAACATTGGCCTCATCGCTTCACTTGGTATTTACGCTCAAATCGATGACTATGGTTTTATTCAAACTCCTTACCGAGAAGTACATCGTAAGAAAGCTGGCGATGAGGTGATCTACCTTCGTGCAGACGAAGAAATGCACACCGTCCTAGCACCTACAGAGGTGCTTGATGATAAAAACAATGTCGCTGGAAATTACGTCATTGCTCGTAAAAGCGGCGATTTGACACAGGTTGTCCCTACTGAAGTCAAATATGTTGATATTTCACCAAAACAACTAGTTGGTATCTCTGCATCATTGATTCCGTTCCTTGAACATGATGATGCAAACCGCGCGTTGATGGGTTCGAATATGCAACGCCAAGCTGTGCCGTTGATTATTCCAGACCCACCAATCATCGCCACTGGCATGGAAAAAATTGTTGGCAATTTCTCCGGCATGCTCGTTAAAGCAACCAACGCAGGTGTCGTTACCTATGTTGATGCTCGACGAATATTAATTGACAACGCAGACGAATATGTACTAAAAACATTCCGACGACTCAATGAAAAAACTGGCCAAAGCCAAAAACCAATCGTCAAAATCGGCGACAAAGTTAAAGCTGGTCAAATCATTGCAGATGGCGCATCTACCGTTGATGGTGAACTCGCAATCGGCAAAAATGTCCTCGTCGCGTTTAATACTTTTGATGGTTATAATTTTGAAGATGCGATTGTTATCTCTCAGCGCCTTGTTAAAGACGACGTCTTTACGTCAATTCATATCGATTCACATGATGTAGAAGTAAGAGACACCAAACTTGGTAAAGAAGAGTTCACGTGTGACATCCCAAATGTTTCTGAACGGCAGTTGATGAACCTTAATGAAGAAGGGATCATCCGCCTCGGTGCTCGCGTTGGGCCTGGCGACATTCTTGTTGGCAAGGTTGTTCCAAAGAGTAAAAACGAACTCACACCTGAAGAAAAGTTGCTCCATGCAATCTTCGGTCGTGCAGGCGAAGATGTTAAAAACGAATCTTTAACCGTCCCAGCTGGTAGCAGTGGTGTCGTCATTGGCGCCAACCACTTCAGCAGGCGTATGCACCTTGATGCTGAGCAAAAGAAAATTGCTAACAGAAAGATGGAAGCATACGAAGAAGAAATGAATGAAAAGGCCATTGCTCTCTTTAGAGAAATGGTAGCAGCAATGAACGAAATCCTTGGCACTGAAATGGTTGACCCTTCAACTCGTCAACGCGTTGGTATTTCGGACATTCCAGAAGTTATCATTGAGCAAATTGGCGGTTTCAATGACAAATGGATTAAGGGTTCAAAAGATACAAAAGCAACTGCCGTCTCCGTTAAAGAACAATACTGGCCACGAATTGTTGCTATCCAAAGTGAATCCGAACGCAAGTTAGCGCACATGAAACGTGGCGACGAACTCGCTTCCGGCGTACTTGAAAAAGTAGTTGTATACCTAGCAAACAAGCGTTCGATTTCAGTTGGTGACAAGATGGCTGGTCGACACGGTAACAAAGGTGTTATCGCACGAATCGTTCCAGAAGAAGACATGCCATTTATGGAAGACGGCACACCGGTTGACATTTTACTCAACCCCCTTGGTGTTCCTTCTCGAATGAATGTTGGTCAGCTTCTCGAGCTACACCTTGGCTGGGCTGCAAAGGTCCTCGGCTTCCAAGCTGTAACACCAGTCTTTGACGGTGCAACTGAAAAAGAAGTTCTCGAAGCAATTCAAGAAGCAAACGATTCAGTTCTCGCGAAACGAAAAGAGTTTGAAGAAACTGGTAAAGACCCTGGCAACTCAAGAGAAATTATGGCTGAGGTTCCATTTGCTGGCAAAGTTCAACTTTACGACGGACGTACTGGCGACAAATTCATTCAACCAACATCCGTTGGTGTTATGTATATGCTGAAACTCCATCACTTGATTGATGACAAGATTCACGCACGATCAACGGGTCCTTACAGTTTGATTACGCAACAACCTCTTGGCGGTAAAGCCCGAACAGGCGGCCAGCGATTTGGTGAAATGGAAGTATGGGCTTTGGAAGGGTATGGAGCAGCGTACATGTTGCAAGAACTTCTCACCGTCAAGAGTGACGATGTCGAAGGGCGAACCAAAATTTACGACTCTATTGTGAAGGGTACAAATGTCCTCGAAGCTGGCATGCCAGTTGTATTCGATGTGTTGTGCCACGAAATTAGAGGTCTATGTATGAACATTGAATTGGAGAAGGATCAAGAAGAAACAGGAAGTCTCCTCTGATCCACTCGTTAACCACCGGTTTTACACACAACGATCTTCAACGATTATTTGATAGGAAAAAGAAGTATGTCTGAACAAGTCTTCGATAAAATCAACGATTTCAAGTCTGCCCGAATTGGCCTTGCAAGCCCAAGCGACATCCGCAGTTGGAGTTTTGGTGAAGTCAAAAAACCAGAAACTATTAACTACAGAACATACCGTCCAGAAAAAGACGGCTTGTTCTGTGAACGTATCTTTGGGCCTGAGCGTGACTACGAATGTGGTTGTGGCAAGTACAAAGGCACAAAATTCAAAGGGATTATTTGTGACCGATGTGGAGTCAAAGTAACACACTCACGCGTTCGCCGAAAACGAATGGGTCACATCAACCTTGCAGCTTCAACCATCCATATTTGGTTCTTCAAGGCATTGCCTAGTCGCTTGGGTACTTTGCTTGCCATGAAGACTTCTGATCTTGAAAAGATTATTTATTTCCAAGATTACGTAGTACTTGAAGCAGGTGACGCTGACATCGAAGGCACCCCGCTGGAATACAAACAAGTCATTACAGAAGATCAATTCCGAGAAATTCGTAGCCGAGGTGGTTACGGTGACTTCAGGGCAGAAATGGGTGCTGACGCAATTCGAGAAATAATTGAAGACCTTGATCTTCATGAAGAAGTAGTTCAAATTCGCGAAGGACTTGCAAGCACACGTTCAAAACAAAAAACTGCAGACCTTGCAAAACGGCTCAAACTTATTGAACAATTACGTAGCAGCCATAACGAGCCTGAGTGGATGGTACTTGATGTCGTTCCTGTTATTCCACCAGAACTTCGCCCTCTCGTCATGCTTGAATCCGGCAACTTTGCTACGAGTGATTTAAACGACTTGTATCGTCGAATTATCAATCGAAACAACCGATTGAAAAAACTTATGGACTTAAATGCTCCTGAAGTCATCATCCGTAATGAAAAACGGATGCTTCAACAAGCTGTTGATGCTCTATTCGATAACGGTCGTTGTAGACGACCCGTACTTGGCAGTTCAAACCGTCCATTAAAATCAATCACTGACATGATTAAGGGGAAGCAAGGTCGCTTCCGCGAAAACTTACTTGGTAAACGTGTTGATTACTCAGCACGATCCGTTATTGTTGTTGGGCCAAACCTGAAATTAAACCAATGCGGTCTTCCAAAGAAAATCGCACTTGAGTTATTCCAACCATTCATCATTCGTAGCCTCAAGGACCAAGGTCTTGCAGACACTATTAAATCTGCAAAACGCATGCTTGAACGTCGTGACGAAGAAGTTTGGGACATTCTTGAACAGGTTATTTACCAACATCCTGTACTGCTCAACCGTGCGCCCACCCTTCACCGCATGGGTATCCAAGCATTTGAGCCGGTTCTTGTTGAAGGCAAGGCGATTACCTTGCACCCACTCGTATGTAGTGGGTTCAACGCTGACTTTGATGGTGACCAAATGGCTGTTCACCTTCCACTTTCTGTGGAAGCGCAAACTGAAGCTCATGTTCTCATGCTCTCGACACATAACATTTTCTCCCCAGCGCACGGCAATCCGCTTGTTTCACCAAGTCAGGATATTGTCATGGGTGTGTACTTTCTTACACACATGGATCTCAACGATACACGCGAAGAGAAAGATTTACGTAAGTTCCGCAATGCACACGAAGCAATTCTTGCGTATGACTACAAACAAATTTCATTGCAAGAGAAAATTCAAGTTCGTCTTCCGCGTTACCCAAGCGTAGTCAAGGATGAAAAAGGTGCTGTTGAATCGATGCCAGAAAATGGTCGAATCATCACAACTGTCGGACGAGTTTTATTCTGTGAAATTCTTGCTCAGGGCATGCCGTTCTACAACTGTACTCTTACGAAGAAGGGCTGCAGCCGAGTAATTGATGATACGTACGAAATCAAAGGGCGAGCTGATACGCTCACGCTCCTTGATGACATGAAGGAAGTTGGTTTCACAGCTTCCACGTGGTCTGGCATTTCAATCGCAATCACTGACATGCGAATTCCATCCAACAAAGAAGAACTTCTTGAGGCTACTCAGCAAAAAGTTGACCGTGTCGAGATGGCAACTGCAGCAGGTGCAATTACAAACCAAGAACGGCACAACCAACTTCTTGACTTGTGGTCGCACTGTCGTGAAGAACTCACCGTTTCCTTGATTAAGACTCTTGAAATTGATCGTCGAAACCCAGAAGACAACAGTTACGTAGATGTTGACTCCAACGACGGTACACGATATCTAAACCCTGTGTATCTCATGTCGACATCTGGCGCGCGTGGCAACGTAAGCCAAATGCAGCAACTTGCCGGCATGCGTGGCTTGATGACGAAACCAAGTGGTGAAATTATTGAAACACCTATTAAGGCAAACTTTAGGCAAGGACTCAATGTTCTTGAGTATTTCTCATCAACACACGGTGCTCGAAAAGGCCTGGCTGATACCGCTCTCAAAACTGCTGACTCTGGTTACCTCACCCGTAAGTTGTACGACGTGGCACAACCCGTAGTCATTAACGACTTCGATTGCGCAACAAAACGAGGCATCACCAAACGTGCTGTCTACAAAAACGATGAGATTCACGTGCCACTTCGCGACCTTATTATTGGTCGCACGAGCATGCAAACGATTATCAACCCTGTCACTGATCAAGTAATCGTTGCAAACAAGCAAGTCATCAATGATAAAGTTGCAGCAAATCTTGAAAAACTCAGCATCGATGCAGTGCAAGTTCGAAGCCCGCTTACTTGCGAGTCAGAATCTGGCTGTTGCGCACTTTGCTACGGACACGACCTTTCTACAAGCCAGCTCGTTGAAGAAGGCATGGCTGTAGGCACAATCGCTGCACAATCCATTGGTGAGCCCGGCACGCAGTTAACAATGCGTACATTCCACACAGGTGGCGTTGCTTCCCGAGAATTCGTGGAGACAAACTATAAAGCTCCGCATTCAGGGACAATGATGCTCCGTGACTGCAATGAAGTTCCGCTTCCTAAGAATAAAGATGGACACCTAATCACTCTGAAACAAACCGGCGAACTTGTCATCGTAGACGACAAGGGTCGCGAACTCGACAAAGCATTCCGTGTTCCTTACGGCGCAATTGTACGAATGAAATCTGGTTCCAAAGTGAAAAAGGGCAACATATTAGTCGAGTGGGATCCTCACGTGATGCCAACTCTTGCTGAGAAAACCGGAACCGTTGTCTTTAAAGATATCGAACTTGGGACTACCTTGCGAGAAGAAGAAAGCAAGGGAGTAATTGAGCGAATCATCACAGAACATACTGGCGAATTGCATCCTCAAGTTTTGATTCAACAAGAAGAGCAAACGCTTGACTTCCATCACCTTCCCGCTAAAGCACGGCTCGAGGTAAAAAATGGAGACACGGTTGTAACAGGCCAAATGCTTGCTCGTCGCCCACGCGAAGTGAAGGGTACTGCTGACATCGTTGGTGGTTTGCCTCGTGTAACTGAGATTTTTGAAGCACGCGTACCTAAAGAACCATCAATTCTTGCGAAAGTTTCTGGTCGAGTTGATCTTCAATCGGAACGTAAACGTGGCAAGATGGTTATCCATGTTATCCCTGAAGGTAGCGACGCAGTTGAACACCTCGTTCCACAAGGCAAGCACTTACTCGTTCACACAGGCGACAAGGTAACCGCAGGTAGCCAACTTACAGAAGGCCCACGTGACCCGAACAATATTCTTGACATTAACGGAGAAGAAGCTCTTTATAACTATATGATTTCTGAAGTGCAGAACGTGTATCGTGCGCAAGGCGTACCTGTTTCTGACAAGCATATCGAAGTTATTCTCTCTCGAATGCTCAGCAAAATCCAAGTCCAGAAAGCTGGGGATACTGGTATGCTTCCGCTCGAATTTGTAGAACGGTATAAGTTCCGCATGGCAAACAAGGAACTTGACAGCGGACTCCTTATTAAGGAGGCTGGAGATACCGGCTTCGCTGCTGGCGAGTTAGTCGCAAAGGATGAGATTAAAGAAGCAAATGCCGTTGCAGAAGCTGAAGGCAAAACTCCTGCGAAGACGTCACGTCCGAAGAAAGCTACTGGCAAACCATTGCTCTTGGGCATCACAAAGGCTGCCCTTCAATCTGAGTCATTTTTATCTGGAGCTTCCTTCCAAGAAACTACCAAGGTGCTTACCGAAGCTGCCTTGCGTGGCGCAGAAGACCACCTCAAGGGTCTCAAAGAGAACGTACTCTTAGGGCACCTAGTACCAGCAGGAACTGGCTTTGAATCCTACCAATCCATGAAGGTAAAACTCTTGGTTGACCCATTGCCAACGGATGATTACGAAGAAGAGGAAAGCATGATTGCTGCTGCAACCGCACGAGCAGAGGCACTAGGAGCACGTCCAAGCGGTCCTGCAGTACAAATCCCCGCACCAGCAACCACTGAAGTCTCAGAAATCACGTGATACCCACCTTTTGTACTTTTCAAGCCCCGCATCAGGAACCTGATGCGGGGCTTTTTTTACAAAGAAATGGGGGATTTTGATGCAACTAAACCCTCTTTGGGGGGTAGAATAGAGTTGTATATATGCACGGTCGCTACCCTTGTTTCAGGGCATTTCCGCATCGTGCAAACTTTTGATTGCCCTCATGGTACATCTGGGCAAAAAACGATTTGACGTAGCGCTGGACGCAGAGGAGTTTTCTGAAAGATGCAATCACGTATTCTCACACGTTTTACAGTCCTTGTAATGTTTGTTTTCAACTGTTGCTTAACATTCCATGTTGTTGCAAACGAACAAGAACTTGCTCCCCTACTTACTCCTGACGGTTGGAGACTTCTTAGTGATGTTGAAGCGTACAGAAAAGGTTTAACACCTACTCGAGTTTCAAGAAATGAACTTACACCTAGACGCGGCGTTATCAAAACCCAATTAGTTAAACGACCAAACAGCCGAGTAAAAGTAAAGTTTAAAGATGACCTTCAAATTAGGCTCGATGTACATAACAAACCATACTCAAGGACATTACAGTCCGCCCAATCAATTGCTGATATTTGCGAATCACTCGGGGTAACACTAGCTCCAACTATTACAAATTCACAAGCAGATATTGACGCTTTAATTCGCAAAGCGGAAAGTGCGAGCCGTAAACAACAACCTGATATCGGTGGAATTTATTGGATAACTGGCGATGAATCATCTGTTGATGTTGCTGCTGAAATGTTCTTCACTTTAGAAGAAGTAGAGTGGGTTTTGTACAAGCCTGTCTATTCAAAAATGTACAAAGGCGCTCCAAAACCTGAGTCAACGCCATCGCCAGAAGTTGCGAAATCCAAAAAAGCACCCCAACAATACGCACCTGTTCAATCAAAAATAGAATTTTATGGTGCATGCTTGCATGGAAATGAGCAAAAATGCACAGAAAACATTTCAGAGACACTCTGCCTCGCTACTGGTGGCATATTCTTAGGTGACCAATCAATTTGCCGCACAGATCAACCCCAGAATAACCAAAGGCGAAATAGAAACCGTTCCAATTTTGGTCCCGTTGGCCCTTGTTGCATGACTAATGCAACTTGTGTAGACGCCCAAACACAAGCCCAATGCGACGCTGCAAACGGCTGGTATGCTGGGGATGGAATCGCCTGCGCAGCTACACCTTGTTCGGGCGTTGCTGGTGTTGTAGCTGGTGAATGTTGTGTACTCAATGGCGACGGTGCAACAGCTCAGGGTTGTGTTATCGTTGCAACCGAAGCGCAGTGTGTCGCAATCTACAATGGCGTCTTCCTTGGGATTAATACCGACGTTCCTCCAACCCCCTGCGATGCCAGTCAAACAGATTGCCCTGCGGGAGTCGGACCTGCCCTCGCAACGTTTAGCCTTTGCGGTGAGGCTGGAGACTTTATCACATACCTCAGTGGGGATTGCTATATCGATCAGACAGCTGTCGAACAAACAAGCCGCTTTACATTTGCAGCAGGTTGTACAGATACCATTGGAGTGTTTGCCGGTCCAGGCGCTCCCCCAGGTGCTGATTACGCTGTATTGACCGGGGCTGTAACTGGTGTCTCGAATGTTCTCCTTACCTCTACTTGTTGCGAAACAATTAGCACCGATGTTCCCAATTGTGCGGCTGGTCAAATATGGTCTTGGAACGCAATCTGTGCAAGTTACGCGCAGGCGTATTCTGTTCTTGGCAATGGCAACATTACATGCTTGAGATCGCCCGCAGCTCTAACTCTGCCAACAAACAACTGTTTTGCCCCTCTTGGACCTACACAGGACAGACCAACAGTACAGCCAGGTATCAACATGGCTAGTGTTGGAGCTGCAAACGACGGCATATTAATTTCAAACCCAACCGGTAATGGTGGTGTTGATACCAACTGTTTCGCCGTAATTAATGACCCTACTGGGAATGGATGTGCTGATGGGGACTGCGTGCTAAATTTAAGTGGCGATATCTCTGGTGCACTGCCTGCGATAAATTTGACTGGTATCGGAGACTTGAATGCTCTTGCAGCGTCCATTATTGTTGCAGGTGCAGGTTGGACCGCTACTGTCGAAGGACCAGGCACAACACTGGACAATGTCCTTAACCCAACTGCCATAACTACCGTGTTTCAAGCACCCGCTTCGTATCCGCAATCGTTCACAACAGTACCGATTACTGCTGCTGGATGCTCAAATTTAAACGGAGCACCAACGTTTCCCAGAGCCAATACAACGCCCGATTACGCTGGTCTTGGTTTGATGACCAACATGACAACGCAATTAATCCCATGGGCTGGCAACCTACTCAATCCTCCTCAGCCATTAGCGTTCCCGAGCGACACAGCCACCCTATCAAACGATGATTTTTTCCACATCTCACAGCTATTACCTTGGCCGATGGGTGGCTCTACCATGCAAGGTGGTAGGGCGACACTTCCTCTCAGTTCTAACGTTGCAGGTGGCTTGGGATGGTATGGCGGCGAGGGCATGGACATCTTTCCAACTGCTCCAAACGGCGGTGGTTTTGGTGGGGCTGAAGTGTATCTAGGTTCGTACGGCTACGGACAATTTTGGGCGGACGATGGTGTTGGTCCAATCGGACCAAACGGTCTTCGTGTAAGCGGTGCATTCGGAAATAATGTGAAAGTTGCAGTTCTTGATTGGTCTGCGTACGTGCAAGGACGTACTTTTACAAGTCCTGGTCCTGATAACATTCCGGGAACTCCAGATGATGTCGTTGTTAACCTTGGAGGTCTCCACGAAGAGTTTCTTGCAAATGGTCTCGCTACTACTGCATTAGACGCTAATGGAAACACTGTTGCGGCTGCTTCTACTGTAACTCTGGAAGGAACGGCTACAGGACACGATCCTGTCACGCTTCTTTTTGACGAGAACATGCAATTTGGTTATTCCGCGGACCATGGCACAGCAGTACTTGGTGTGATTGGAGCAAATTGGAGTACAACTTCTCCACTACCAGGAGCAGCTACGTTTCCACCCAATCTCACAATTCGACAGAATGGTGCTGCAGGTGTCACCCCAAACATCGGTGTAGTTGGATTAGCTCCTGACGCAGATTTATACTTCTTCCCACTTGCAACATCTACCGTAGCGGACCGACAAGACCAAGCATGGTTTAATGCAGCCGAAACTTTGGATGCTGGTGACGTGATTTGTGCTGCGTACCGACCGGTTGCTATCAGTGATAATGAACCAAACTTAAACTATTGGCCAGATACTTCTGCATTCATGCAACTGGCAAACAGCCTAGGAATTTGCACAGTTATTCGTGCTGGCGATCGTGGAGTCGATATGGCTTCGCTAACGCTTCCAGAAGGGGATCAAAATGTTATGGTTGCTACTGCGGTTACTCCTGGTCTACCGTATAAACGATTAGCCGACGGTACCCGAGCCTCAAACTATACGACAACTGCTGCTGATTACGCTTCGGCTAGTGCTTCAGGATTCGGACTTGGCGTAGTGACATGTGGTAAAGGACCTGGCCGAAGCAACTACCTTGGATACAACACTATTTCCTATGCTGGCGCTTCGCCGTACCCATCACCTGCTTCTGATCCATGGATTGTTAACGCCCAATCCTATACGAACAACTTCTCAGGAACTGGCGCTGCAGCTGCCCAGTTAGCCGGTTGTGTTGCTCAAGTTCAAGGATTCACTAAACAATTTTACGGTTTACCGATGGGACCACAAATTTGTCGCCAACTTATGGCAGGGGGAAAATACGAAGGACGAAACCGAGACGGAACACCACGCTTGACACCTCCACCTGCTGGTTATGCATACCTCTCAGAGCAACTGGTAGATTCTAGTTGCGACTCGATCGGCACTCTCACTTGGGACTTCTGCCCTGCTGCAGTTGGCAACCTGACTGGAAACATGCTTAACCCCCGCGGTGCGATGGTTAACGCACTCCTTAATCCAATCTTTCACACCCCAAGTATCTCAGACTCCTTCTTTATAAGAGGCACCTACCTATTTGGGAGTATCTATTCCCTCGCATCTATTGACGGCAACTTAGCCGCAGCAACTCCTGTGCGCACAAAAGCTCATGTTCCCTACAACGTACCAGCTAATGTGCCGGGTGGATCCGTTCGATACCTTGGAAATGGACTAACAACCGACTTGTATTTGACCGGCGAACTGGAAAGTGGGCTTCCAATGAACAATACGTTGAACGTAGAGGTCACGCTCTTTAGTGTTCAGCAAGAAAACATGTACATTATGTTGGAGATGTTTGACCAACGATTAGGAAGATGGCGCGAAGCTGGAGCTGCAACAATGCTTGCACAAGGCGATACTGAAGTCGACTTTACTGTTGCGAATGCTTCAAGATTTATAAACGCAGGCGACGAGTCGTACAGCATGCGTATCATCACTCTTGACCTGAACTCTCCCAATGGTGGACCTACCGCGGTATATCCAGTCGCGTATGATCAAATTCTTGTTACTGCAGGATTTATTCAGCACTAATCACTAATACAAATCTTCATGAAATAAGCCTTGCAAATTTGCAAGGCTTATTTCATTGGGGAGCGGAACAACATTACGGGCAACACGCTGTGACCAACCCGACAGGAAACATTGAACCGTCTCTAGTTCTCTTTATGGCGAATCATTGTTACATGATTGCCTCGTTCGTTCAAAGAAACTTCAGACATGAACGCTCGAATCATTGCTAGACCACGCCCTGATGGCAATGTTAGATTTTCGGTTGCAGTAGGATCGGGAATAGCTTCTGGGTCATACCCTCTTCCCTGATCAATTACTTGTATTTCCACTTGCTCTTTTGTCACACACCAAAGGACTTCGATTTCTGCCTCTTCATCTCCGAGGTGCCCGTGGAGCAAAGCGTTGGCTAGTGCTTCTTCAAATGCAACACGCACTGAAAAAAGATCGTGATCGGTGTACTTCGCTTCTTCCATCAATTGAATAACCATTTCCTGCACCTCATCGAACGACTCGCGAACTCCAAGAATGGTTCGTTTATCTCGATTTGGTTGTTCCTTATTCGAACACATACAAGGGGCGCCTTCAAGTTATACCCAACCAAGCTAATGTAAAGAACTTCTCAAGATGGCGAGAAACAAAGTCCGCTCAACATGTTTATCGCATAGAGCTCATTGCATCAGCAAGGGAATCACAAAGTGTAAATGCTTTATCAAGCTTTGTTATTCTAAATACATCACGGATTGGTCCCTCAAGAGATGCTAAAGCTAGTTTGCCTTTTTTATCACCAATTTTTGCGTTGACTGTAATGAGCATGCCTAGTGCAGAAGAGGATAGTGCATTCACATTTTGAAAGTTAAGGACAATTTTTGGGCATCCCTTCCTATCAATAACTGCTGTAAGCTCGTCTCCAATTCGACGAATACATACTTCATCAAGAATATTGCTCTCGACAAATTCGACATTAGTGATGCCATCACGTTCAAAAATTTGTAATAGGGAATTCTCTGCCATACCATTTACCTTTGGGAATAAAATTTATCTCATGAAGGAGTCGCTTGAACTAGTATCTAGAATGCGTCGGCTGAAAAGCATCTCTTCATTTTCTTGTTGAATAATAATTTCAGGACGTAAGAGAATAATCAATGTTGTTTCTTCTCTATTTGTAGTTCTGTTCGTGAAGAAACGGTTGAGGTATGGAATCTTAGACAGGATAGGGACTCCAACTTCAGTTTCAAACTCACGAACTTTGCGTTGTCCACCAAGAAGTGCTGTGCCTTTGTCAGGAACTGACACTGTTGTTCGGACTCTGTGTTGGAGTGTTGATGGTAGTGTAACTGTAGATTGAATAACGGCTGCCCCACCACCGCCTGCACCACCACCAGCTGCTGCTGCATTAACGTCAGCAGTTACTGTAAGCTCTACTTCTTGAACATTGAAATCAACTTCCATAGTAACGTATCGTCTATCGGCAGAAATAACACCTTGTACTTCAAATCGAACTCCAGACCCTGCTGTTGCGATAATTGGGGTATACCCGATTGCGCCTGCGTTTGAGTTCAAACTCAACGAAGAAACGTACGCTACTTCTCTGGAAATGTTAATCCAAGCTCTTTGACCATTATGCATCGTAAGACGAGGCGCAGTTAAGATTGTATTCCGCTTATCTGCTTGCGTAGCTTCAATCATGAGGTCGACTTGCACATCATCTAGGAAACTTAACCCAAAACCAAGGGCTGGATTTGCACCAGCTACAAGTTGACCGAAAGCGTTATAGTTATTTATCGTATCGATTAATTGATTACTTCCCTGCACAATACCAAGTGGACTAATACCATCGGTATGTCCAATTGGGGTGCCTGGGCTACCGTATGTATACACTATTTGCCCTGTTGCTGGGTCATACGTACCGAACATGTTACCGGTTGCAACATTTGTTCCTGGAGCAACAGGGAGTCCGGTTGCAGGATCCATCGTTGTGTAAATTATTGGGTTCTGTAACTGCCCAGTCCCAGGCACAAAAAAGTCACTTAACTGTGCATTTGGATCAACTGATTGCATTTGATCAAAAAGACCCTTGTTTGTGTTGAAATACAAGTCAAGGTCAAAACCGATTTGCTCGAACCAATCTGTTGAGATTTGTAAGAAACGAGATTCAACATTAATTTGCAATGCACGAACTTCTCTGAGTTTTGCAAGCAATGAAGTTATTTCGCGATGAACAGAGGGTGTTTGCTTAATGATGAAGTTGCCGTTAATTGCATCAATCTCATGTTGCCCTTGATCGTCCCATTCCCATGCACCCGAAGGGCTAGTAATATACTTTTCAATGAGTTCCTTTAACTCATCCATTAGCTCTTCTTGGGTTTTACCCTCGTCAACACCACCATCGCCAATGCCACCTCCGCCAGAGCCGCCACCAGAGCCGCCACCAGAACCGCCGCCTGAGCCACCGCCTGAGCCGCCGCCTGAACCGCCACCGCCGCCGAACC
>JABHWX010000163.1 GCA_018657585.1 Phycisphaerae bacterium
ACACAAAGTTCACGATTGGATATCCCCAAGCGACTGGGTTGTTATTTCCCCAAACGCCGACACCTGTAAAAATCAGATAGCCAATCATGATGCCCAATAATGACATCATGCTGAAAGAAACTGCAAGAGCGAAGTACCAAGATTTTGGCGGTCTAGGTGACTCGTTGCCTTTCAAGATGTCATCTGTAACAGAACCAAAAGTAGTATGGTTCAAAATCAACTGTGCACGCTGACGAGGATTCTCGGCGGTGTTGTCTGTTGAGTTAAGTGGGAGCGTTGTCATTAGTGATGCGCTCCTTCCACTGCAGTCGCTCCATCAACTGGATTCGTCAAACGAGCCAAGTATTTTAAGCGCGACTTAATGTTCAGTTCTTCGAGCATCTCGTAAGACCGTTTCTCATTATGAAGTTTTGATACACGGCTCTTATCATCAAGCAAATCGCCGAACACGATGGCGCCTGCAGGGCATGCTTGTTCGCATGCTGTCACGATAGAACCGTCTGGAATAGCAACACGTTGATCTGCCTTCTTTTGTGCTTCTGTTTTCTTTACCCAAGCATTCTTCGTTGCAACTTTTGCTCGTTGAATCCTTTGAGTACAGAATGTGCATTTTTCCATTACGCCACGCATCCGAACGGTTACGTCTGGATTGAATTGCATTGCGCGTAATGTTTTTCCGCCAGACTGAGTCTTTACATAATAATCAGGTTGCACCTGGAGCAAACCTGTTGAACGCAGAGGGTCACGTCGGAAGTAATCAAAGTAATTAAATCGCCTTACTTTGAATGGACAGTTGTTTGAGCAATATCGAGTACCTACGCAACGGTTGTACACCATAACGTTCAGCCCATCGATGTCGTGCACAGTTGCTGCAACAGGGCAAACCTCTTCGCACGGAGCATTCTCACAGTGATGGCAAGTGAGTGGCTGAATCGCGACGCTGTCAAGTTTGTTACCGTCATACGCGCCATGGCTATCTTTTGCAAATGCAAAGTAGCGGTCGATACGAAGCCAGTGCATTTCACGACCCATCAAGACTTGGTCCTTGCCAACAATCGGGATGTTATTTTCTGCGTGGCATGCAGCGACGCAAGAATTGCATCCTGTACAAGTAGAGAGGTCGACTGACATGCCCCACTTATACTGTGCACCTTCAAACTGCTGTTCTTCAAAAATGGAAAGTGAGTGTGGTACGTGCCCCACGTGGCTTACAAAACCAGGATCCGCATTGTACTGATCTAGTGTGCCCTCTCTATACAGAAGTGGCAAACGGTCTTGTGCGCCCTTGCCAGGAGTTGTGCTCACACCAAAGTGCATCTGTGTAGTTGCCAGTGGGTAGGAGGCTCCGGTTGCACTAATAGATTTTGCTGTCGCTGACCAATTATTGTTTCTGCGAAGGGGATATACATCTGTACCCGCACCAGTGCATACGCGGCCTGCAAACTTTCGTCCGTACCCAAGAGGAAGAATTACAACACCGTCTGCTGTTCCGGGAACAGGAAGTGCTGCAATCGAAACACTTTCTTTGGCAACTTCTATTTTAAGCATGTCTCCCAATTTGACGCCCAATTCTCTTGCGGTTGCTGGCGAAAGTAATGCGGCATTATCCCAAGTGAGTTTTGTTAGTGAATCTGGTAATTCTTGCATCCAACCATTATTTGCAAAGCGCCCATCCCAAACTGTTGGGGATGCTGCAAATACAAGCGTTGTTCCGACTCCTACTACAGGTGCTTCAAAATCTGGAGTGGTACGGTTTACTGGTGGAGTTTCAATCGTTGCTGTATTTGCAACTACGCCATCATGTACAGCAGTACGCCAAGCGGGGCTCCACTTATCTGCATTTGAATCAAATGTTGTCTGCACAAGTGAGTGGCTATCTGTAACTTTTTCGCCTGCTAGTAAAGCAACGAATTCAGAAGAGGAAAGTCCGCCAAATAATGCTTCGATGAGGGGCTGACCAATACATTTTGTTCCGTCGGAAGCACGCCCGTCGTTCCACGATTCAAGCCAGTGTGACTGATTTACATGCCACTTGCAAGAGTCAGATGTTTCGTCGCTATAAAAAGATAAGTGAATAGAAAATGGAAGTGATTTCAATGCTTTTTCAAAGCCTAATCCAGCAGGCGCATCAAATGCAGGGTTGCCACCAATGACGATTGCGCTCTCAACTCGTCCAGCTTTCATACCGTCAACAGCGTCTGCGAGAGTTGCATTGCTGCCGTTTTCTACTTGGCGATACGAAACAGTTTTGCCCACTGCGCCAATTTGTTCATTCATTTTTGCTACAAGATAGTGCACAATTGGTGGTTGGCTTGCACCCGCCACAACCAAGTCAATATTGGCAGCGATGAGTTTTTGCACCCATGCTTCTTGCTCCTTAGAAAGTGAACCGGACCCTGCAATTGGAGTTTTGCTAAATAACTCAGCAACCTTCAGAATCGAAGCGGGGCTCATTGCTCTACGCTCGTCTGCTTTCGCACCAGTAATAGATAAGCCAGATTCAACAATCCAAACCCGACTCATTTGACCGTGATCTACTGACCTGCCCTTTGCCCAGCCCCGAGTATTTGGAATCTGCATTGGGCCAGCACCAAGGAAGTCTGAGTTAATAGAAAGTATGTTTTTTGCTGCAGCAAAGTTAGGCACAGCCATCCAATCGCCACCAAACGCACTATCGAGAGCCTTGCGCTCATTCGTGTTGGCAAGAGGAGAGTATTCAACCCACATAGCTTGTGGATTTTTCTTCATAAATGCCCTACGCATTCTATGGAATGTCAGAGAACTCGTTGGTTCTGCAATGACTGCGACGCCCTTGCCTTTTTGAGGCATGTACGCTGCAATCCATTCTTTGAACGCAGCAAGAGAAGAAACGCCACCGTCGTATGTAACACCGCGGCTTCGGTCTGGGTCGTACAAATCTAAAATTGACGCCTGTGTAAATGCATCCGTTGCACCCTTGCTGTCGGGGTGCATTGGATTGCCTTCAATTTTTGTGGGTCGACCATCGTTACTTGTAACAAGCACGCCTTGTGCAATTCCACCAAAGTCAAAACAACTTGCATAATGTTCGGGGATTCCGGGCATTGTGCCTTCTGGTCTATGTGCATACGGAACTATATGTTCCTTTGGCCAGCGGCGACAACCCGCAACACCAAGACCTGCCAGCGCCATCGAGGCACCCATTATTTTTAAGAAATGCCGACGATCGTCACCTGTAGCAAGTAGTTCACTTGCACCTTCAGGAAACTCGTTCTGCATCTTGGCTTGGAACTCTTCAGTAGTTACAACTTCATCTAAGCTGCGCCACCAAGTCTTTCCATACTCTTTATTTTGCTTTGGTTCATTCACCGATGACATGTTGAGCAATCCTGTGATGGGTTCAAGTTGTTAATTGCAAGCCATGATTCACTGTCAGCGATACGTTCGGCTGCACTCATGTCAAGTCCCCAATCAAGTTGTGTGACTAAATCGGGGTTTCGTACGTGTGGGACTGGATTTCTATGGCATTCAAGACACCAACCCATACTTAAAGATTCATGTTGGTATACGACATCCATCGTGTCAACTCGACCGTGGCATTCAACACAACTTACGCCACGAGTTACGTGCGCACTGTGATTGAAGTAAGCATATTGAGGAAGGTCGTGAACACGAACCCATTCGATTGGCATGCCAGTTTCATAACTCTCAAAAAGAGGTTGTAAGTTTTCACTTTGTGGATGAATCTGTGCGTGGCAGTTCATGCATGTTTCGGTTGGGGGCAACGCTGCGTGTTGTGTATTTTCAACCGTGTTGTGGCAATACCTGCAATCTAATCCAAGTTCACCAGCGTGCAATCTATGACTAAACGGAATCGGTTGTTCTGGCATATAGCCAACATCAGTTGCTTGCGGACTAAAACCATAAGCCACTACGATTGCAAAATACAACGGTGTGGTTGCACCCACGATAATAATCGCGGGGAGTGCCAAGTTTGTCCAACTTGGAAAAGTAAATCGTTGTTGTGACATATAAGAGAACTTGCCTACGTGCTAGTGGTACGAACTTCCAATTACTCTCGCTGCTCTTCCCACTAGATGGGGTCGCTTCGGTACAAAACATCCCCGACGCGAACAGATACCGCGCCTGAGAAAACAATAAAGGTGGCTATGATAGTGGTCTTTTCAGCATCGGCAAGTGAGATAGCGTCTCAATCCTCAAACAAAATTGTATGCAAAGGTTCGCTTCAGAATTATTTTTCTGTTTATATGATTTTACAAATACAAACATCTCATTGCCAAAATACACTCCTCTACTGCGAATGTTCACGCGATTGCCCTTGAAGTAGCTCAGAGGTTGAAAAAACGGGTTGCGTTTTGATCTGTTTGTGATTCAAAATCAGACAATGCTATTCCAAAAAGATCAGCAAGGAACGATGCTGTAAAAACGACATTTTTCGGCTCATTGGGTCGTTCTTTACGAACTGGTTCTGGTGAAAGATATGGAGAATCCGTTTCGACCATCATTCGTTCAATTGGCACAAGTTCTGCTGCAGCAACGACTTCCGCAGCGTTTTTATATGTAACGACCCCTGTAAAACTAATCATTGCCCCCAAGTCGAGTATCTTTTTTGCCTCTGCGGGGGTTTCGGTAAAACAATGAAATACAAAGCGATCGCCAGCAAGAGTGCTTGCCTCAAATATAGGTAAGAGATCATCAACCGCCTTTCGACAATGAACAATAATAGGGCGATTATCGTCCTTTTCGCCCTCAATAAGGGCGATATGCTCCTCCAGAAGTTGTTTTTGAAGGTTAAAATCAGGGTCGGAGTAATGCCGATCTAAACCAAGTTCCCCCCATGCAATACACTTTGGATCTCGCGCTGCTTCAAGGACGTACTCCCACATCCAATCGCCCTCCGCGTGCAGCGGATGAATCCCTGATGAAAAATAGACGTTCGGAAAATGTTCAGCAATTTGCCTTGCCTCTAGTGCGTCAGCGCCATCTGTTGCAACAGAAATTAATGTATGAACACCTGACCGAGCTGCGTCTTCGATAACTTCATCAACTCGATGCATAAGTTGATTATTTGTCAGATGGCAATGCGAATCAATCATTTTCTACCCCCGTTCAATATACCAGGACGTTCAATAAACTCGGTTTGTTGCAGTGGAACATGCAAAGGAGGGGCACCCTCAAGGTTCACCACAAACGCATCGCCTGTTTCTAATACTCCTTTAAGTACAACCCGCAACCGAGAGGTCCATTTGTCTGGCGTGCTCTTGTTTGGATTCCCTTTTTTAGATTTCAACCATGAATCAGCTGTAATCGTGATGTTGGTTGGTGTTTCAAATGTTAGTTCAGGAGGAGTTGTGTCCTGAAACCACTCCAAACTAAGTACACAGACATTACCTTCCTCATCATCAGGCACCACACGTACGGTAGGAGGTAAACACTGCATAGGTTGTTCAAACCGCCCTGTACCTTCTATGAGAAGAACTTCTACTTCACCAGAAGCAAACTCTAACCTAACAGTTGAACTTCGATATTGGCTGCGCTGCATATTGAGTGTTACTGGAATCAGAAATATATCTCCAGGTTGCACAGATTCTTTGGGCCAATTAGCTGTAGTGCAACCACAACTTGGAACTGCATCAGTCAACCGGAGCGCGTGTTGCGTATTGTTCGTCAATCGAAACGTATGTTCAAGTGTACTTGATGGTCTTGGGATGGACACAATCCCGAAATCGTGAGATGAATCACCCTGAAGAACAGAGCCACCAAAAAACAGATTTCCCAACAAAACCCCAGCAATAGTGAGTGCCAAGACAAGCGTCAATCTATGAACTGATTTTTTCGACATACAAATGGCATGGTACCCGCAATGTGTCTAAACGCACTGCCAATTAGGCACCTCTTCCTTCGTTTACAACGTAAAAATAGGGAAACAACATTGCATTACTTTTGTTCCTATTATTGCCACCATGAACATGGGAAAATTTACAACGCTCGCAAGTCAAGCACTTTCGATTGCAACCACAATTTGGCGCTCGGCCCTCAAAACGAGTGATTCAACACAAGGTAGAAAATCCAATTGCAACTGGTATTCTCCAAGTAGATTGCTAGGCTGGTGAGACCATTGAAGTTGGATATTCTGGTGACGAACTCGTTTTTGCGAAGGCTGAAGGTGCCACAACCACCACAACATAACCAAAGAGTACGTACAATCATTGTATGACACTAACTTGCAAGACTGCTGGCGAATCGCATGGACCTTGTGGGATTGCACTCCTTGAGGGGCTTCCTGCTGGAATCACTCTCGACATAGAGTTCATCAACAACGAGCTCTCTCGAAGACAGGGAGGATACGGACGCGGTGGTCGACAAAATATTGAGAAAGATGAAGTGGTATTCCTTACTGGCGTTCGTGGTGGTGCCACAACAGGCGCTCCACTTACGATCCAAATTGTTAACAAGGATAGTCGGCTCGACGATGCGAATACTACTCCACCAATTCATAACCCTAGACCAGGGCACGCAGACCTTGCTGGAGCGTTAAAGTGGCAAACGAATGATTGTCGCAACACTTTGGAACGAGCAAGTGCTCGAGAAACGGCTGCCCGCACTGCGGCTGGTGCTGTTGCAAGATGTTTTCTACGCGAATTTAACATTGAATGCTTTGGGTTCGTCCGCGGTATGCTTGATGCACATGCACCTACCGAAGTCACAAACGAAAACTGGAAAAATATTCGAGATGCACGTGATGATTCTGATGTCTATTGCCCTGACGATTCAACATGCAAAGCTATCATTGAACACATCAGAAACGCTAAAAAAGAAAAAAATACCGTTGGTGGGCTTTGCGAAGTGCATGTCTTTGGGTGTCCACCCGGCTTAGGCTCTTGTGTTCAGTGGAGTGAAAAATTAGATGCAAAACTCGCAGGCGCAGTCATGGGGATTCAAGCGTTTAAAGCTGTTGAAATTGGAATGGGGAAAGAGTGTGGACGATTATTAGGCTCTCAAGTACACGACCCCATTGAGTACAACACAACCACAACCCAAGAGAGCCATCTTGGATTCACGCGTCCAACAAATCATGCTGGTGGAATCGAGGGTGGCATGACAAACGGAATGCCTGTTGTAATAAGAGGAACAATGAAACCTATTGCCACTCTTTTACAAGGCATGGACAGTGTTTCTCTTATCTCGGGCGAAGCAATTCGAAGCGATTACGAACGTTCGGATGTTTGTGCATTACCAGCCGCAAGTGTAGTTATGGAAAATGCTGTAGGTTTCGAGATTGCTGCTGCATTTTTAGATTCATTTAGTGGGTCTACCATTCAAATGGTTCATGCCTCGCACAACGAATATGTTCAATCTGCTCGGAAGATAATTCCGTCATGACTCTAATCATCGCTTCGGTGCATGGTGAGGTTCCAAACGAACTTAACGGTGCAGATTTGCTTGAGATACGAATTGATGGATTAAGTCCAAACCAAGTCGCTGAGCAATTACCAACACTTTTAGAAAACTCTCCTGTTCCCACAATTGTCACGTGTAGAAGTGCACGCGAGGGTGGGCTTTTTGAAGGCGAAGAAGATGAGCGTGTTGCTATGTACTTAGTCGCGTTGCGATGCGAACATCCACCCAAATATATTGATGTTGAA
Source organism: Phycisphaerae bacterium (assembly GCA_018657585.1). Lineage (GTDB taxonomy): Bacteria > Planctomycetota > Phycisphaerae > Phycisphaerales > SM1A02. Next base: position 7,647 of record JABHWX010000163.1, read on the forward strand.
TACGAAACGCTTTCTCATCATCCACTCATGCTTGATACCCTTGCCTCAGAAAACACTGGGGTTATCTTGTCGTGGCACGATGTAAAGAGCCGGCCAAAAGATTTATTGCAACGCGCGAGAATGATGCAGGACGTAGCAGGAGTTGATGTTGTCAAAATGGTTTGGAGGGCTAGGTCTATCAGAGATAATATTGAAGCTTTTGAACTTCTGCAATCAAAACAACAACCAATGATTGCGTTATGCATGGGGGAATATGGAACAATGAGTCGAGTACTTGCGACAAAATTTGGTGGTTTCGCAACATACGCATCAATCGATGGCACTCCTTCCACCGCACCTGGGCAAATACATGTCAAGCAATTGCACTCCACATACAACATCCATTCCATAAATAAAGAAACTAAGGTGTACGGTGTCATCGGGAACAATGTTGCACACTCAGCGGGTCCGGCATTTCATAATTCCGTTTTTCAAATTACTAACAAAAACGCTGTGTACCTTCCGTTGCAAGTACCTGAGGGATGGGAGCATCTAAAAGCATCTTTTGAAGAGTTGCGGAATTATTCATCGTTGCATTTTGCTGGCGCAAGCATAACTATTCCGCACAAAGAAATGACGATGAAACTTGCAACAACTATTGATGCCCCTTGCAAACGCGTAGGAGCAACAAACACTATCACAGTGGATGGCGATAATGTCTTTGCTGCTAATACTGATGTTATCGCGCTTGCAGAACTTGTTCAAAAAAGCAACGATGCTCTCGTATTAGGAACTGGAGGAGTTGCACGGGCAGCGATTGTTGCGTTGCAACAAGAAGGCGCGAAAGTTTCAATCGTAGGAAGAAACGTGAAAAAAACAAAGGCACTTGCAAAAGAGTTCTCTTGCTCAGTTGTGCAAGATGGTGATGTCTCATTCGACACAATCATAAATTGCACTCCCGTTGGCATGCAAAGTGGCAATGACCCAAACGGTAACCCATTAACACAGCTTGCGCCACTCGTTTCTCTTGGGCAAGAGGTTCATGTCATCGACACGCTATACGTTCCAGAAAAAACGCCACTCTTGCATAATGCCATCGAATGTGGATGCAGGACATCGACGGGTAGTGAAATGTTTAGACTGCAGGCAACTGCGCAACAACAAATTTGGAACGAGTAACGCTGATCTAACCTTCAACCCCAAACATACGAAGCACATCCGTATTTGTTATAAATTGAGATGGCGCTGGTATCCTTACAATTCCAAACGGGGCACGAATATCAATGCCTAACGGATCTACGCCGACAACAAATGGATCGACCACATCAACTTTTGTGTGCTTAAAACAAACCATACGCACTGTCTCCTTCAGTGCGTTAAGTGTTTTGCAAATCGATTGCTCCTGTACAGCAATAGCGTTTTCCCTGCAAAGACCTTCGCCATCAACAAACATTTCATGGAATCGAGCAGCGTCTATATCAACAAATGCCCACTGTACATCCGGTGGCTCTCCATGATATACCTGCCACTTGTCTGCAATTGCACCGTTCTCGTTATCCTCTTTAAATTGCACCAATGAGACATGCAACTCCATACAATTATCAGAATATTCCGGTACGAACATCACAATGTCGCAAGGTTGCAACATGGCTACCATTGCAGAAATAACAAGGCGTCCATCTGGCGCGAACGTATAGGAAACATCGTATATGTTCTCGCCAAATTGCAATGAAGCCGTGGAATTAGATTTTAAAAAACGATACGCATCTTCCGTTGCCTGTTGTTCGTCGTAATCAACCATGCCACTTACTTTGCCATTGCTTTTTCAATTGCAGAAACTGTTTTTGGTATAGCTTTCGAAAGATTTTTAAAGCCAGAATCAGTTACAACAATATCATCTTCAATACGTATACCCATCGCTTCATCCGGCAAGTAAATTCCAGGTTCGATAGTAATTACAGCGCCTTTTTGTAATGGCTTCATGGGGCCACAGTCGTCATGCGTTTCTAGACCAAGATGGTGGCCAATACTGTGAATAAAATATTCGCCGTAACCTGCTTTAGTAATAATTGCCCGTGCTATCTTGTCAAGTTCCCCAAGCGTGACACCGGGCTTCACTGCTTTAATTGCCGTTTCTTCCGCTTTCAACACGATTTCGTATACTTCTTTTTGACGCTTTGAAAATTTTCCAGAAACAGGAACTGTTCGAGAAATATCTGCCCCGTAGCCAACGTGGAACGCGCCAGAGTCAATACAAACCAAATCCCCCTCAACTAGATCTTGGTCATTCTCTTTGTAATGGAGCACCGTGCTGTTCAGTCCGCCACCAACAATTGGAGGGAATGCGGAACCGCGAGCACCTGCCATCGCATATCCATGCTCTAAGGTTGCCTGTACTTGGTATTCGTTCACGCCAGCCTTAACAAATTGCATCGCATCGAAAAAACCACAGGCTGTCATGCCAACTGCTTGTTGAATTGTTTTTATTTCAGCAGTGGACTTCACGCTTCTCAGTTGTGGAATAACTCCAGACTTATCGATAATTGTAGATCCAGGATTCCGTTCAACTATTTTTTGCCAAAGTTCCACGTCTTTTGAAAGCGGTGAGTCAACTCCAGCTTTCGGCATAAGTGTCACAAATGTTGAAACGCGGGATGCTACGTCTCGAAGAACCATAGAAAGTGACCTAGTTCGAAACAGGCAAGCAATACCAAAGTCTTTGCGCAACTCGCCCCCAAGCGATTTTCGTAAACCATCCCATTGTTCCACTTCTGGATCGCGGGGCAATAAAAATAGAACTTCTCGTTTTGATGCCACAGGGTTTGCTGGGTCAAACAGCAATATCGCCCCTGGCTCCGTTGTAATACCTGTGAGGTATTCAAAGTGTGGGTGCGGGCTCCATGTTGCTTCAAGTTCGCCTGAGCTTTCTCCCGCAAACACTATCCCAGCAGAACCTTTTAACGCTTTTTGTACCTTCGCTCTCCGTGAAGAATACTCTTTTAAAGATATCACTTTGTAGTCTCTTTCATTTCTGCAACAACTTGCGTGCTTGATCTACCTGGGCGTTCAGAAAGGACTTGTACTTCAACCCCAAGTTCTTGCAGTAGTCTGTATTCGTTAATTTCTTCTGGGGAATAATCTCCGCCCTTTACGTACAAGTCTGGCAGAACGCGTTGGATAAGGTCGCTCGCAGTTGGTTCTTCAAATGGAACAACAAAGTTCACACACTGCAATTCCGCAAGTATTTCCATTCGTTCTTCAAGGGTATAAATGGGGCGACCTTCGCCCTTTTGCATCTTGACCTGATCGTCTGTGTTCACTCCAACTATCAATACATCACCCAGTTTTGCTGCTTCTCGCAAATACGAAACGTGACCAGCATGAATCACATCAAAACAACCATTTGTAAGTACTACTCGTTGCATAATTTCTTTTGCTGCTGCAATTTCAATTGCCAAATCATCAACCGTACGAATTTTCCCTTCGCACCCAGTTTGCATTAAAAGTAACTCTTTATGAATCTGTGCCATTGGGATTGGGGTTGCGCCAAATACTTCCACTTCTAAACCTGCTGCTACATTCGCGAACTCCACGCACTCTGGCCAGCTCATGTTGCCGCCACGACCAACTGCAATAGCTGCAAGCACAATGTCACCAGCGCCGGTCACGTCGTAAACCGAACGTGCGCGGGTTGGGATATGTATTGCTTGCTTGCCTTGTTCTTGCAAAACAGCTCCATCTCTATCAAGAGTCATTACAGTTGCATGCAGTTGTAACTGCTTACATAGTTGCGACGCTAGGTCAATGGCTCCTTCAATCGGGTCTTCGTCGCACAACCTTATGCCTGTCGCTTTCTCCGCTTCAGTTCTGTTTGGAGTAATCGCAGTAGCACCGGAATACTTTGAATAGTCTTCAATTCCTGCTGGATCAACAAGAACTTCGATACCTGCATCTTTACAGTGCTCTATTACTCGCTTGCAGGTTGCATCACAAAGCACGCCTTTGCCATAATCTTCAATACAAACCAAATCAACATGCAGTAAGTGTTTGTTTAGAGATTGAATTAAGTATTCTGATTGCTGCTGTTGCAATGGTTTTCTTGACTCATGATCTACACGGAACATTTTTTGCGGGTGACGGTGTTGTGCAAGCCCAACAATACTTCGCTTCACCGTTGTCGATCTATCGTCAGATGCTAGTAAGTCATCAACACCAACTCCTTCTGATTGCAATAGTTGTTTGAGTAACTCGCCTTCTTTATCGTTGCCAACAACGCCCAAACATTCCACCTTAGCGCCCATTGCGACAAGGCACCTTGCTACATTTCCTGCTCCGCCAGCTCTTGATTGTACTGAACGAACTTCAAGCACAGGAACAGGAGCGTCTGGACTTAATCTCTCGGCATCGCCCAAAACAATTTCATCAAGCATGAAATCCCCAACGACCAGAACACTAGAAGATTGAATTTGTAATACGTGGTGTAGTAAACTGCTCATGTTGAGTATTTTACTAAAATACGCTCAGTAGTTTGGTTTCAAGAGCCTGCGAACCTTCTACAACGTCTAATTCAAGGGTAGGAACGACTATAGGGCACCGTAACGTTGATAATTCAATCACATCTCGCGCTTTAACCCAATCTTTGAGCGTCATCACGATAGCGTCTACTTTCGAAGATGCTTCGATAAGTTGTGCTATTTCTAATTCTGAAAAGGGTTGATGATCACCAGCGTGCAACTGTACTGCAACTTTAGTACCAAGCCGAACAAGCGCTTCAATCACAGGACCGGGGTACCCAATACCCAGCCGCACTGCAACACTTCGTCCAGTAAACCAATCTAATGTCTCCCCAGATTCTCCATGCTCGTCGTACATTTCTATACCTGACCAATGATGCGATGTCCATGCGAGTGGCGCGTTCCCCGTAACCTTTTCGATTTTTGTAGAGAAATCTGGATTCACTCTCTGCGCATGGCTTACCACAACAGCGTCGCACCTCTTTAGACCATCAATAGGCTCTCGAAGCCAACCCGCTGGCAATACACGTTGCTCAAAGGGATCGCGCAAATAATCCATCACAACAATATCAAGGTCTCTTTCAATTCTGCGATGTTGAAATCCGTCATCCATAACTACGCAATCTGCACTTCCGCCACCTTCTATATATGCAGTAATCTTAGCCACACGGTCAGCCCCAACAATGACATCAATGTCATCCAACCGCTCTCTGTATTCGACTGCCTCATCTGCGTTCTCAGGATTAACCGATGCGTACCCGCGCATAACAACCGCTGGATTATGCCCATGCTCTCGAAGGCGGCGAACAATCCACGTAACCAAAGGTGTTTTGCCCGTTCCTCCAACAGTTAAATTACCGACTGCGATAACCGGAAGTGGAACTTTATGCACATTATTACCTTTGTCGTAATACCGATTTCGAATACGAATAATTTTTGTATACATCCACGAAACCGGAATCGCAAAAAAATCTAACCAAGATGGCAATGGTGTTTTCATATAGAACTACATTTTTTCCCAAGTAATTTCTTCATTTTTTTTACGGGCAAACCCATAACGTTCTCTATTTCGCCATGCCATGTAAGTGGCCAACCTCGTCGAAAGCAATCAATAAAATTATACCCGCCAGCCTTTCCCATCCACTCATTATTATCAAAATGGTATTCAAGTTTTGATCCTTTAAATGCACCTATATGTACATTTGTTTTTTCGGTTCCCGACAGAAGCATAGACCCGTCCGTTGAAAGTAGACACCAACCAGTTAACACATCATGATGTATCTCCATCATTGATGTAATCATAAGCATCGCTTCATCGGCATTTTGAGGCTGTCCATATATTTCGTCACCTAGCACACAAACCGTATCCGCTGAGACAATCGTCCCCCTTGCAAGTTCGCAACCCTGTTGAACATTTTGTGCTTTCAATATTGCCAGTATGCGAACCCATTTTGTTGGTGGCATGGTTCCGATTTTGAATTGACCGTCATCACAGTTGGGGGGAACAATCGTAAAGTCATCAACAACTTCGGCAAGTAGTTCTTGCCTCCTTGGTGAGGTACTCGCCAGAATGATTGGTCTATCCCAGTGCCACATATTATTGCCCAATAATCTCGCCAAGTTTTTGTATTACATCGCTCGTTTTTATTCTTCTCATAATTGCGTCACCAATACCTTTTGTTCGGTAGTGCACGGATTCGTAATCGACCTCTGCAGAGATAACTGATGAATCTTGTTTGTAGGGACCAACTGTTTCTGGATTTGTTGGACCATACAGCCCCACTATGGGACACTGAAACCCAACAGCAATATGCAAAGCCGCAGAGTCATTTGCAACAACAGCCGTTGCTTTTGAAATTACTGCAAGAAGTCTTCCTACTGTTAATTGTGGTAACAAATTCACAACCCCATCTTGTTGTACTAATTCCGTAACCTGACTTGTTTCGCTAGGTGCTCCAACAACTACAACTACATAACCCTTTGATTGTGCAAATGAAGCAACTTCCATAAATCGTTCAATTGGCCATTGTTTACTCTTCCATCGAGAAGTCGGGGCAAGCACAACGTACTTGGTTTGTTGAAGATTGTCTTGAATATACGCATCCCACCACTTTGCGTCATCGGAGCGAACGTAAAGCTGCATGTCGGCACTTGAAACTGCACCCACTGCTTGGCTCAAGGCAAGCATTGCATCCACCGTATGTGACTGCTGAACATCCACCCTTTCGTTATATCCAAGCCACCCGAATTCTCGAGCAGTTTTAGAACCAACTCGTCTTTTCGAACGTGTTGCCCAAGCAAACAGGCCACTCCGACCAAGCCCCTGCCCATCTATAACAAGATCGTAGTTTCTTGCTTTGAGTTGGCGAAGAAACCGAAACATTCTGCAAAAGCCTAATGGTAAATACCATCGTTTGAGATTTTTTCTCTCAAACAATATTGTTGCATGCACGGCAGAATGAGCTGATATTGCATGCTCAAAATCTGATTGAACAAGCCAATCTATCTCTGCTTCTGGCCACTTTTTCTGTAATCCAGCAACCACGGGCACGCTCCTGCAGACATCCCCAAGGGCGCTTGGGCGAACAAATAAAATTCGTTTTGGATTCAAGGGTGGCATAGAAGTGGGCATCGTACCTTCCCTTTCATTTTGTTGAAATAGGATATTCCTCAGGCGTCTGACTTGACAGAGAGCGATTTCGAATCAATAGTTACATACAAGAAGAACTGACTCATGAGCGAAACACCCCAAGACAACCAAAATCCTTCTTCAATTGAGGATACAAGACCCACTGAGCACATCGATAAATCCGGCAGCCCAGGCGCTTCGACCTTTGGTTTTGAAACCATTCTTGGCAAACTTGTTGTTGAAAATGGTCTCGTCACACCTGAGGAACTCAGTGAATGCAGTAATCTTCTTCAAGATGCAGATGGGAGTGCAACTGGACACACCCTTGCAGACATTTTGGTAAATCATCATTTTGTTACAAGAAGGCAACTCGACCGCTTGCAAACTGATTTTGACACACGCAAGTCTACGCAACGTATTCAAGGGTATCGAATAATCCGAAAACTTGGCGCAGGTGCAATGGCCACTGTGTTTCTTGCTCAACAAGAAAGCCTTGATCGCCCTGTCGCTATCAAAGTACTTCCGAAGAAATTTTCAGAGAACGAAGATTTTCTTGAGAGGTTTTACAAAGAAGGTCGTGCTGCAGCAAAACTCAACGATTCAAATATCGTACAAGCCTACGACGTTGGGCAGTCGGGAGAGTACCACTACTTTGTCATGGAATATGTTGATGGTGATACCGTGTACGAACAAATCATAGAGAAGAAAAAATTGTCTCAAGAAGAGGCTCACCCTATTATTCGTCAAGTAGCGCTTGCTCTCAAGCACGCCCACGCGGTTGGTTTTATCCATCGTGATATAAAACCAAAGAACATCATGATTGCAGAAAACGGTGATGTAAAACTTGCTGGCCTTGGTTTGGCTCGCGCGTTAAATGACCGAGAGGCTGCTGAAGCCGAAGCTGGCAGAGCGTACGGGACGCCGTATTACATCAGTCCCGAACAAATACGTGGGAAGAAAAACATTACACCAGCTGCAGATATTTATGGACTTGGCGCAACCCTTTACCACATGGTTACTGGCAAGGTGCCCTTCCCTGGCAAGAATCCCTCTGATGTGATGCATAAACATCTCAAGCAAGAACTTGTACCACCAGATCATATAAACCCATCGTTATCTGCAGGTTTCTCTCAAATTGTTGAGATGATGATGGCAAAGGACGTTTCTCAACGATATCAGAATGCTGCTGATTTGATTGAGGATCTTGATGCTGTTGCAAGGGGCGAATCGCCTCAATTTGCACAACCTACACTGGATTTTGCAAAACTTGCAGAAGTAGCTAAAGCATCCTCATCAAATGAACCAGTAGCACAATCTATGCGACAAAAATCTGCTATGGAGTCTCTGTTAATTCCGTTGCTTATAAGCAGCGCGGTGATTAATCTTACTCTGTTGGCGATTGTTCTCGCTCTTGCGCTGCTGTAATCAAGAACAACATTGTTCTTGTTGACGGGCATTCCAGTCTGCTAAAAATCCTTCTAGGCCTTTGTCTGTCAGAGGATGATTCATCTGCTGCTTAATAACCTTCATGGGAACGGTCGCTACATCTGCGCCCACAAGTGCGCATTGCACCAAGTGCAACGGATGCCGAATTGAGGCTGCAAGAACTTTGGTTGCGAAACCGTAATTGTCGTAAATTGTTCTTATTTGTTGAATGAGTTCCATTCCATCACCACCAATGTCGTCGATTCTGCCAAGGAATGGGCTCACAAGGAACGCGCCAGCTTTTGCAACCATCAGTGCTTGCAACGGCTGGAAACAAAGTGTCATGTTGACGCGTACTCCCCGGTCAGAAAGCGTTTTGCACGCTTTCAAGCCATCAACGGTGCACGGAAGTTTTATCACGATATTACCCGCAATTTTTAAAAGCTCGTTGGCCTCAGCAATCATGCCGTCGTGGTCAAGTGCTACAACTTCAGCGCTCACTGGACCCTGCACAATGTCACAAATTGCAGCCATACGGTCATGAAATTCCACGCCCTCTTTTGCTATCAGGCTCGGATTAGTCGTTACTCCATCAAGCACACCAAGGGCTGCGGCTTCACGAATTTCGTCAATATTTGCTGTGTCTATATAAAGTTCCATGGGTGGAATCATACCAAGTGCGAAGCACTCGATACCATAATGCAATGCACGCAATCATAAAACGAATTGAAAATTTGGGCTGTACGCTCCCAGAGGTACCATCGCCCGTTGCAAACTACATTCCTGCGATTATTGTCGGAGAAGAACTTCGCACAAGTGGGCAAATACCAATGGTAAATGGCAAACTCAAATACAAGGGAAGCGTGCCTAGCCAGCAATCAATAGAGTCTGCAGTAGATGCCGCTCAAATATGTGGCCTTAACTGCATCGCCGTTGCGGGTGCAACACTACATGGTGATTTTGATCGAATACAACGGCTTCTTTCGATACGTGTTTTTATTGCTTCGGATGTAGGCTTCGAGGGGCATTCGGTTGTGGCAAATGGCGTGAGCGATCTGATGGTCGAGGTTCTTGGTGATGCGGGTAAACATACTCGCGTCGCAATGGGCTCCATTGGTCTCCCCCTTGGTGCTACCGTCGAGGTAGAAGCCGTCTTCCAAATACGCTCCAAAGAGTAATATTATCGGACGAATATCTAATTATGCAATTATTCCACAAATTTACTTCTTGACTGCATCCCCTTACCCCACAAGAATGTATAGATATTTGTATTCTGTGGGATTCTGACCGGCGTGGCAACTTTATTATCGCGATTCAGTTGACCGCACTTATTGCCCTAACGGGCCATTTCATACCGCCGCACTGGTCGACATTTCGACGCCACTTCGCCCTGTTGGCGACATGTTGGCATGTGCGGTGGATCTTCAACAACATTTTGGTGAAGACCGCCACGGGTTTTGTTGCTATGAGACAACGCAGACCCGTCAGTTTTCATCACGCTGATTATGCGTACGCGAATGTTGTTCCTTGCCCTCAAGTCAGGGACGGGCTAATGGTCACTCAACAATCGGATACACATTTTCCAGTACGTAACAATAGTTCTCATGTCCAGAACGGAGTTTCTTATTATGAAACGCAACTCAACAAGAGGTTTTACCCTCATCGAACTTCTCGTCGTCATCGCAATTATTGCGCTGTTGATGGGATTACTACTCCCAGCGCTTGCAAAAGCGATGGACAACGCTCGTGTACGAAAAGACCAAGCACAACTTAAAGGTGTTGCTTCGTCATTTTCCATCTTCGGTGAATCGAATGATGGACGGTACCCAATTCCTGGTTTTATTAACCGCGAATCAGCCACCGTCACTGGCGGTTACAACGGTGTGTACCAAGGTGCTCAGAGTGGTCAAATTCAGGGCATCGGTCCTAAAGATTACAACATAAACATCAGTGGATTCCTACACTCTTTTATGATTGGTGACAACGGATATGGTCCGAACAACATCATAAGCGCGAACGAACAAAATCCTATGGTCGCTGCAAAAGGTGACGAAGGTACCAATCCCGATGAAGACCCATACGACTACACCGCGATTGATATTGCAAACGATTCCTACTGGGATCCTCTTTTCTCAGGCGACATCACAGGTGATGGAGACTCTTATGCTCCCGATGGTGGTACCGCTGGTGGCGTTTCGGATGTTTGCCACACATCATTTGCCAATATGGCACTCTGTGGAAAGCGCCTTGACCGATGGATGGATGGCGACAGTAATACTGTAGTCATTGCAAGTAGAGGTCCGGAAATCCGCAATGTTGGTGACATGACAAATGATAAGTTCTCAAAATCACCAACTCTAGAACTGTTCGGGCCTTCAGAAATGTGGGAAGGTATTTTTGTGGTAGTGGATGGATCAACGCATTATGCAAATGACTTCTGGTGCAATAACAAAGAGTACATCTCAAAGGGTGAGTACACCATCTTTAAAGATAACGTTTACCAAGCAGAGTTCACTGATTACGACAATGATGATCCCCTGGGCAACTCCGGTGGCGCTTCTGGAGACAACTTCATAGTCCTAAACGTTCAATCTTCAAAAACTGACGTTTTACAAAAGAACGACACCTTGCTCCCATAACTCACATTCTCAACTTACGTAATTATTTACGTGTAACTGGAGGTTTCATACTATGAAACATAACGCTAACAAAAAAGGCTTCACGCTCATTGAATTGCTCGTCGTGATGTCTATCATTGCTCTCCTTTTAAGCATCTTGATGCCAGCACTTGGACGTGCTCGTGCTGAAGCAATGCTTACAAAAGATTCCACTCAGGTAAAGGCCATCCAAGGTGGTTTTAACATGTACGCTGCTGGAAATGACGGCAAGTACCCAATCCCTGGTCTAGAAGCTCGTCTTTCGGGAAGTTCTGGACAACTGATTAAGGGACGTGGTCCTGAAAATCTAAACGAAAATGACCACGCTGCTGCGTTGGCCATGTCCATCATGCAAGAATTATTCAGTTCTAGCATTTTAGTTTCACCAACAGAATCTGGTGACTTTGTTTTCCCTATAGAAGCATACGATTTCAATGTGTACGAACCTGCTCCTAGTGGCAACGGTTGGACTCTTTGGGATGATTCCTTTGTGAACGATTTAGATAGCGGCTGCAATAACAGCTACGGAATTATGCCTATATCTGGTAAACGGAAGGCAAATAACTGGGGAACTAGTTCGCATTCGCCAACTTCGTTTGCAGTTATTGGAAACCGAGGACCAATTGATGGGATTGCTGATAAGCGCTCAAAGGGTAACTTCATGCATGGTATTGATGCTGAGTGGATGGGACCAGTTGCCTTTGGTGACGGTCACACTGAAACGCTTAAGACGTTCTACCCAATCTCAACCACGTACATTAATGATAATGGCGCAGCTATCTCTGATAACATCTTCTTTGAAGAAGAGGATCAAGCAATTGACAATGATTACATGCCTAACGGTCTGTCGCTTGGACAGGGTGCAGATGTTGTCCTAACCCATATTAAGGGCGGCAGCGAAGGCGACCAAGGCATGGAGGGTGATGCTACTGATCAAGGCAAAGGCGGCGGGTCTTCTGCGTTTACGCATGATTAATTTGTTCACCAATTAGCCTTCTAAGGTTATTACTACTAGCGAGTCGCAACTGATGTTGCGACTCGCTTTTTTAAATCCTTTACAAGGGTATGATGGTGGGGTATGTTTTGTGCAACTGCAACTCTTCTTCTCTGCCAGCTTGTCCCTGTGCCCAGTTATAGACAGGCAAACAATGTTTCAATTATTACTATCGATGGCGTGGTTGATACGGTAACTGCTCAATCGTTCAAGCGTCGATTAAAAGAATCAGAAGATGCAGATGCAATTGTCATAGAGCTCAATACCCCAGGTGGTGACCTCATGTCGACGCTGGAAATATGCTATGAAATTAAGAATAACGCACCACAGAATAGTGTTGCTTGGATTCACCCTCACGCTTTTTCTGCTGGCACAATCATTGCACTTGCTTGTAGAGAGATAGTCGTTGCGCAAGGAAGCACCTTTGGTGATGCTGCTCCAATCAATTCAAGTGGTGCGGCTATTCCTGCAACAGAACGGGCAAAAGTGGAGTCTCCTGTACTTGCAGAAGTTATCGATTCCGCAAGACGAAACCATTACGACGAACGACTTGTAGAAGCATTTGTGAGTGTTGGGGTTGAGCTATGGCTTCTTCAAAATACGCAAACTGGTAATGTGATCTGTGTCAACAAAAACGAATATGAAACACTTTTTGGCAAAGCACCACCGCAAAACTTTACGCCGATTGGAGATAATGATAGCCCAGCAGAGTTAAGTCCATTCTTTGAAACGTTAACCAATTTACAAAGCAATCAACAAGTAGGTGAGCCTACCTGGGACCCTAACTTTGCACAGCAACTACCATCAAGCAGACCGTCACTCTCCTCAAATGATGCAGAACAATGGGAGCTTATCCGCCAAGTTGTTCCAAACGATAGATTGCTCACACTCAAGCCCACAGAAGGTGTGATGTATGGACTTGTGACCGACACCATTAATAACGACAAACAACTGCAATCTTGGTTCGGTGCAACGAACCTCACTCGACTTGATCCAACGTGGTCAGAACACCTTGTAGGGATTCTAATCAGCTGGCCAGTGAGACTTGCATTGATTGCTCTTTTTCTTATCTGCATCGTTGTTGAATTTGCTACTGGTTCAACAGGTATGTTTGGGGCTGGTGCTGCAGTAGCAATGGGAATTCTCATTGGTGCTCCGTGGCTTGCTGGCCTAGCACAGTGGTGGGACGTCCTACTTGTAATTGCAGGTGTTGCACTAGTTGCAGTTGAACTACTTATCATCCCCGGAACCGGCTTTACGGGATTCACAGGAGTTGCACTTTTATTCGCGGGAATTGTTGGAAGTTTTGTCTCTGGTGATTTGACTTCATCGCAAGGTCAGTCCGAGCTTGTTACTGGTCTAGGAACAGTTGTTGGTGGGTGTGCTCTTGCTGGGATTGGGTCATGGATTATATTGAAACAATTTGGAGATTCTCGCTTGATACGAGCGCTTGTTCTTGAAGAGGACCTCGTGCAACATGAAACGACGCCGATCCACCAAATACAAATTGGCGACTTTGCTACCGCCATTACTGATTTACGTCCAAGTGGAAAGATAGAAGCTGAAGGAAAGGTGCTTGACGCTGTCACAACTGGAGATTGGATAACAAACGGGACAAAAGTACGTATCATACAGACCGGAATGACTATTGAAGTTGAGCAGATTGAATCATGATTGAACTCCTAGCACAAACAACATCGGTCGCAAACGCCTCCCCAATTATTTGGGCATTCGTATGTATTGCTATTGCATTGGCATTATTTGTTATCGAACTCTTTGTCCCATCAGGCGGGCTTATTGCAATTCTTGGTGGATTGGCTGTCGTTGCTTCACTCATCGCGTTTTACGTGCATGACATTAACACTGGGCTCATCGCAACAGGCACGTACATCGTGTTTGGCCCAATCCTTGCATGGATTGCTTTCAAGATTTGGGCTTCTTCCCCTCTTGCAAAACAGATGATTTTAGGTGGAATAGTGAACGAAGACAGCGACGAAGCGCGGCAACGTCTCCAATCAAAACAACAAGAACGCCTCGCACATCTTCAACCACTCGTAGGCAAAGAAGGGGAAACTATTACCGTTTTACGCCCAATCGGCGTTATTAGAATTGATGGCAGGAGAATTGACGCAATGGCTGAGGCTGGCAGTATTGAAGCTGATTGTGCGGTTGTGGTTGTAAGTGCGTTTGATAATCAAGTTAAAGTTCGACGTATTGAATCCGATGGCTGATACAATACCCTTTCGAAGAAGGAGGTTCAGATGAACTCATTATTAGCAGCAGTTTCAGGATGGTTAATTGGCGGAATTATTGTAGGCGGAATTATCCTGCTTATCATTGTGACATTTGCATTCCAATATATCGGGCTTTACTTACAAGCTTGGGTGAGTGGCGCAAAAGTTGGTTTTGTTGATTTAGTCATGATGCGGTTTCGTAAAGTAAATGCCAAATCTGTGGTTATTAATCGTATCAGCGCAAAAAAAGCTGGGCTTGAAATTTCAACGAATCAACTTGAAGCGCACTACCTTGCGGGTGGAAGAATCACAAATGTCGTTCGAGCAATGATTGCAGCCGACAAAGCACGAATTGATTTGCAATGGGAAACATCGACTGCAATTGATCTTGCTGGACGAGATATACTTGATGCTGTTCGAACAAGTGTTGACCCAAAGGTTATTGACTGCCCAAGTGCTACTGGTGGTAAAAAAACCATCG
>JABHWX010000164.1 GCA_018657585.1 Phycisphaerae bacterium
CAAGGCAAGCACTTTCTGTTAAAGGGCTGTTGTGTATGCACATGAGGGCTTGCGATTTTTGAATCGAATTAATAGCAATATGCTGTGCGCCGGTTTGGTTGTCAAACATCACAGCATGCCTATGGCTGAATGTTCCGCGCTCAACATCTTGCCCAGTAAGCCGAACAGCACTTCCTTCGATAAGAAGAGAGCCGTACGCAAGAAGTTCACCCATTGCCCAGTCTAGTGAAGTTTCTTCTGTAATTGAATTGCCTCTATAAGCCAACAGTTTGCGCAATTTTTTGTGTGGGGTAAATGATTCAGGTGTTGTCCCAAGCGCTTTAGCAATTTTTACCAATTCTTGTGTGGAAACAGTAGTGTCTACAACTCGTTGGATTGCATCTCCAACTAAACCTTCCCAGATTGTTTTTGTTCGAAACGGTGGGATATTTGGATAAACAGGATGATCAATGACGCGTTGTTGCGACTCGTCTAGGAAATCGCGAATTTCATGAATCATTTCCTGTCGTTGAGATTCAGTAATGATCTTTTGTTTGATAAGTTGTTCTGCGTACAACTCGGTTACAGGTTTGTGTTTCCGAATATCGTTGTACATCTCAGGTTGCGTATAAGCAGGCTCGTCACTTTCATTATGTCCATGCTTTCTGTAACTCCAAATGTCAACAATGACATCGTTCCGATAGGTTTGTCGATATTCAACAGCCATTTGTACAGCATGGACGCATGCTTCTGGATCATCTCCATTTACATGAAAAATTGGGGCACCTACCATTTTTGCAATATCTGTGCAGTAACGTCCACTGTAACTATCGTGCGGGTTGGTTGTAAAACCGATTTGGTTGTTGACGACGAAATGTATTGTTCCTCCAACGTTGTACCCGTCAAGGTGTGCCATGTTAAACATTTCAGCGACAATTCCCTGCCCAGGAAAACTTGCATCGCCATGAATAAGTAGTGGGATGCATAATTTTCTTCGGTCATCGTGCTGAATGCGTTGCCTTGCTCTTGCTTTGCCGAGCACAACAGAGTGACCAAACTCAAGGTGTGAAGGATTTGAAGCAAGAGTTACGTGCAATGGTTTTCCTTCGTCAGTCATTAAATCTGCGCTATACCCGAGGTGGAACTTAACGTCGCCTCCACCTTCAACGTAATCTTCCGTCCAGCTTTCTTCGAACTCAGTAAAGAGTTGGTCATACGTTTTATGTAAGATGTTTACGAGAACATTTATCCGCCCTCGGTGCGCCATTCCAATCGTAATTACTTCTGTTTCTTGTAGAGATGCGCAATTGATGAGCTCTTGGATCATCGGGATGAGGGATTCGCTCCCCTCTAAACTAAACCGTTTTTTGCCAATGTATCTTGTAGAACAAAAATGTTCGAGAGTGCTCGCTTCAATAAGTTTACGAAGAATTCTTTTTTGGACATTTGAGGCAAACGCAGGTTTATTTGAGTTTGGTTCCATTTTGCTTTGCAACCATCTTCTTTGCTTTCGATTTTCAATATGAAGATACTCCACGCCGATATGCCGGCAGTAAATATCCGAAAGTTTTTGAATGATGTCGCGAAGGGAAGATGGATTTGTAATTGCAAGGTGCCCTGGATCGAACATTTCATCAAGATGGGTACTACTTAAATTAAAATTCGATAACGAAAATGGTTCTTCGTCTTTCTGTATTTTTTTAAGGGGATCAATATCAGCGATGTAATGTCCGGTTGCTCGATATTGGTACATGAGAGAGTCGACATTTGCTTGTTCATTGCGCAATGAGTCGGAGTCTGATTGCATTGGGTCAATTGAACGCCCGAGTTCAAACCCATTGAAAAAATCTTGCCAATCTTTCGTTACAGACTCTGGGTTTTTTTCCCAGTCTCTGCGCATACTGTCAAGATAGTCTGCGCTCCAACTATTAATTGATGGAGCAATTGTTTCTGGAGTGGTATTTGTACCAGTTTGCTGTTGGGGAGGCATAGGGTATACAGTTGTCCTGTTACGACATTTCTACGTTAATTATACCACGATGGGGAGAAAAACTATTTTTTTACAACATCGAAATAGGGTCAATGTCGATGGCCAATTCTTTTCCGGGTTTCACAGTTTTACGAGCCTTCTTAAGGAATGCTTGAAGTGCTTGTGATGTAGGTGAGGTGACGGTTACGTCAAAGCGAAATCGATCTGCAATTCGGGGCAATACACATGCGGCTGCAGGAAAAACTGTAATCTCATCTGATGCAATCGAACGCAGACGCTCTGCTAGCGAATCAGCTCTTCCTGTCGCATGTTCAAAGTTTTTGTCTCTAATAATAAACCTTGCCATACGATTTGATGGAGGAACTTGAGAAGCATGCCTAAACGAAAGTTCTTCGTTTGCGAATTGTTCAAACGCACTTTGGCTTGCGAGTGTAATTGCAGATGCATTTGGACTGTAGGTTTGAATGATTGCTTTGGAATGTCCTTCTCCCCGGCCGCATCTCCCGCAAACTTGTGAGACAAGTTGATATGTTCGTTCTGCTGCTCTGAAATCGGGCAAATCAATAGCGGTGTCTGCGTCAATTACACCTACAAGTTTTACATTTGGAAAATCGAGGCCTTTTGCAATTATTTGTGTTCCAAGAAGCACCTTTATCTCTCCTTTTCCAAATGCGTCAAGCACTGTGTGGAGATCACTTGATTTTCGCATCGTATCGGAGTCTAGGCGTGCTATGTATGCATCAGGAATTTGCAGCGTTTCTTTTAAAATTGCTTCAACACGTTGTGTTCCAGCGCCAAGTTGGATTATTTTTTTGGAACAATCGGGGCATTGCTTTTGTATGCGTTGTTCAAGCCCGCAATGGTGACACCGCACGAATCCTGCTTCTTCAAGAGGTTTTCTTCGGTGGTAAACCATGGAAGAATCACAATGTTCGCACTTCATCATCCATTTGCAGGATCGACTTGCGCATGTAATCCAAGGGGCAAAACCTCTTCGGTTGAGTAAAAGTAATACTTGTCCGCCGAGTGCGATAGTTTCGTGAATACTGCGTTCAAGTTTCCTACTGATGACAGCATTGCCAATTTCACCAGCATGTCGTTCTGGTTTCATATCAACAATTTCTATTTCAGGTGCGACTAGGCCTGGTGCACGCTTTGTAAGTTTGTGTAAAGAAGAAATATTTCGTTTCGTTGCGTTCCACCAAGACTCCATAGATGGAGTTGCAGACCCGAGGATAACAGGACAGTTCGCGTTCCACGCTCTACGTATTGCGATGTCACGTCCGTTGTATCTAGGTGCTTGATCTTGTTTGTAAGAGTTGTCGTGTTCTTCGTCGACAATAACGATGCGTAGTTGACCTTCTGGTATCGGAGCAAACACTGCGCTGCGAGCACCGATGATAATGTCTGCATTTCCTTCAGCAACAAGGGACCACTGTTGGTGGCGTTGAGCTTTTGTTAATGCGGAGTGTAATATTGCAATTCGTTTGTTGGGGAATCGCCCCATGAGCCTTGCAGCAGTTTGTGGCGTGAGGGATATTTCTGGCACAAGTACAAGCGCGCTTCCACCATCTTGAATGGCTTGTTCTATGACCCGAATATAGACTTCCGTTTTTCCTGAACCAGTGACGCCAAATAAGAGGTGTGAAGCATACGTTCCAAGAGTGGAGGAGATATTTTGGATGATTGATGTTTGTTCATCGGTTAATTGTTCTGGAATAGATGTATCAACAGATTGGCGAAACCATGTTGCTTCTACACGAGTAACATGATGGCAAATGAGTTGGCCACGTTCGATGAGTTTGTCAATTGGACCTTTGCTTCCAACATTTGCAAGTTTCATAAGTTTTGGAGGTTCGATAGGGCGCTCGGACTCGGGGAGTGAAGCTAGAGCATCGAGTACACCTTGTTGTTTAGCAGTCGTTTTTTCACACGATGGTGGGTTGTCAGCGAGATCAATCAGTTGTCTTGTGACGAGTCCAGTTCCATGCCGCACAGGTCCGGGCAACATAGTTGCAAGAGTAGGACCAATTGGGGAAAAATAATATTGGCTCATCCATTTTGCCATTGCTACAAGATCGGGAGGTAGCACAATTGCATCGCGAACTTTTTCGTAGACTTGCTTTGTTTCTTTTCCTTTGGGTAGTTCTGGAGCAACAGCAGAAGTTGAAAGAACCCATGCTTGGGTGGGCGTATTTCCTCTACCTAGGGGTACGGAAATGAGTTGTCCAACTTGTAAAGGTTCCAGTCGTTCTGGAACGCCGTATGTAAGTCCATCTGGAAATTGGTCAACACCACGCTCTACAGCAACTTGTACGTATGAAACTGTTGGTTCATCAAATAGCCCAGCCATCATTTTTCGAGTGTACATTAATTATCCATATTGCTTCCTCTGAGGGCGCCACAGAGGTTACCTCAGAGGTAAAACAGATTTGTGAGTGAGTTGGTAGAATTGCCGTATGGTTTTAGAAGGTTGTCGATTGGCTTTGGAAAACGGTACTATTGTGTATGGTGAATCGTTTGGTGCCAAATGCGTTTACCCAGTATCGGGTGAAGTTGTATTTAACACCTCGATGACTGGATATCAAGAAGCACTTACTGATCCAAGCTACGCTGGGCAGATATTAATTATGACTGCTCCAGAAATTGGTAATTATGGGGTGAATGAAGATGATACTGAATCTTCAATGCCTCAGGTGGCGGGATTCGTCGTGAGAGAACTCTCAAGAATAGTTTCTAACTATCGTTCCGACAACACATTAGAGAATTGGTTGTCGACTCATGGAGTTCCTGGAATCTCAGGAGTTGATACTCGGGCACTTGTTCGTATTCTGCGTGAATCTGGGGCCCAGCGCGGAATAGTCTGTACAGATCAAAACCGAACCGATACGGAATTAGTGAATATTGCCCAACAAAGCCCCTCAATGGCAGGCCAAGATCTCGCAAGTGCGGCATCCTGCGAGGAGGAAGGCTGCTGGACCGAAAATCTAGGGGAATGGGCTTCGTACAATGTAGAAAACCAAATTACATGGAAAATCGTAGCTATCGATTGCGGTGCTAAGTCAAATATCTACAGGCATTTAACATCTGTTGGGTGTGAGATCATCTCTCTCCCCAATACCACGAGTGCGGAAGCAATTTTACAACACAATCCAGATGGACTTTTTATATCGAACGGACCTGGTGACCCTGCGGCGGTACAATCGACGGTTAATTTGCTCAAAGAGTTAGCAGGTACATTGCCAACATTTGGCATCTGCCTAGGTCACCAAATGCTTGCACTAGCCCTCGGGGCTACTACGTGGAAATTAAAGTTTGGCCATCGCGGCGCGAATCAGCCTGTTCGAGACCTTGAAACAGGAAAAGTAGAGATTACAAGCCAAAATCATGGTTTTTGTGTGGATGAAGGTTCTCTCGAGGATGCTGGGTGCATCGTGACCCATCGCCACCTTAATGATGGCACCGTAGCAGGTTTTCGGCATAGGGATTTGCCGATTATGGGTGTTCAGTTCCATCCAGAGGCTTCGCCAGGGCCGCATGATTCAGCCTACCTTTTTCATCGATTTGTTGAGATGATGCAGAATAATGCAGTTAATGGGTAAAGCGAATTCTAGATATCAGTTACCCTTTTGAGGCTATAAAGGGGGCTTAAAAAAAGTCCCCTAAAGTGCCTATGCCCCACCAATAACGCTTGCAGGTCTTCAATTGCCCGAGTACGCTATCCGCTTAGCGGGGCCTATCTTCTATACATTCAGGGGCGAATTCATATCTTAAATGGGGGTGTTGCGAAAATAGGACAACGTGTCTTCTCGCGATAGCAACAGAATCATATCTTTCGTTGCACGTTCAGGTTTACTTTGGAGAGTTTTATGTCCATTATTATTGATCGACTACCCTTGCTCAACCGCTTTGGTTTCATGTTCGTTGTTGTTTGCACGTTCATTGCTGCACAAACATTTGCCCAAGAGAGTGGTGGCGAATCACCTGCCCCAGAATTGCCAACTCTTGAAGAGGATGATGGTGTTGTGATTCCAGACAACGATGTGAAGGATGACGGCTCGAAGGATTTTGATGTTATTCCTGAACAAAAGAGTAAACCAAAACCAAAAGTAGTCACTGAGAAAAAAGAGCGTGTATATCCAAAAACAAACCACGAAAGCCCAGTTGAAGATGAAGCGAAGGATGTTCCTACTGAAGAAGGAATACTGCTGATTGAGGAAGATCCTGAACTTACACCTGCAGAGCAAGAAGCAATTGCGAAAGCTGAGCAGGGAGCTTGGGAAAAAGAGTTGGGTGAACGGCTCCTCCTTGAAGGCAATGCAGCTTCTGCGGCGGGACGTTGGAGAGAAGCAGCAAGAAGTTATTCTGAAGCTAGCCAATATCTCCCAGGAAATACGGAAGTAATACGTGGATTGCAATACGCGTACTCAATGCTAGATCAATCACAACTTCTTGCGGAATACCAACAACAACTCCAAATGGCTCGTGATGAAGCTCGTGCGATGTTTAGAGACGCAATTTCTACAGCAAACGACCGAATTTCTCGAGAAGATTTTGATGGTGCCCGGCAAATCGTTGCTGGTGCAATTGCTAGATTAGACAAGGATTCACGGCTATTTTCAGCAGATGATTACGAAAAGAAACGCCTTGAAGCAAACGCTCTTAATGCCCAGATAGCACTGCTTCAAGAAACATGGCAACAACAGCGTCTAGTTACGCAAGCAGAAGAACGTTCAAGAGATCAAGCGATTCGTCAATCAGAAGAATCACGAAAACGTTCTCAGATGATTAGCGAAAGTATGAAACGCATTCGCCAATTACAATATGAACGAAAATATTTACAAGCTATAGACATTGTTGATGAGATATTATTTATCGATCAGCATAATGAAGCAGCACTTGCATTACGTGATGCACTTAGGCAAGCTAAGTTGTATCAAGACTGGGCTCGAGCAGGCAAAGAAAAAGAGTATGGTTTTAGCGAGGGGCTTGTTCAAAATGAAGAAGCAATGGTCTCTCCAACAACAAACCTCTCTGGCCCTGGAGACCGTTCCACGTCTGGGATTATGACCTACCCATCGGAATGGGAAGCGCTTACAAAACTACGCGAAGGTACTACAGCAGGTTTCAGCGAGACATATCAGAACCGTGCAATTAAAGTTGCTATGGATCGACGTACGGGTTCAACGCATGATATTGCAGACAGAACTCTTGCTGACGTCTTGAACGAAATACAACTTGCTTCCGAAATACCCGGCGATTTCTTTATTGACTGGGTGACACTTGAAGAATCTGAATCGAAAATTGAAGAATCATTCGTAATCAAGCGTTTGGATATGGGCGACGTAACACTTATGGTGTTCTTGGAAAGAGTATTGAATTACGTGAACACCAAGAACGAAGAAGCTAGCCCTTCAGTATCAGAGTCATTGGTTTGGTATGACATTCGCGATGGGGTTCTGGAAATTTCAACCAAAGCTGCTTTGAAGGACCATACGTATATCGAAGTATATAGCGTTACTGACTTGCTCTTTGAAATTCGTGATTTTGATGCTCCTCAACTATCTACAGGCGGTGGTACTGGTGGCGGTGG
>JABHWX010000165.1 GCA_018657585.1 Phycisphaerae bacterium
TCCGCGATCGTCGTAGCGCAATACAGCGATTCCATTTCGTGTAAGGTAATCCGATATAACTAGAAATGGTTTGTGCCCCATTATTGATTCGTCTCGGTCTTGTGGACCAGAGCCACTGATGAGTACTGCACAGGGGAATGGACCACGCCCTTCTGGAATCGTTAGCGTCCCCTGCAGCAAGTGTCCGTCGGGGTGCAAAGATGTTACTTCCCTAGAATCATATGGGTATGGTTCTGTTGGATTCTGAGGTCGAACTAACTCTGCGATTTCAACAACTCGATCAAAATCAATTTCAAACACGAGCCCTTGATGCATTTCTCCAGTTAATTTTGTGAAATCATCATTTTCGGTAACCACAAAAGATAATCCCGCTTGTGCTAATTCAGCAGAAAGTGCACCATCTTGTGTATACGTTGCTTCAAGAGGAATATCTTTGGCACCCTGAGTAGGAACGGTGAGAAACAGGAAAGCACCTTCATTGGTTTCTGAAACGCCAAGCGTCATCTGAAGTGCTCCCATAGTAGGAACTTGAATCTCCCCAGAGTACAAACGAGTATCATCTGCGCTTACAGAACATGTAAAAAGAAAAAGCCAAACAAAACATTGGCTTATGAGTCGGTGTAACATTTGGATCTCCTTAAAAAGATTGACTACGTCGTAGATTGTGTTGGGACTTCAATTCGTTTTGCATCAGACCACAAATCTTCTAAATCATAGTATGCCCTGCGCTGTGGTTCAAATAGGTGCACCACAACGGAAATAAAATCGACAACAATCCATGTAGCATCGTTATCGACACTCTTGCGAAAAGCTGGGAAGTCCTGCTCTCTTCCCAAAATAGATACTTCAGAAGCAACTGATTTCATCTGACGATCGCTTGTTCCGGTCGCTACAACAACGTAATCGCAAACTTGGCTAAGACCTGTTACGTTAAGAACCACAACGTCCTCGCAATGACGGTGTGTCAATAAACTCCCAACTTCCGAAGCAAATGCTTCAGAGGTTAGGGGTTCGTTTGTATTAGAGGCTGAGGAATCAGGTGTCATTTAGAGACCTAAGAATCCCGCTACTGTTGGACCAAAGTTTACTACAAGACCTGCAAAAACAACTGAAACAATTGCTATCAACTTAATAAGAATGTTGAGCGCAGGTCCTGAAGTATCTTTGAATGGGTCGCCTACTGTGTCACCAACAACGCTTGCTTTGTGCGCATCTGATCCCTTGCCACCATGTTTACCCGATTCAATGTACTTCTTCGCGTTGTCCCAAGCACCGCCTGCGTTTGCCATGTAAATCGCTACTGCAAAACCACTGGTGAGACCACCAACAAGCAAACCCATTACCCCGCCTACACCGAGAATTAGACCTACAAGAATAGGTACGGATATTGCGAGAAGCGCAGGTGCAACCATTTCTTTCTGTGCACTGGCTGTTGAGATGTTTACACATTCACCATAATCTGGGAATTGATGACCATTCACTTCAACCTTCTTTGGCCAGTTCATTGGGTCTTCAATTTCTTCATCGCTCATACCGTTCTTCTTAAATGCTTCTTTCATAATCGCAAATTGGCGACGGCATTCATGCATCATTTGATATGCAGCACGTCCAACAGCATTCATCGTAAGAGCACAGAAAACAAACGCGAGCATAACGCCAAGGAAAATGCCACCGAGAACTTTAGGGTTCATCAGCGTAACGTCATAGAAGTTAAGAAGTTGTTTGATTTCTGCTTTTTGAGCAGGAACAATATTAAATTTTATGCCGTTCACATCAACATTATGCATGTTCTGGTGTGGAATCCAGTCGAATGTTGCTGCCAAACCTTCTTCGCCCCACTCAAGTGTTTCTACTGCCCTTTGTGTATTGTCCGAACCAACAAGAAGCGCTGCGTATGTTGTGCCATCTTCGTTCACTACAAATTCACCGTTATTAATGTGATGAATTGTGTTTTCTGCGTCTTGGACAAAAGCGACATCTTGTTTGATTTTGTTATTAAGACTTGTTTGTACAACCGACACGTATGCTGCTAGAAGTGCAAGCGCAGTGAGCGCAGCTGAGCCAATCGCAAATCCCTTGCCAGTTGCGGCGGTTGTGTTGCCAAGTGAGTCAAGCATATCTGTACGTTCGCGAACAATTGGTGGTTGACCTGTCATTTCAGCGTTACCACCAGCATTATCAGCAATTGGACCATACGCATCTGTTGCAAGAGTAATGCCAAGCGTACTGAGCATACCCACTGCTGCGATGCCTACGCCGTATAAACCAAGCAAGAAGTTTTGATTACCACCAGCAAATGTAAACGACGCAATAATTGCTACAACAATAACGATTAGTGGAGCCCATGTTGAAATCATACCTTCGGCAATACCAGCAATAATTGTTGTTGCAGCGCCCGTTTCAGTTTGCTCTGCAATTCGTTGTGTTGGGGGGTGTTCGTAAGAAGTGTAATATTCGGTTGCGTACGCAATGATGAGACCAGAAAGCAGGCCAGTGATAATGGATGCCCAAGGACCCCACCAAACAAATCCTG
This sequence comes from Phycisphaerae bacterium, assembly GCA_018657585.1. Classification (GTDB taxonomy): domain Bacteria; phylum Planctomycetota; class Phycisphaerae; order Phycisphaerales; family SM1A02. The sequence goes on from JABHWX010000165.1 coordinate 2,534, forward strand.
GTATTTCTGTTACGTCTTTAAATAAATACCAAAAGAGCCCACCGCAAAGAACTGCGATGAGGAACGATGCAACATATACGCCTTTATGAAGACCTTTTAAGAGTTCACTAAACGAAGCATTTTCTTTTGCGCGAACAACGAATACGCCAACAAGTGAGCAAAAGATGCCAAGTCCAGCAAGTGCCATTGGTGCAATTGCGAGTTTCAGTCCAAAGTCTGTTCCAGCCCTAGCAATTCCCATTGCAGCTGCAGCACCAAGTGCCATTGTTGCAAGAATTGATCCGTAGTAACTTTCATAAAGGTCAGCGCCCATGCCTGCAACGTCGCCAACGTTGTCGCCAACGTTATCTGCGATAGTCGCTGGGTTACGAGGGTCATCTTCAGGAATACCTGCTTCAACTTTACCAACAAGGTCAGCACCAACGTCAGCAGCTTTTGTATACACGCCACCGCCAACACGGGCGAAGAGTGCTTGCGTTGAAGCACCCATGCCGAATGTCAACATGATAGAAGTAATTTCGACTAAACCACCAACTCGCTCTGGAAACACTTCGTTCCAAAGGTAGAACCATACGGAGACATCAAGAAGTGCAAAGCCAACAACGACGAGCCCCATGACCGCACCTGCTCGGAACGCAACTTTAAGCCCATCATTCAATGACTGTTTTGCTGCCCATGTAGTACGCGCAGAGGCGTTAGTCGCCATCTTCATCCCGAACCAGCCACAAAGTCCCGAGAATAAGCCAGCAATAGGTACGCCCACAGCTGACCAGATTGGTTGAATTTCTGCAAAACCAAGCAATGCAAGAATTGCAACAAGAACAATGAATACTACAAATACAACCTTGTATTGACGCTTGAGATATGCCATTGCGCCCGCTCGGACGTGCTCTGCAATTTCAATCATTTCTGGTTCGCCTTCGCTGTGCGCCATCACCCCTCTGCTAAAAATAAATGCCGTAACGAGTGCAACAATAGCACCAATGGGTGCAATCCAATACAAATCCCAGGGGTTAGATGCTGTACTAACTGAATCTTGAGCAAGCGTGAGAAGGTTCATTTTGTAATCTCCAATTTGGAATCGCACTTCTGCGTTCCTGTTATCTGCCTTTATGCGATGTAAGAATCGCGTTCTTTTAAAAAACGGAAGAGACTCTGCGAACACTTTTCGCTACAAATCTCTTCATGGTTGTTGGTTTATGCGGTTGGCATTCGCCAGTGTTTATCGGGTACGTTGTTGCGGAAAGTTCAATTCGCGGTAGCGACGTGATTCGGCCTTGCGGCGAGCTCGACGCTTTCGTTCGGATGGTTTTTCGAAGTATTGACGCTTCTTTACATCCTTCGTTAGATTTTCTTTTTCGCAAAGTTTTTTAAACCGACGGAGCATCTGCCCTGCGGATTCATTTTGTCTAGCTTTGATACGAATTGCCATAATGTGTGGTCGCCTTCTATTGAAAAACAGTTCTGAGCCACGTATTAGAACGCAAAAAGGACACTCTTGCAAGGGGAAATGGTGATATGCTTAAACTCTTTGTTCCCAAGACTTTGCGCATTCGTAAAGATGCGCTATTCTAGGCAAAATCATGGAATTGATCATCGATACTTGGAATGTGCTTCACCAAACTGGAATATTGCCCCCGGAATCCGCTGGTATTGGGGTCAGGGGGCTGGTTTCTTTAATCAACGCAAGTCGATGGAGGGGCGAAAAAATCACTTTTATCTGCGACGGTACACCCTCTGAGAATAGTGCAAATGGGCCACATTACCAAACTGTGTTTACTGGGCCGTCCCGGAGTGCGGACGATGAAATTATGGATCGAGTTTCAAGCTCATCATCATCGCGTAACATTCTTGTTGTAACAAGTGACCGAGAAATCATCCGCTCTATAAAAGCAGATGGTGCGCAACACATTGGTTCTGCTTCATTCTTGCAAACACTGATTGATGACCAACAATCGCCAAAAAAACAACCGGTTCGACGACCCAGCGGACTATCAACCGCGCATGCCGAGAAATGGAAACAAGAATTTGGCATAGATACAGAAGCAATTGAAAAACTGGAGAACACTCCCCTTCCAAAGGTTGCGAAACCAGAAACTACGTTACATTCGAAACCCAAAAAAACATCTTCACCAATTAAGAAAACAAAGAAGCGAAGGGATGTTACCCCTGACGAACCAATTCTGCCTTCTAGTTTGCTTGATGAAGCGCGGAAGTTGTTTCGAGAATACCATTGAAGAATCGTCTCAGTTCACCAATACCAACCGTAACATCGCTACGGCTGTAGACGAACCCAATCCCACGAACCATCTGTACATGTATACCGGATACGATCGTGCAATCTTCCGTCGTGACCCTGCCACAATTCAACCGTATCAAGAGAGACTCTGAATCCTCCCCAGTGTTCGGGTCTTGGAATATTTCTACCAATCCATTTCGCTGTCAATGCTGTCACTTTTGCCATCAACACTGCCCTATTTTTAAGTGGTTGTGATTGCGCACTTGCCCATGCACCTGCTTGACTAAGTTTCGCTCGACTCGCAAAGTAAGTATCAGACTCTTCTGCAGAAATTTTTTCTGCGCGCCCTTGTATACGAACTTGGCGCTGCAAATCGTCCCAGTGAAACAACAGAGACACCGCATCGTTTTCTTTCATATCGTTGGCTTTTTCGCTTTCGTAATTTGTATAAAACACAGCACCGTGTTCATTGAATCCTTTCAATAACACCATGCGTGACGAAGGTATACCATCAGCACTCACTGTTGAAAGCGTCGTCGCCAAGGGGTTTGGTGTTGGACGCAACTCATGCGCTTCATCAAACCATTCCTGCATTGATTGCACAGGCGAATTTGGTGGTGAGTTAAAGTTCATCTATGCGCAGAATACCAAGAACCTGCAAGTACCCTTTGGCTTGCCTCACTAATTACACCGTATACACAACATCGAGTGCTTTACCGAGGCGTTCGTACATATCCTGAAGATGCGCTAAAGTGTACGTATCAAGACTACTTGTATCGTTAGCAAGAATTACTCCGATGTCGTTATACAACTGACGAGTATGGTAAAGCGCCAATGTTCGTACTAAACGTGATTGACTTACTCTGCCTGTAGATAACCCGATTAATCTATCCGCCATTTCAGCTTGTAGGTTTCGGTCTATTGATGAAATCATAGGTTGACGGTTTGTCCACTCACCGTCAGTTTCCATATTGCCATAAATTGCTTCCATAAGTGTTTGGAAAATCTCAGCAACAGTAAGTGCGTCTTCGTCTGATGGCACCATGAATTCATTGTCCGAAACCATTCGCAACCTACTAGGTGCGAGGATTGCGGAGAGCATCGACGCTTGCGTTCCAAGGATACGATCGTGAATTGGCCAAGTAGCCTCACCGCTATCGCCACCGCCTCCATACCATTTATCAACATTGAAGTGTGTAATAAGGTGTGGAGAAAGATCGTATGCATCTTCGTCAAAAATTGTATTCACAACAAATGCAAGCGCAGCGCGTTGTTGCTCGACTGGAACAACCTGTACTGGAGCGACATCTTCATCTCCGAAGTCGCCCTTTTTATTCCTGTTTGTATGCGCTCCACCAATCCAATCAGACATCATGCTTGCAGCACTTGTTTGCATACGAAGAGTTGTTTCGTACCCACGACGAGCCTTTGACCAACTATCACCATCTTCAACAAAATGATTAAGAAGATCTTCGCGCAAACTACTTACGATTCGCATTTGGTTTTCTGCATACGTCATAGGGTCTTTGCTAAAGTCGTAACGTTTAGCAAGGGGGTCTGGACCGCCAGTGTCTTCGTCAGTTAAATATGCATGTGCTGGATCATTTGCACGTGCAAGAACATCTGCCGCATTCCCAGTTGTGTATCCGTATTCAATTGCCCAATAATCGTATGGACCAATACCTATCATTGCAAAATCACCCTGCACATCACCAGTTTCCATATTGAAGTTCACTGGGTTGTAATCCATCACCGAAGCGGTAAACGGCTTTTTGCCACGGACTTCTTCTGAGTTAATTTCTTCCATGGTATATAAACTTGATGCTTTAAAATTGTGACGCAAACCGAGTGTATGCCCAACTTCGTGACACACAAGGCCAGCCATAAGCGGTCCAATAAACCACTCTGGAATACCATCTAATTCATCTGATGTTGCTCTGTCGTTCTTAACTGGAGAACCAAGTTCAAGGAAGTTCAATGTCTCAAGACCAAGACGAGCAAACGCCATCTGGTTTGCTAATTCGTATGCTGCGAGACAGTGTCGGTGTTCATCTCCCAACCATCCAGCAATTGCGGCTAGGTCTTCGTCACCAGCTAGAACATAATCTGTAGAAGGCGGTGGAGCAATTCCATCCTGCCTAGCTTGCAATAGAACTGCTCGTTCCATCGGGTCAGCCATTCGGATACGTGGATCCCATTCTGGGTATTGCTCAAGCCACTGGACATCTTCCGGTGTAAACGATGCCATCGCTTCCGAGGATTTTGGTTGTTCGTTATACCATCGCCAATACGCTCGAATCCAACCATCAGTCAACACTATATCTGCATCAAGGATTTCACCCGTCATTGGGTGTGCGCGTGATGGACCAATCGCTGTTGCTACATCATTATGCAACCAACGTAAGAAATTGTACCTCACGTCTTCGGGATCCTTGTCCATATGCGCACCTGTTGCTGCGTCTTGGTAATACACCTCAATTGCGTTGTCAATACCAATTTTTCTAAATGCATCGTTCCAATACAAAACCCCATCTCGTACCCATCGTCGGTAACGAACAGGCACTGTATGCTCTACATAAAAAACAATAGGTTTTTTAGGAGGGCTAAGCGTAAGTTTTGAATCGCGTTTTTGTAAATCCCAACGGTTAATGTAATGAATCCATTTGTCTTCGTTGTGATACTGACCAAGATCCCTAAAATTTGTTCCAAAAAAACCAACTCTTTCGTCAGCTACTCGTGGCTTGTAACTACCACGTTCTGGTACTTCGCTGATGGAATAATGGATAGATTTAAACTTTCCACCAGAAGTCGGCATTTCAAACGCAACCTCAAGATTTTTTGGAAATGATTTTGCTTTTGTTATTGTTGAAAGACGACTATTCGCACCACTACCAACACTACCAGCAATCTTGGATGCATTTCCTACGAGTAAATTATCCAGATCAATGACTGGCTGACCACTTGGTCCGGTTGCAACAATTGGAACGTCAATGAGAACGGTGTCTGTAAAGGATGCATTAACGCCATCTTTGGATGCTTTATCTCCCGAGGATCGAACGGAAATTTCAGGAGCAATGAAGGCTATTCGATCTGAGTACTTGCGAAGATACACATACGCTTCATTACCTTGCAAGCCAACAAAACGAACACCCGCTGTTGGTGTTACAGCAATAAAAAATTTCTTATTTGCCCAGCCTCTAGGAAGTTCCGCAAGCAGTTGCTGTTCCTTACTGTTTTTCCAAAGACCAAAAAGGGGGGAAGTCCCATCCACTGTTGAAATTACTTGGGTATACCCTTCATTAACCTCATCAAATTTCTTTGGTTTGGCAAGGGCTGTAGTGGAAATGGTTACGACTGAACTCATGATTATTATTGTTTTGATATTGATCATTTTTGTAATTACTCCGCTAATTGCTTCTCTCCCATACGCCTCTGTATGGTTGTTTTGTTCGATATGATTCGGGATTGTTGTACGTGAATCGGCACTGAATTAAAAACGTCAATACAGAACGTTGCCAAGAACCCACTATTGTGGTTCTCGGACCTTCACAATTCAACAATAAAAGTTGTATTATTCGAGAGAAGTTGTGGTTTCTGCTTGCTTTTGCCTGAAAGCAGAAAACTGCTCTGAAAGGCTAGAATCCGACATAGCAAGCATTTGAACAGCAAACAACGCAGCATTTGTCGCTCCAGCATTGCCAATAGCGAATGTAGCGACAGGCACACCCTTGGGCATTTGAACAGTGGAGAGCAAAGAGTCCATCCCATCTAACGACCATGCCTGCATTGGGCATCCAAGAACCGGCTTTTCTGTATGAGCTGCAACAACACCCGCCAAATGAGCTGCACCACCTGCTGCGCAAATAAAGAGCTCAACACCCCGTTTTTCAGCATCTACAAGGTATTTACGAACTACATCTGCATTTCTATGCGCTGAAAGGGCGTTGCATTCATGAGCAACGCCAAAATTTGTAAGCGTATCGCTTGTGCGTTTCATTGTTGGCCAATCGGAAGCACTGCCCATGAGTACCCCAACCTTTGCGCCATTAACTGTTGTGTAATTTGCCATACTCTTATTATATCGAGTGCGTAGCACTCTAAAATACCAGAATGAAAATTGCTGTTATTGGAGCGAGAGGTGCTGTTGGACGTGCGTGTGTGGAAGAATTGCACAAGCATGGTCATACGCCAAGCGAACTTAGTAGAACCGATACCATAGATTCAGGTACCAAGGGTGTTATTGTCGCTTCACAAGTAGAGCAGTTGAATTTTTCAGGAGCAATTGTTGATTGCACTGGGTTACTTCCAAATACGCAACTTGCGTTGCCCTCTGTGTTAAAGGCAACTGATAGCCCGCTTCGAATCCCAAACTGCATGGCTTCATTAATTGCACAAGCCATTGCCCCACTGCACGAACAATGCACAATCATATCCATCGTCGCTACATGTATGCAATCCGCATCAGGAGCTGGTTGGCGTGGAGTACAGGCACTAGAGACAAATAACACTAACGAATTGTTTGGTGGACACCTCGTGGGAAACGTACTCCCCCACGAACGCGCTGTGCAGGAAGAAATGATGATCGCAAACGATTTAAAAACAATCTTTGGATGCACGGTTATTGCGACTTCTTTTCGTGTGCCTGTAATTACAGGCCACGTTGCTTCACTTCATATCACAACTCAAACAGATATTCAAAAAAATACATTACAAGAACATGGCTCTATTGACCCGCGTTCGATGCAAGGTGAGCGTTTTGTTTCATTAGGAAGAGTACGAATACAAAAAAACACCGCAGACCTTGTGGTCTGCGGCGATCAGTTACTATGTGGAACAGCTATCCCAGCAGTACAATTAATCCTCGGACTGTAACTTTTCAAGTACCGTTAAGTCTTCGAGAGTAGTCACATCTTGGTTGCAATCTTTACCAGCAGCAACATCCCGAAGTAGCCTTCGCATAATTTTTCCTGAACGAGTTTTTGGCAGTGCATCGGTAAACTTAAGAAAGTCAGGTTTCGCAATTGCGCCGATTTCGTTACCCACATACTGACGAAGTGAATCCTTCAATTCTTCTGATGGCTCAAAACCACTTGCAAGTGTACAGAAGGCTGCAATACCTGTCCCCTTAATTTCATGTGGAATACCAACAACGGCTGCCTCAACAATCGATTCGTGACTCACAAGTGCGGACTCTACTTCCATGGTTCCTAACCGATGGCCAGAAACATTGATAACGTCATCGATTCTTCCCATAATCCAAAAATTGCCGTTTTTGTCTCGCCTAGCACTATCGCCTGCAAGATACATTCCATCTATCCGAGAAAAATACGTCTCTAGAAAACGATCGCGGTCGCCATACACACCACGAAGCGTTGCTGGCCAAGGTTTACGAATAACAAGCAGCCCGCCAGTATTAGATTCAACCTCACTCCCGTCTTCTTTTACAACTGCAGCATCAATTCCAGGAAATGGTTGCGTGCAAGAACCGGGTGTAGTTGGAGTTGCCCCTGGAAGTGGTGTGAGCATCTGCCCACCAGTTTCTGTTTGCCACCACGTATCAACAATTGGACATGTATTTCCTCCAATAATTTCGCGGTACCACATCCAAGCTTCAGGGTTAATTGGCTCTCCAACGGTCCCTAGTAATTTTAGAGATGACAAGTCATGTTTTTGGGGATGTTCATCCCCCCACTTCATAAACGCTCGAATTGCTGTAGGCGCAGTATAAAATTGTGTCACCTTATGCCGCTCGACGATATCCCAAAAACGATCACTGTCTGGAAAGTTTGGCGCGCCTTCATACATAATTGTTGGAACGCGGTTTGGTAATACACCATAGATAATGTAACTGTGCCCTGTAATCCAACCAATATCTGCTGTACACCAATAGATTTGGTCGACATCTGGTTTCAAGTTAAAGACCCACTTGCTCGTCAAATAGGTATACACCATGTAACCACCAGTGGTGTGGATGATTCCTTTTGGCTTTCCTGTTGAACCACTTGTGTATAACAAGAAAAGCATGTCTTCTGATTCCATTGGTTCACATGGGCAATCTTCTTCTTGCTCATCGCAAACTTCACTCCACCAATGATCGCGCCCCTCCTCCCAGGTAATATCGTTCTCGCAGCGCTTTAGAACAATAACTGTTTGTATCAACGAAGTTAATTCGGTTGCTGCATCTACGTTCGCTTTTAAAGGAACGATTTTACCGCGTCTCCACGAACCATCGCATGTAATCACAACAGTACTTTTTGCATCTTCAACTCTGTCTGCGATTGCTTGAGATGAAAAACCGCCAAAAATAACCGAGTGAGGAGCTCCAATTCGTGCGCATGCTAGCGTTGCAATTGCAAGCTCTGGAACCATGCCCATATAGATTGTGACAACATCGCCCTTTTTGACACCACGTGCCTTAAGCGCATTTGCAAACTTACAAACTTCAACATGTAAATCATGATAAGAAAGGTTACGTACTTCGGGAGTACCATCGTACGGCTCTCCTTCCCAAATTATTGCCGTGTTGTCTCCGTGCCCCATATTGATTTGCCTGTCAATACAGTTATGGCAGATGTTAGTTTTACCACCATCAAACCAACGAACATCCGGAAAACCTGCTGACTGCACTGTGTCCCATCGTTCAAACCAATCAAGTTCGTCTGCGACATCCCCCCAGAAACCTTCTGGATCTTCAATAGATCGTTTGTACAAACGTATGTATTCGTCCCATGTATCTATGTATGCCCCTCCGATTCGATCGTTAAACTCAGGGGGGGGTGCAAAGATTCTATCTTCGTGAAGAATTGATTCAATATTTCCGTTGTCATTCATGGCAAAACTCCTAAAACAATTTTGCCCCCATGATATGGTTTACTTGCGTTTACGCCCGCGTCCTTTGCCCTTTGATTTTGTTTTTTTTCCCTCACGCTTCTTCTTTGATCGCGGAACGTGGGGTTCAATCACATCTTCAATGTGCTTTTCGGGCATCTCGATAATTCGAACTTCCATTTGGCGAGTTGGAAGGTCAATTGCTGAAATCTGTACCTTGACTCTATCGCCAGTAGACAAAACAGCCCCGCTTTTTTCAGCCACAATTCTACCCATGCCCTCAAGTCGCACCCATCTGTCATTTCGTTTTGATGCA
>JABHWX010000166.1 GCA_018657585.1 Phycisphaerae bacterium
AGGAGAGTTAATATTACATCGTGGCAGGCGGTTCAAAACATATCGGGGAATGGGAAGCGAAGGGGCTATGGGCGCGGGGTCTGCGGACAGATATGGGCAAGCAGATGTCACAAACACACAGAAATACGTGCCTGAAGGCGTTGAGGGTCGTGTTCCTTATCGTGGAAAACTTGGTGAGTTTACGTACCAGATGGTTGGCGGCTTACGCGCCGCGATGGGGTACTGTGGCACTGCAACAGTTGAAGAACTTCGGCACCAAGCGACGTTTGTTCGTGTGAGTGGAGCCTCGCTTGTCGAGAGTCATCCACATGACATCCAAATCATTAAAGAAGCTCCCAATTACCAAGTTGCAACAGAGCCAACACCAAGGTAACAAAACTCCGTTACTCGCATCGCTTTTTCTAACGGCGTTCGCTTCAACGGGCACAAGCGTAATATGGAACGGCTTGCCGTTTATTGCGAAGCGTGATTATTCATTTAGTGAAATACAAAACTTATCTCTCTATCTTTTTATTGGAGTTGTGTATGTGATTGGTGCTATGACATCATCGCGTGTAGTTCGTGCTTTGCATTCACTTCTATCAACACGTTCAATGGTCGCAGTAATACTTCTTGTTGAATCAATTGCGTGTTCACTTCCGTTGTTCTTTCATGCACCATGGGTGATATGGTGCGCTGGTGGGGTTGCGGGTATTTGCAGTGCTTGGTTGTGGCCGATTGTTGAGAGCTACCTTGTTGCGGGAAGGCATGGCCCCGATATGCGAAGGGCAATTGGGTGGTGGAATCTCTCTTGGATGATTGCAGTCGCTGGTGTCATGTTCGCTATGGCTCCAATGATGGAGAGACATGCATCGATGGTCATCGTTGCATTGGGTGGTATGAACCTTCTCGCAATTTGTGTCCTTCCTTGGTATGGGAAAAATCCAGGAGTTCACGAAGTGGAAAAGGTTCGTGAGCACGTACCGCCTAGTTACAAAAAATTACTTCGGGGCGTACGAGTTTTGCTTCCGATGAGTTACGTGATCAACGGCGTGTTTACACCGTTGCTTCCCTATGTTCTCATGAATTTAGCGGTCGATATTTTTTGGCAGACGCCGTTGACTGCGATTTGGATGGTTGCTTGAGTTGTAGTTACAGTTGTTATGGGGATTTCCGGTGCTTGGCACGGTAAGTGGTCGGTTCTTTGGATTGCAGTTGGGGCGATGGCGCTAGGGTTTGTAGGAATTTTGGGTGCTAGCTCATTGCCGACACTCATTATTGGTTTAATCCTATTCGGCTCAGGCATGGGTGTAACCTACTATGCAGCCTTGTATTATGCGATGGCAGTGGGGCAGGCTGAAGTTGATGCTGGTGGAACCCACGAAGCACTCCTTGGAAGCGGTTATATGGTGGGTCCTATCGTTGGAATCGCAACGATTCAGTTAAGCGATGCATCGCAAGTTCAATCGTTTCAGCCAGTTATCTTCGTAGTTTTGCTCCTGTTGGGGCTCTCTATTTGTGCGTTAGCGCTGTTTACAAAAAAAGCCCGATAACCTAACTTCATTTCTAGGAATGTTGCCTGTAGAATCGACCTTCCGATTGAAGAACTTGAACCGCTATTGATCCGTAAAGGAAGAACTATGATTGAATTACTCGCACTATCGTTAACACTTGCACTTACGCAAGATACCCAAGCAAACCCAGAGACAACAGCACGTCCAAGTTTTGGAATGGGCATGCCAGGACAAGATGGCGGACTTCCGCCATTTGATCAAGTATCTGATGGCTTCGACACAGTTGTTTCCTCAGTTGGTGATGAAGGAAGCATGTACACCTTGTATCGTGATGAAGATGATCGTCTTCTTATCGAATTGTCCCCTAATTATGAAGGGCAGCCAATTCTTATTGCGTATACAGTCTCTAGCGGTATCGGTGAATCTGGTGTTCAAGTAGGAGACATGTATGGATACTGGACTCGAATACATGACCAACTTGTGCTTGTGCAACCGAACCTTGAAGTGAAATCTACTGGTGATGAACAGTCTCAAAGTGGTACGGCGAGAGTGTTTACTGAACGTCTGGTCCTTGACGTACCAATCATTAGTGAGGGACCAAACGGTGGTCCAGTAATTGATGGCACTAGTTTGTTTTTACACGGCGCCTCTAACTTTTTTGGAGGTCAAGCACGTGGCATGCGTTCAGATCTTGCAGTTCTGAGTAAAGCAAAAAGTTTCCCATCGAATGTCGAGTTAACGTTTGAACTTCCTTTAGCAAGTGGGCAATTTGGATCAATCTCTTACTCAATTCGTACAGTTCCAAAAAATGATGGCTACCAACCGCGTGTAGCAGACCATCGAATTGGTTATTTCAATACAACACATAAAGATATTGGCGATGCCTCTAATGACGATCCATGGGTAAGGTACGTCACTCGTTGGCATCTCGAAAAGGCAGACCCATCGTTGAAGATGAGTCCTCCAAAGCAGCCAATCGTGTTCTATTTGGAGCACACTATTCCTGTGCGATATCGCAGGTGGGTTCGCGACGGTATTCTTGAATGGAATAAGGCATACGAAGAAGTAGGCATTGTGAATGCTATCGAGGTGTATCAACAAGATGCTTCAACAGGCGCTCACATGGATA
>JABHWX010000167.1 GCA_018657585.1 Phycisphaerae bacterium
ATCAAGTATTCGCTGGCGGCAATTTCGTCATTTGTGCCTTTGCTCCCAGAATGTTGGACTTCCATCCAGAAGCTGTAAAAGTTCCGTACAACCATTCGAACGTCGACAGCGATGAAGTCATGTATTACTGTGACAACAAATATACCGCAAGAAAAGGTATTGGCGAAGGCTCGCTCACAATGCATCCACAAGGGATTGCCCATGGACCTCATCCTGGAACTGTTGAAAGTACCCTAGATGAAACGTTCACTGATGAACTCGTCATAATGTGCGATACATTTAGACCACTCTTCCCTACCAAGGCAGCGATGGATATTGACGATGACGCATACCCCAAGTCTTGGGAAGATTGGAAGCCCATACCCATTGGGTAAACGGATTTGACAAACCTAGTTCCTCAAATTAATTGAATCTGAGTTGTTTAATATTTTGCCCCGTTTCGGATTTGACTCTGAGTCAATTACGCAATTTTTCATTTCGGGTGTGTTTTAAAAAGAACAAAAAATTATGTCGCGGACAGAATAACACCAGAGCAAGTTCCAAAGCCAATACGACTCGCTACCTCCGACTCACACCAAGCGTGCATAGTCAATTCGTCGCCATCTTGTAAAAATCTTCGCGCCGTTCCGTCAGGCATAGAAATTGGTTCGGTTCCCCGCCAAGTAATCTCTAACAAACATCCTCTAGTATCTTTATCTTCACCACCAGAAATCGTGCCACTGCCAATTAAGTCGCCACTGTTCATTGGACAACCTGTACTTGTATGGTGAGTTAACATCTGAGCAAACGACCAGGTCAAATTCGCCAGTGTAGTTTTGCTTAACTGCAGTGCTTCAATGCCATCGTTCCGCATTGTTGCAGAGGATAATGTAACCGTGCATTGCACATCCAACACATCATCCGTTACAGGTTTTAAATATTCAAGTACTTCAGGGTCACTTTCCAGTCTCGGTGGACCTGAAGTTCTAAATGGTGCAAGTGCATCAGTAGTCACAACCCATGGGCTAATTGTTGTCGCAAAGTTTTTTGCATTAAACGGCCCAAGGGGTTGGTATTCCCATTTTTGAATATCTCTCGCAGACCAATCATTCAATATGACTACTCCAAAAATGTGCTCCATCGCATTATCAATAGTCACCCGCGTGCCCATTGCATTTCCTGTACCAATAAATGCGCCGAATTCCAATTCGTAATCAAGAAGTTTACAAGGCGCAAAAATAGGAGCGCTGTCATCTGGTTTCAGTTGACCGTGAGGTCGTGTAATATCAGTTCCTGAAACAACTACACTGCTTGCTCTGCCATGGTATCCAACGGGCAAATGTAAATAGTTAGGCATTAATGGGTCGCCATCTGGTCGAAACATCTTTCCTACATTCGTCGCATGGTTACGAGCAGCGTAAAAATCTGTGTAATCGCCTATGGTTGCAGGCAAAACGAGTGTTAATGAATCAATATCACATAACACTTCAGGGCATGGCTCTCCGCTGAGAAACGTAAACAACGAGTGGCGAACGAGCGTCCATATCTCATGACCCAGAGACATAAACTCATTCAATGAGTCTTGCAACAATGCATTCGATACTTCATCTGCAAGTTGTAACTTCTCCGAATTAATTGCTTTGCGCAGTACAACCGCTTTGTCGCCAATTGCAACCACGATACCATTTGTACTGCAAACACCCCACGGAAGATTCTGGATAGGGAAGTCGCTCCCTTGTGCACTTTCTACCCAGCTCGTTGCATTCATATCATGTGTCACATCAATAGTTGTCATTGTTAATCCTTTAGCATTCCCATTGTTCGTAGATCTTCTCTTGCTTCTTTAAACGAGCAGGATCCGAGAGAGTTAAATAATTCCGCTCGAACTTGTTCAAGTTGCTCTTCAGTAAATGCTGACAAATCCGGAGTATCGGCAAGGAGAATTGCCTCTACCTCTTCAACACTCGAACCAAGCACACTGGCACTGGCTGTTGCCTGCAAAACAGAAAGAAAACCGAATTCTGATACGCCTACGGATAAATTCTCGTTTTTGCTTGGTTGGTGCATGCCTGCAGTTGCTTTGAATGGTTGACCAGACACTGCGCAGGAGTGAACAAACCGTGCTAATTGCGCTGGCGTTGGGTACAACTCTGGTGTTATTCCACCTGTACGCACTTTTGCGCCTGCAATGGCTCCAGATAGCGAAGCGAGTAAGCCACGAGGATCTTCATTTACTGCTAATTCAATAAATGGAAACAAATCATCGTGCAACAATTCAAGGGATGCATCAATTTCAGACGCAGTCGAAGCTTTAAATTCAACTACATTCGCGACTGCGCCGCAATCTGAAACATTGAAATCAATCGTCGCCTGCACAGCACTTGCGAACTCTGCACTCCCTGCAGGAGGTAACAAAACACTCAGTTGCCACATGTCCTGTTCTTCTGGCGAAGGCAACATGCCCATTGCAGATTGCTTAAATTCTTCAAGTCTACTTGCAGGAATAATCAATCGTGCAAGTATCCAACTGTCATCAGACTGCATGTAATTGTGCCAATTTTTTACTGTGGAGTCCATGTCTAAATTTGCAGGCGGGAATAACCCAGCGTAATCAATAAACCCTTCAAGGGCTATTTCATCTTTTGTTGAAACAGCTGTTGGGACATCAGACATCGCAAGTACTCGCAAAATATTCGTGACATCGTTCAAGACGTCTAATCGTAGACTCTTTTCCGAGAAGTACTAGTGTGTCGACTATCGGAGGACTCACTGGACCCCCAGCCACTGCAATTCGTATAGGCTGAGCTACTTTTCCAAGGCTTCCATCGGCAAGTGATTCAGCAAGGGAATGCAAACAGGAATCAATAGTTTCATTTGTCCATTCTTCGAGCGACGTGAAGCATTCGATTATTATTGGCATTCGTGATAACCCAGTCACTTCGCCTTTCAACAATGCTTTTTTCACTGGCTTTGATTCCGGCCAAGTAATCGCTTCATCGTCTTCTATTAGAAATTGCGATGTCATGATTGCATCCTTGTATGTTTTTGATCGCTCATGATTCGCAGAAGCAAACAGCGAAAAGTTCTCAAGTGCAGCAAACTCAGGCGCATACTCTTGGCACCATACGAACAACTTCGATGCAAATTCCTCCGATGTCAGTTTCTGCAGAGCATCCAAATTAAAAGCTAATAATTTTGCCCTGTCAAACTTCGCAGGTGACTTCACGACACGGTCGAACGAAAAATGTTCTACTAAAAATTCTGCATCAAATTGCTCAATATCATTTCCTGGCGACCATCCAAGCAAACACAAATAGTTCATGAGAACCTCTGGCATATACCCTTCGCTCTTAAAATCCTCAACATTAATCTCTGGCAAAGTTATACCTAAAGTTTTTCCGAGCACGCTTGCGTCCTGCGTTCCAAGTTGCTTGTCTTTAGATGACTGCCAAAGGTCCCAAGCATCTTGCGTAATACACCCTTTAGGAGGAGAATCAATCCCATTTTCTTTGACAAACTTACGAAGCGTCTTGTCCTTGTCCCGTTTGGACATCTTTGACCCGTCCGGATTAAAGATAAGAGAGAGATGAACATACACTGGAGGCTTGATTCCAAACGCTTCTTGCAAAAGGATGTGTTTAAACGTGTTATTCAAATGCTCTTGCCCTCGAATAACATGTGTCACGTTCATCATTCCGTCATCAACGACAACAGCAAAATGATAAGTCGGATATCCATCGGTCTTAAAAATAACAAAGTCGTCGACTTCGCTTCGTTCAATCGTCACATCGCCAACTACCGAATCGTGCACCGTTAAAGGACCGCCATCTGGCACTTTGAACCGAACAACGCGTGGTTTGCCTTCCGATAGATATTGTTCAATAGTTTCTGAAGACAACTCGAGGGATGCACGGTTGTATCGGTACGCTCTCTTTTCAGCGCGTGCCTTTTTTCGCTCCTCGTTTAATTCTTCCTGAGTTTCAAAGGCAAAGTATGCAGAACCAGAATCAAGAAGTAATTGGAGTTTAGTTTTGTAAATTTCTAGTCGTTGCGATTGATAATAAGGTCCTTCATCCCCACCGCCCGAACCTTTAAACTCGGGGCCTTCATCCCAATCAATATTCATCCACTCCAAGTCGTTAAAGAAACCAACTGTCGCCTCATCGCTCGAACGTTTTTGGTCAGTATCTTCAATGCGTAGTAAAAATTCCCCGCTATTTGCTTTGGCAAACGCCCAACAATACAACGCTGTGCGCGCTCCGCCAACATGCAGATGTCCCGTTGGGCTTGGGGCAAATCTTGTTTTCACTAATAAACTCATTCTTCTTCAACCTGTTTGTTATTTCGATTTTTAAATGCGTGTATAGGCCCTGAAAGTGTATACGCAACAAATGCTAATGCGACAGTTGCCTGAAACCACCAGATACTTATAAATAAAACTATGACAATCGCTGCAAGAAAACGGAATGATTGCGGTCTTCCCAGATATCGTTTCACAAAATGATCATAAGGGATATTTGACACCATTAAAATTGCACCGAGCAACATCACTACAGGAATGCCGAAAGCGTACATTTCTGCAAACCAAATGTTATCTGTTCCAACCTTAAGAATATGTTGGTGGAGCAGGATAAGC
>JABHWX010000168.1 GCA_018657585.1 Phycisphaerae bacterium
CACTAGTAAACGCTTTATCATAATTAGTTGCACCTTTTGTCTTGACTTCATGCTTTATTAAGTACATTATATGTGAGAGAATTGTGGGAGGAAAGAAAGGCAAACATGAACGTTCTACTATTGACTTTAATGTATGGATTTATAGCAGCACCCGATGCGCTCAGTAGCCGGCTTCAACAAGTTCCAGTTGAACTCACCCAACCGCGATCGCTACAAGCAACTTTCAAATCTGTTTCGCCAAAAGATAAACCTCCTGTGGATCTAAGAGGAAGTTGCCCAACAGTACCTGTCGCGTTGACAGATAGTGATTTTGGTCCTGGCACATACGTCCTTCAAGCTGGGTTTGCAGAAGGCGAATCACTTGGGGCTACGTACAGTGTTCCTGCAGAAGCTTTTCCGATCAGGATAGATATCATGGAAGCTTTGTTTGCTACGTATAATGCAACTGTACAAACAACAACACATTGGTCGGTAACAGTGTGGGACGGAACTCCTACCAACGGCTTTCAGGTTGCAAGTTTTTCAAGTGATGATCTGATACTTCCTCATCTTGTCATGCCACCGGGAACAAGCGGCATGATTGTTTCGGTCTTGGTTGACCCTAATGATCCTGAACAAATTTATATCTACAACGATAGTGGGATGAACTCGTTTACGGTTGCATTCAGAATTGATCAACACAACCAAGCAGGGAATCCTTGCATTAGTTCGCCTCCTGAAAATATGAATGCATTCCCGTGTACTGATACTAGCGGATTAGATTTCCCAAATGAAAATTGGATTGACGCTGTTGATGGGGCTTGGTGTGTTTGTGGTTCTGGTTGGATGACGTTCCAACAGTTTCCAGGAATCTGTACACCAAGCGGCGATTGGGTTATCCGTTCTTCTTATACACCTGTTAACTGCAGCACGGACCCAGTAGTTTGTTGTTTTTCCGATGACTCATGTATGGATCTGACTCCAAGTGATTGTGATATATTTGGCGGTACTTCTCAGAGTGACGGAACAACATGTGCAACCTATGTTTGTGGCTCGGGTGTTGGTGCTTGTTGCGTTGAATCTACTGGAAACTGTGTTGATTTTGATTTGAACACATGCAATACCGTTGGGGGGATTCACATGGGAGAAGGGACTACATGCGCGACCACGACATGTTTTCCAGAGGGCGCATGTTGTTTGAACGATGGAAGTTGTATTGGTCCAGTGTCAGGTGATGACTGTATTGCAGTTGGTGGCATGTTCCAAGGTGATTCTACGAACTGTTCTACATCGGAATGCCCACAACCACTTGGTGCTTGTTGTGGACCAGATTGGTGCCTTGAGTTTTCGAACGATGATTGCGTTGCTGTTGGTGGGACTTGGCAATCTGCAGGCACAACTTGTGATGATGAAACAATCTGCCTGCCTTCATGCCCAGCGGATCTCGATGGAGATGGCTTTGTAAATGTTAATGATGTACTTGCAATTGTGAGTGTGTGGGGTTCCAACACAAGTGACTACGATATTGATGGCTCTGGGGAGGTTGACACAGGTGATTTACTAGAAGTCATCGGTGCTTGGGGACAATGCGAGTAAACTGTACAAATGCCAAACGCAACACTTTGTACCGTATTCAAATTCACATTGCCAGACGAACCTGGTGTATTGCTTAACTTTGCAAATAGATTGCGTACTGCGGACATTACATTACAGTCACTCAATGCACGAGAACAAGGCGATGGGACTTCCATGGCTCGCTGTATTCCAGAACGAGCTTCTCAATTCAGGGATTTCGCAAAATCGGCAGAGCTCCACGAATCTGAAGAAACAGTCATCCATGTCATAGAAGATGATCGTGGCGGCGATTTCATTCGTGTTCTAGAACGAATCGCAATACTCAACGCCAACATAAATGCAATTGACGCCGTCTCTTTGCATGGGACAACAGGTTGGATAATCAGCACTGATAAATCGCACGTTGATTCGCTCCTCATGAAAATCAACGATGCGATTTAAGTGTGTTTATTCGTCATCTTCCACTACTTGATCAATAAAACTTGACAAACGTCTTTTACGTACAGGATGTTGCAACTTGCGAATCGCTTTTGACTCTACTTGGCGCACACGCTCACGAGTGACCTTAAATATCCGACCAACTTCTTCAAGTGTATAGGTGTAGCCATCGCCAACGCCATATCGTAATTTAAGAATTTCACGTTCACGGTACGTCAATGTTTTTAAGACGTCATTGATCCTTACGCGAAGCATTTCACTAGTCGCCGTTTCCGAAGGAGCTTGTTGGCGTTCGTCCTCAATAAAATCGCCAAATTGCGAATCTTCAGATTCGCCAACAGGGCGGTCTAGGCTGATTGGATGCCTTGAAATTTTCATGACACGCTTTGTTTCCTCGTGAGTCATTTCAGCTGCCACTGAGATTTCTTCAAGCGTAGGCTCTCGACCAATTTCTTGAAGTAATCGTTTTTGGATGCCGCGAAGTTTTGACATGGTCTCAATCATGTGAACTGGCACACGAATAGTCCTTGCATGGTCTGCAATCGCGCGGGTAATGGCTTGGCGAATCCACCAAGTTGCGTAAGTCGAGAATTTGTATCCGCGGCGGTACTCGTATTTATCAACTGCACGCATTAGTCCAGTATTTCCTTCTTGAATGATGTCTAGGAAGGGGAGCCCACGGTTCCTGTACTTCTTAGCAATTGAAACAACGAGTCGTAGGTTGCCACCAGAAAGATCACGCTTCGCTTGGTCATATTCTTCAAATACAACGTCAATTGTTTTTAGCCTTGCTTCAAGTTCTTCAGGAGATTCAAGTATTAACCCTCGAAGCCCAGAAAGTTCTTCTTCCATAACGATAAAGTCGTCTGGCTCGTAGCTACTATTTGGCTTCTTTGCTTGAATGATATCACGTTCGATTTGCTTGAACTTCTTTGAGATGGATTGTAATTTGCGAAGCAAAGGTTGAATTTTTGCTGTTCGTAAACAACATTCTTCAAGCAACGTAGCGATTTTGCGACGTCTTGCTTGCATTCGCTCTCGGATAACCTCAAGTTCCTTTTTCTTCAAACCGCCTTCTTCGCAACGCGCCCAGTCTTTTGCATTTTCGTCAAGAAGAAGCCGAAGAGTTGCTGTGTTAACAGGAATCCTGCTCGCTACTTTTTGCTTTGCGTTTTCTTCAGCAGTTGAAATTCTCATTGTTCGATCGAAAGGGAGTTTTCCACGATGAACTAAGTCAAGAATTTCAATCGCCTGAACAGCCGCATAATCTGACTCTAATACTTTCCTGCGGAATACGAAACGAGTAGATTCAATTTTCTTTGCTAAGCTAATTTCTTCTTCACGTGTAAGAAGTGAAATGCTACCCATTTGGGTAAGGTACATACGGATAGGGTCATCAATTCGTCTCGATGAAGCTTCAGCAAGAGCCTGCGCGATAACAGCCTGGGCCTCTTCTTCATCTAGCAAATCATCGTCTGCATCAATGTGAACAGCACTTTTTGGATCTTTGCCCTCATCCTCAGCCCGCTCAGCAAGTTTCTGTGCTTTGTCTTTCCATGGCGTGTCTCTTTTAAATCGAAGATTTGTCTGTAGCGGGATAAAGAACTTGTCCCATCCTCTTCGCATTCTAAAACCTTCTCCAATAATATCGATATTAAGATGACTGAGCATTACAAAGAGCTCATCTATCTTGTCAGCAGTTAGATATTCATCTGGTAGTGCCGAATTGATTTCTTCGTAGCATAGCCAACCGCGATCGCGGCCTTCCTTAACGATCGCTTCCATGCTCGGGTGCATGGTTGGAATGACCACTTCTCTTTTTGCTTTTACATTTGTGCTCACGAGTTAACTCCTTTGTGTTCACAATTAAGGGATGCAACATTCATGTTGCGTACATTAGGTTTGGTATGCGGGAACATTACGATGCGTTCCTCGCTGATTGTTTTCTTCGAATTGATTCGATTGCCTGCTGAGCTGCTTCAGATTTTGTATCATCATCAGCGGCTTGTTGAACATTTTTAACTTCAGCGCGAATCGATTGTTTTTGAATGATACGTAAAAACGCATCCTTAGTAATGGCTAATGCATGCATGACACTCGCATTTGCCTTGCATATTCTTTCGCCAAGAAAAAAGAAGGACGTTGCGAGTTGCTTGCTTTCTTCCCCAAGATCAGTACCAATTTCGGTGACGGTATATAGCGTTCCATCATGTAATTTAGGAAGCACATAACACGCAATTGCATGCGTATCTTGGTCCATAAAATCATCGGCTTGAATTGGCAAATCAGATTCGCGAAATACTGCGGATGCTTCTGTTGGGTCAAATAACAGAACGGACAAGAATTCACGTTCAGCAATCTGTCTTGCTTTAGAAATTTCAACTGTCTGAACGGGATCAGGAGAAACAGGGGTACTCTGCAATGTATCTGCACGCCTTGGTGCAGGTTTCCTGTTCTTTAACTCTTTGCTTACTTCGTCCATTGGAATTTTAAGCAATGTTGCAATTTTTTCATATACCAACGCTCTTCGAGAGCTGAGTAATGTATCAACGCCAAGACGAGAAAGGTCATTAAGGAAGGATTCGATTCTATCCGCTTTGCCCGAAAGAGTACTTTCGCCTTCAAGCGAGGAATCAAGACGATTGAATTTATATTCAATCGCATCTACCGCACTGTTCAAACAACTCTCAAAAACGTCTGGAGTTGTCGCAAGGTCAGCAGGGTCCTTCCCATCAGGTAATGTGCAAATTTTGACATCTATATTTTTGAGGAAGAAAATTTCAAGAGCGCGGTCAGCTGCAAGTTGACCAGCGTTGTCCCCATCAAATACCAATATAACCTCATTAGCAATGTGCGAAAGGATCCCAGCATGGTCAGGTGTGAGTGCAGTACCCAGCGTTGCTACAACATTAACAAAGCCCGCTTGGTGACAAGCGATAACATCGGTATATCCCTCAACAACAATAGCAACTTTCTCGCTTGCGATTGATTTTCGAGCAAATACATATCCGTACAAGGCTTTTGATTTATGAAAGAGAGCTGTCTCTGGACTATTAATATATTTTGGTTCATCTTCTTCGTCTAATCTTCGACCGCCAAATGCAATAGGGGAACCAGATTCATCAAGAATTGGAAACATGATTCGGTGTCTAAATGCATCATACACACGGTCTTTTTCTGCATTCTTTTTCAAAATGCCCGCATCTATCCCCACTTCAATTGCACCTGGCTTTTCTTGCAATCGCTCGGTGATGAAAGACCATGAATTTGGGGCGACTCCAATCGAAAAGTTCTGTATTGATTCGTCTGTAAATCCTCTACTATGTAATTGCTCAAGAGCGTTCGCGCCCTCTGGAGTTGTATGTAGAGATTTGACGTACAGTGCCATAGCCCATTCCAAAGCTTTGCGTAATTTGCTTCTTGATGTGCCGCTTTCTTCTCTGTTGCGAATAGATAGTTCGATACCATGGCGATCAGCTAAAAATTTCAACGCTTCAACAAAATCTTTTTTAAGATAATTTTGAACAAATGAAAAACAGTCGCCGCCAGCATTGCAAGAGAAACATTTGTAGAACTCTTGGTCCCGATGGGTTACAACACGCATAGAAGGGCGGTGGTCATCATGGAATGGACAAATACCAACCCACTCGTTGCCCTTAGGCTCCAAGCGAACGTACTCTGAGATAAGCGCTACAAGGCTGACTGCCTCGCGAACTCGTTCTATGTCTGATCTATCACTCATTTCTGTATGGTTCCGGTACTCACTCATGTTGTTGCTTGCATCCTTGCTCGCAAACTTGTCATAACCCAAAGCGCGTGTATGCACCAAGTACATACATAAAGTGCGCTTATTTATTGCACAAACCGATTGTTTAGTTTTTGGCTGTAATCACAGTGAGGAGTTTGGACGATTTTGCTATCGTTGATAGCTGATGTGTCCCATGGTGGCGTGATTTTGCCGTTTTATGTAATCTCATTAAGAATACGCAAGAAACGCTTCCAGTCAACTTAATGCGTTATATTTTCGGACGTTTACCACAAAAAAAGTGGATTTTAGTAATAAATTTTACAATACGAGGTTTTTGACTCGTAAATGGCTCTACCTTAACCTGCTGCTTGTAGTTTCTGTTGCCTTGTGTACCCGTATTTTCGCTTCAAAGGCTTCACAACGAGTCCCTGTTTGATAGCTTTCGTGGAAACCTTAATACGCTTTGGAACGCCATCCACAACCGCACGGACATTATGCAAATTGGGCTTAAATTTCCGCTTATCGTTAGCAGTTATCTTTAAACCAATACCGCCTTGATACTTAGGTTTACCTCGGTACCGAAGTTTGCGACCAACTTTAGTTTTGCGACCAGTAAAAAAACAAACACGTGGCATTGAAAATCTCCTTCAGCCATTTATGGCGAATTTGAGATTATACCAAGAATTTCAAACGTGGGACACAAAACCAATGCCCATTTTAAGCCCAATAAGACCCCTCGAAAGAAGTACTATGGGACAGATATAAAATTAGGCAGATTCTTTAGCCGCTTTATGTGGCTGGAGCATCGTGTCAAGATTGAGACCTTCTTCAATCGATTTGGCATCAATTAAATACACAGCGTTTTGATTATCTCGGTCAGGAAGATCGAACATGACATCAATCATGAAGTTGTCAATAACAGCCCGAAGCGCTCGCGCGCCTGTGCCACGTTCCATTGCACGTTGAGCAATGAGTTGGAACGCATCATCCGTGAACTCTAACTCCGCTTCCTCAAGACTAAAGAGATGCTGGTATTGCTTCACAATTGCGTTCCTTGGCTCAGTTAAAATGCGAACCATTGCGTCCTCAGTAAGAGGCATTAACGGTGTAACAATAGGTAGCCGACCAAGCAATTCGGGAATAAGACCAAAATGCAAAATATCTTCTGTCAACACTTGCTCAAGTAACTCTGCTTGCCGTTCGTGATCTTCGCCCTCATCTCCAGCAGCACCGCCAAAGCCAATTCGTGATTTACCAATTCGCTTTGCAATAATTTCTGTAATGCCATCAAAAGAACCACCACATATAAACAATATATTTGAGGTGTCCATTTGAATATATTGTTGCTCTGGATGCTTGCGACCTCCTTGCGGAGGAACGTTCGCTACAACACCCTCAAGCATTTTTAACAAGGATTGCTGCACGCCCTCGCCAGAAACATCACGAGTAATCGAAACATTCTGCGTCGTTCGCCCAATTTTATCAATCTCATCAATATAAATAATGCCACGTTGCGCTGCTTCTAAATCAAAATCAGCCGCTTGAAGCAGTTTTAGCAACAAATTCTCTACATCCTCGCCAACATAACCCGCTTCAGTAAGTGTCGTTGCATCAGCAATAGCAAATGGTACATTCAGAATTCTTGAAAGCGTTTTAGCAAGTAATGTTTTTCCAGTTCCTGTTGGTCCAATCATCAATACATTCGATTTGTCCAAATCAACATCGCGATCGGCATTGTCAAGTTGCGAAAGACGTTTGTAATGATTATGAACTGCAACAGCTAACGATCTCTTCGCTCGATCTTGCCCAATAATATACTCCATTAAATATTCATTGATCTGGCTTGGAGTTAATATCGATGTAAACGTTGGTGAAGCCGCAGAGATCCGCCGGCGCTCCTGCTGGAAAATGTTTTGACATAAATCTGTGCAATTGGAACACACATAAATCTCATTAGGACCTTCCACCATCGGACCAACTTCTCTTGAAGTCTTCCCGCAAAAAGAACAATCCGTTACACGGCGACCCTGAAATTCATCATCACCCCCGGAGCCACCACCGGATTTTCCCCCACCTCCGGAACTACCACCACCTCCAGAGTTTCCTCCAGAATTGCCGCCAGATCCGCTTCCCGAGTTGCCGCCTTCAAATGGTGAACCACCTTTCGACATCGACAATGCTTCAGTTTTATTTTTTTTATTCTTACTCATTCTGCTCCTGATTAATCTCTCTCTATGCAAACTATGTTTATCACGTGCAATTGTGGCATATAAAAAGCGGTCTGCCCACCTGATTTACGAGTGTTTTCGCTCTTTTTGACCTAAATTGTCACTTTTGTCGAGATATCGGTCGTCAGAGCGATGCATACGAATGATCGATTTTTTCGCCATATCAAACTCGTCCTGTGTAATAGTCCCATTGGCCAACATGGTTTGGAGTTGGGAGAGCGAATATGTAGTAGTCTCAGAAGGTACTGATTTAAGGCGTTTCCGGATGAAGAACAATAGCACGCCACCAACCACAGTAAACCCAATAAGCACGAGAAGAACGGGAAGAGTATCAGTAAACGCACTCGCAAACAACATTACGACTTCTTAGTTGTCTTCTTTGTAGTCTTCTTTTTTGTAGTCTTCTTAGTGGTTGCCTTCTTTGAAGCAGTTTTCTTAGGAGCCTTCTTCTTTGACGTTTTTTTGGTTGGCTTGCTACCGCCATCTTGTAGCGCTTGCCATTCGTCAACAGGCATATCCGTAACAGTACAGGCAGCTACCAGTTGATCTGCTGCTTTTTCTTCTCGTACAACCGCTTGGATTTGACTAAGTTGACCCTGTTGTGCAAGTTTGTTGCGCATTTCTTCTGGTCGTACACCATTTTGCATCGCAATCTCAGCAACGCGGGTATTTACTTCCATTTCATTCACGTCAACATGGAAGTGTTCAGCCAATTTTGTAAGGATAAAGTATGCCTTTAACCGCTTTTTAGATTCTTCAGTAGAACCGCTGCGAACTTTTGCAACTTCTGCTTCGACTTCTTCAAGAGTCATCCGTCCAGAAGATTGCAATTCGGTTCGCAAGCGTTGCAAGTCGCGTTCGGCTTGCATTGCGCTCGTCTTTTCTGGTAGTTCCATCTCGATACGATCTGCGATTTCAGTTGTCGCTTGTGTACGTAATACAGCAGCCTGATCTTTGTCCCGCCTTTGCTCTAAAGCAAGTTTTACCTGCTCTTTTACTGTGTCAAATGAGTCTAGGCCAAAAGCGGAACTCAACTCATCATCCGTAAGTGGGTTAATTCGGACTGCTTGGACTACGTTAAAAGTAACGACAACGTCTGCACCACGTACTTCTTCTAATTCGTGTTCCTCATGGCCCTTTGTCTTAATAGTTAACTCATCACCGACTGATGCACCATCAAGAGTTTTGCCTAAATCATCAATAAACAAACCTAGCAATTCGCCGCCAGTGTCCTTTGCAGGAAGTGAAATTCGAGTTTGCTCCGTTTTGTAAAAAGATTCGTCATTTCCATTCAGGTGCACGACAGCGGGGCCAACTAGGAAGTCGCCTTCACTTGCTTTGCCTTCAACCTCTTCTAGGTTGCCATTGCGTATCTTTTGACGTTCAATTTCTTCGCCAATATGTTCATCAGTAACATCTACGATAGGGCGAGTAAGAGAAATAGCATCAAATTCAGGAAGATCAAAATCTGGCATCACTTCAACTTCAAGTTCAAAAGTGAGAGGTTTACCTTCAACGAGTACAACTTCCGCTACATCGCCAACAGGTTCTGGCTCGCCTAAAGTTCGTAGTTCAAACTCTTCAATTGCATTTTTCCAAGCATCAGAAATGATTTCGTTTCGGGCTTCGTTCCGAATGGATTCGCCAAAACGTTTTTCGATAATATGCGCTGGAACTTTTCCTTTTCGAAAGCCAGGAATAGCAGTTTGTGTTTTTAAAGTACCCATTGACTCTTGCAATTTTGAAGTGATTGTTTCTGCTGGAACAGTGATTTTCACTCTTTTGCGAGCAGGACCAACATTCTCAATTGATAATTCATATGGGTGGGTTGAGTAGTAGTCATAGTGGTAAACCTTCTTTCGAGCCCTATATCTTACCTTAAAATACAACACAAGGCTCTGAAACGCCTACTTTGCAAGACGGGAAATTTAGCGGATAAAGAGCATCTCAGTGTACGTCGGCAAGGGCCATGTATCACTTGGCACAAGCTCTTCAAGCTGGTCTGAAACAATTCTTGCAGAATCCATAGCCGGAATAAGCTTGTCTCGTACAAAGTTTGCATGTCCAATTGAGTTTTCATGATCTGCATCTATGCAATTGTGGAGTTCGTTAATCGATGCTTGCAGAGCTTCAGACAATCTGGCAACATCCCCGAGCCTAGCCGAAGAACGGTTGCAATCTACAGAGTTAGCTCGTGAGCTAGTAACAATGTCTGCAAGTTCCCCTTGATATCGTAAACCTGCAGGTAGTACTTGTGTTGAAAGCATCATAATAAGAGTTCGAGCCTCAATAGTAACCACTGTTGCATATTGCTCTGTAAGTACTTCACCACGTGCTGAGAGTTCTCTGTTTGATAGAACGTTGTAATGGCTAAATAAATCAAGTGCTTTTTGAGAAGTAATTGCTGGCAAAGCATCTGCAGTTGTTTTTAGATTTGGTAGTCCGCGAGCAGCTGATTCTTTGTGCCATTCTTCTGTGTAATTATCACCGTCGAATACAACTCTGCGATGTTTTTTCAATACTTCACGTAACAATGAACGGGCTGCTGTTTCGATTTGCTCCTCGGAAGTGCTTCCTGCAAGCGTAGCCTCTAATCTTGTTGCCAAATAGTCAAAGGACTCAGCAATAATGGTGTTGAGTACAGTGTTTGGCCAAGCAATTGTTGAGGTTGAGCCAACAGCTCGGAACTCAAATTTATTGCCTGTAAATGCAAACGGGCTTGTGCGATTCCGGTCTCCGCTATCACGGTCAACTTTTGGCATCGTCTGAGCGCCTAAATCGAGTGTTCCGCCAGCTCGTGCATCTCGAGATACCTCAGATTCAATTTGATCAAGTACATCGCTGAGCATTTCACCTAAAAAGATTGAAATAATTGCGGGCGGAGCTTCATTTGCTCCGAGTCGATGGTCGTTCGCGGCTGATGCTACAGAGGCTCGGAGCAATTCAGGGTGTAAATCAACTGCGCGAATGACAGCACATAAAAAGGTAAGGAATTGCATATTGTTCTGCGGTTCCTTCCCAGGGCTCAGTAGGTTCTTTCCTGTATCCGTAGCGACAGACCAGTTGTTATGCTTGCCCGAGCCGTTAACTCCCGCAAATGGTTTTTCGTGAAGCAAGCATCGGAATCCATGCTCCTTAGCAGTAGATTTCAATACTTCCATGAGTAACATCTGGTGATCTGAAGCCACATTGGCGTTTTCATAAGAGGGTGCAATTTCGTATTGCCCAGGTGCTACTTCGTTATGGCGAGTTTTTACTGGAATGCCAAGTTCATAGAGTTGTTGCTCTGCATCATCCATAAAAGCTAAAACGCGTTCGGGAATTTTTCCGAAGTAATGGTCATCTAGTTGATGTCCTTTGGGAGGAGTTGTGCCAAGCAAAGTACGGCCGCAAAGAAGCAAATCATCTCTGTTTGCAACAAACGACTCATCTACTAGGAAATATTCCTGCTCAAGACCAAGTGTAGTTATAACACGTGAAACTTCTTTGCCCATCCCAAAAACGTTCAGCAATCGCATGGCGTGTTGGTTTACGACATCAATAGAACGAAGCAGGGGAGTTTTTTTGTCTAGGGCTTCTCCATTCCAAGAAACAAACGCTGTTGGAATACAGAGCGTACCGCCATCCTCGTTTGGCATAATAAATGCAGGGCTTGTTGCATCCCATGCTGTATACCCTCTGGCTTCCCAAGTGTCACGAATACCACCGTTCGGAAAACTTGACGCATCGGGTTCTCCCTGAATAAGATGGTCGCCTTTGAATTCCGCAATCGCTCCTTTGTCAGTTGGTTCTAGAAATGCATCGTGTTTTTCTGCAGTTGCTCCAGTGAGTGGTTGGAACCAGTGTGTGTAATGTGTGCATCCTTGATCAATAGCCCACTCCATCATTGCGTGTGCAACGTTGTTTGCAATCGCTGGATTAAGAGGCTTCGCCTTTTCCATAGTCTCAAGAAGTGATTCGTAGATTTCTGGTTGAAGGTAGCGAAGCATCACGTCCCCAGAAAACGTTCTGCAGCCATAATTGTCACAATAATCAGTGTTTTGCATTTCCATTGCGTTTGACATAGTCGTTTGTTCCATATTTGAGGGCCTCCTGCCTGTCAAGCATAGTGTCTACTTTATAGTGTGTGCGAGCAAGGTCTAACTAGGAAATTTCGGAAACAAATTGCTTTGCTGCATCTGCTGGGGTATCTGATTCTTCCATCCTTCGGACAAGAGCTGACCCCACAATCGCAGCGTCTGCGCATGAAAGAGTACACTTCACGTGCGAAGCATTGGAAATACCAAAACCAACCGCTAGCGGAAGGGTTGTTACTTGCCGAATTTCTTCCAGCCTAGGAGCCAAGTCAGGCATCTCGCTTTGTTCACCTGTTAATCCAGTGCGTGCGAGAATATAGAGAAAGCCTGAAGAAAGAGCTGCCAATTGTTCTACACGATCAATTGGTGTAGTTGGTGCAACGAGCATGGAAAACGAAATGCCAATGGATCTGCAATATGCTCCAACATCAACTGCATCCTTTTCGTCAATATCAGGAATGATGAACCCATCTATACCAGCCTCTGCAAAACGGTCAATAAATGATTTCCAATCTGAACGTTTTACAATCGAGTAACTGACCATTGCAACAAGACCTATTTCCACACGTACTCTAAGGCGCTTTACAAGTCCAACGACATGAGCGGGGGTGGTCCCCTTAGTGAGAGATTCGTGCATGGACTTGGCGATTACTGGACCGTCAGCGATCGGGTCACTGAAGGGGATACCGATTTCTACAATAGCAGCACCTTCGCTTGCCATTTCGATAATCGCAGATTCAGTATCCTCAATGGAGGGGGATCCAGCGACTACAAACGGCATGATTGCCTTTTTCCCCGTAGCAAAGATGGCCTCAATTCGATTCATTTTTCACCCTCTGGTCCGCCATCTTGTATGTATTTGGAGTGTATTGCTTCTGTTAAGTCAATATCAGTAATGTTTGCTAGTGTAGTTAGCCAAGCAAGAACGTCTGCAAACTCATCTCTCAGATTCTCAATGTCGGCATCTCCTCGTTCATATTTCGCTAATGCATGCGCTAATTCCCCAAATTCTTCAGATAACCAGAGGAAAGTCTTCGAAATGCCTCTTTCAGAGTCTGTTTTGAAATAGCGTTTGCGAATCAACTCTTGAAATTGAACTATTGTCATATCTTTATGCATTCTTGGCAGAATACCATCTAGGATGATAATTAAGGCAGAATTGTCCTAAAATTAGACCCCAAATTATCCTCTATAGCGTACATACGCCCACCTAGAGTCTCTATACTGCGGAAAATCAATTAACACTCTTACAGTTGATTTCATATCTTTTAAATCTGAAACACTTCAGTAGTCAGTCATTTAGTAATCAAGTTCCACCAGGAGGAAACATGTTCATAAAAACCATAACAACAACTGCAACAATTCTTGTTCTCTTTGCGTCATTTGGGTGCACAAGAACAATGCGAGTACATGGCCCAGCTTACGAGCCGGTAGCGTTGTTTGGTGCTGATGCACCGGATTGGGTACGAGGAAATATTCCAGATAGTGAAAGTCGTATTTTCTTTGTTGGCAGGAGCGATGATCCACGTTGGTATGGGTATCAAGGTTACGTTCGAGATAACCGTTACGTAAATAGGAATGAAAGTTGGTACTACCCAACCTACTTTAATGGTTGGACTTCAGAACGAGAAGCTGTCAGTAGTGCACGTGACGATATTTATGATCAAATTAGGCAACGACTCGCACCTCGAAATGTTGGAAATTCAAGCAACCTAGTAGTTAATAATATGGATTCGGGTACTTGCGCTGATTGTGGAACCGCCATTCAAGTATTCAGAACTGGAGTCATTGTTTGCAACGATACTTGCTCCCATTCTGGCAATACATGTCGCTCGAAAAGAATCGGTTCAAGCGGAAATAACAGTTATTACTGTCAAGACTGTCACTCATCTGTGGCGCACTGCTCAGGCTGTGCAACAATCGTTCATGCAGTAACACAGTTAAATCGTACGCCTGATCATCTCAATGCAGCAGAAATTTCCCTTAGCCGAGATATTAATACACTTAATATCAATGTTGACGCAATGATGCCCTCTCTTGCTGCTTACTTATCCGAAGATGAACTTTATTTTGAACAACGAGTAGGCTGGCATGAATTCAAGTGTTGGATGCTTTGCTCAATCCCAGCTGCAGAGTTCTACGCAATTGCTGAGGATTTTCGAGAAAAGTATGAAACACAATACGACCTAGCCCAAATGCGATCAGACCAAGATAGAACTCGTAGAATGACTGCAGAAGATGAAGCTAGACTGATCACAATCCAGCGCCAAGATGAAGAGCGTGCTTGGAATAGAGAAGACGAAAACGTAACTCGTGCTCATACAATTGAAATTGACAAGGACAGGCACTACCTTCCAGGTCGTCGCTTTACCGTTGAGTCTGAGTGATACACAATTAGCTATTTAAACAGGAACTCACAATGAAAAAGACATTGTTACTACTAAGTACTTTATTGCTAGGCTCTACTTTTGCAGGTTGCGAAGGCTGGAATCACCACATGGCCAACCACTGGGAGCAAGGCAAACAAGGTGCAGCGGATTGGAAAGTCAACAACGATAGAGATGCCCAGGATCATATTCTTGAACTTGACCCTTCGCCAACACACCTCCCAATTTACGATGCGAATTATGAAAAGACAACATATAACGCAATAAGCCATCTTCTGGCAACTGCGCATCCTCCTTCAGGACAACTTGAAGTCTTTGATTCAAATCGTGCAGTTCTCTACTCGACTACTGTAAATTTGAACAACTATAACGATACTACTAACTTTGGTCGTTTACACGCCGAGCTTTACTCCTCTGCACTCGTGCAACATTGGCAAAATGATTTGTTGAAAATGACTCTGCGTCAAAGTACAACTCCAATTATTCCACAGCAAGGCGAATTTTTGCTTTCTCGAGAGGTACAAGACCTAGCTGTTGATTACAATGCTGGAGCTGTATTGATTAGTACTTACTCGGTTGCTCCTGACAAAGTGTATCTGAACTTGCAACTTATTAATGTTGATTACAATACCGTTGTTGCAGCGGTAAGTTACAGTATCCCACTTGGCCCAAGGACTAGGGGAATGCTCACTGGCGTTGAAATAGCTTCTCAAAATGACGAAGGATTCCTGCAATGAGACTCTTAGTGCTCTTAATATTAACACCTATGTTACTTCTTACTGGATGCAATAAAACATCTCGTTTGGGTGACCCGGCACATTTGCCTAATAACTGGCTATCTATGCGCCCGAAAGCTTGGCAAGTCAGGGAACTACCGGAAGTTTACCGAAATGAGCTTTCAGCGCTTCAAGTTAAGCTTGCAAATGAGCGGTTAGGTCAATATTACAATTTCTATGGTAAGTTCAAGCCTTCTGTTTTAAATGAAATTAAATCTACTTCTACGAACCTCGATCAAGCTTATCTTAACTTGGCGTATTCCTCCAAAGCTATTCTGGCTTCACTCACTCCGAATATGCATGGTTTAGGCGAGACAGATGCAGAGAATACTGCTGGAATTGCAGTCACGAACAATGCAAATCACAGGATGATGCACGATGATGGCAATCGTTTTCTTCTTCTTGATAAACCATCAATGCTTTCCCCTTCTCCTGTAGTGCAAGATTGATTTTTCACATAATATGACTGTTCTAGAGCGGCTTACTGCAAAGTAAGCCGCTTTTTTTGCATTTAGCGAAAAGATTACGTTTATTATCGGTTGTCTTTGAAATCGCAAAAACGCACCTGGAGATCGTGCCTTGATAGCATTCAATAACATGAATTTAGAATCACTTGATGAGTTTCCACAATCATCTGTAAACCATGACCAAAGTGCAGTACTTGCAATCGGAGGAGACCTACGAAAAATCGACGTTATTCGCGACTTCTGGCAAGTTGCAATAGAGAGTCTTGAAGCCAGACCACCAGCACTCTGGATAAACTTTACGTCGGTATCCCTCGCTGATACAAAACTAGCTGCATGTATTATTGCCATCTTGCGTAGAGCAAAAGAACAGAACGTTACGGTATACATTATTGGGTCTGCGAAAGTTCAAGATGTCCTAAAGATTTGCAAAATCCCACCCCTCAAACAATTCACCAAAGTCGCATAAATCCACTCGCGGTGGATAAATGGCTCCAAAATGAGACGAGCGCTTAGGGATAATTAATGCAATACGATTTCGGGGTCAAGTATGGCTTGTTGGCTACCGTCACATACAGCGGATTTAAACCCAGGGCGAAGTGCTCCAGCGGCGTACTTGCCTTTTGGAGTAGTTGCAATGAAAGCGACTTGGTGCTCTTTCTTTAACGGCCAACACTGCGCAAGACGAGCCAGAGTATCGTGTATGGCATCTTCCGGGGATGCGCCGCGACCCATGAGTTCAACTATGAGGAATGAACCGCAGATGCCGCTGATGAGTTCACCATGCCCTGTACCAGTGGCTGCCCCTCTCTGCGGGTCGACATAAAGACCATGCCCAATGATTGGGGAGTCGCCAACTCGACCAGGCACCTTCCACGCCATTCCACTTGTGCTGCAAGAACCGGCCATTGTTCCACCTGCATCGATTCCGATAGTTCCAATTGTGTCATGGCTCCCAAAGAGTTCCCCAGTACCAATGTCAAGTGGTGGGGGAGGTACTGGTGGCATGTTTGTTTTCTTCCATGCTTCCCATTTTGCTTTTGCAGATTCTGCAAGGATATTTTCAGATGTTATACCTTGCTTGTCAGCAAAGTCATCAGCAAGTGAGCCAACGAGCATAGAGTGTTCCGTTTGTTCCATAACAAGCCTAGCCACTGAGACGGGGTGCCGATGTCGTTCAATCCCACAGACTGCGCCACTTTCGGAGGGCGATTTCATCACTGCCGCATCAAAAGTACAACGACCATTTCTATCTGGCAATCCCCCATAGCCAACGGAATCAATTGATTCGTTTGATTCTGCGGAAATGGCACATGCTTCTACTACGTCAAGGGCGTTGCCCGTGTCTGCTAGCCTTGGGAATTCCGCTTCAATAATCGGTAGTGAAAACGACCAAGTCGAAATGAGTAGGGGTGTGCTCAAGGAGACACATTCTCTTCCGCAAGCTTAGAAATTACGTCATCAAGCAATACTTGCAATTCAATAACTTTCTCATGTGTTTCGCCTAATTTTTCACGAACGCTGGGTGTAATTCGTTCCAAAATCTCTAATGCTTCAGCGTACTTATTCGATTCGATACAAAGCAGTGCCACGTGTGATTCAAATCTATCTAAGGCAAATAACTCGTCATCAGTTGAATCTGAATCAGAACGAATAATGTTGAATATACTATTGATAAACTCCAATCCACGTTCGGGTCTATCTGTTTGAAAATATGATTGGCCAAGAACATACGTCCAGGAACAAAGTTGTATAACATTTGATCCATGCAATTTGATATGTTGCAATATAAATTCATCTGCGACTTCATCAGCGTTAGGATGAGAATTCAAAATATACGCTTGTGCTTTAATAAATCTCATTCCATCTA
>JABHWX010000169.1 GCA_018657585.1 Phycisphaerae bacterium
CGTCAATTTCGTAGCGACCTAGTTCGTCTTGAATCCACATTGAAGTGATGTGACCATCTCCATCAAGATCGTCTGGTCCGTCCTCGTCAAGAATTCCATCATGGTCATTATCTACAGGACGAATTCCACCGCGTAAAAAGTGTGGGGTTGCGGGTTGGTGAAACCAAACTTCTCGACCATCTGGATTTTCCATGGGAACAAAGTAAAAAGAACGCTCGTCTATGAGTTCAGTGATGCGGTCGATGACTCCATAACTTTTACAGAGATACCATATTGAGTAGAGTACGGTTTCTGCTGCTTGAATTTCATTCCCGTGGATGTTCCCATCGATAAACATTGCAGTTTTGTCACGATCGGTGCCAGTTGCTGGATTATTGAGAGTTACAAGCCAAATATCTCTACCGCCAACACTTTTTCCGATGGACTCAATTGTGAGAAGTTCCGGATATGCATCAACTAAGTCGTTGAGGGCTTTTGTCATTTCAGTGTAGTCATACCAATGGTCAAAGCGAAGATCAACTTTTGATGGGTAGGGGGATTGGGCAAATGAGTTGCACGTTGCCAAGAATAAAACGATTATGGCGATGAACCGACTCATGATTTTTCTCCTGTTGTTTCTTTCAGTGTAATCGGAATTGTTTTGGTTCCAAATTTATCACTAAAGAGAGTAATGTTAACTTCCACGTTAGGTTTTCCTTGAACGACCCACTTGAACCATGTTCTTGATCCTCCTCCAGCAAGCGACCAAATGCGATTCACTTTTTGTCCCGAAACGATTGCGTCATTTGGTACATCAAGTCGCAGAACGAACGGTCTTGCGCGTTTGTTTTTCTTTGCCATCGCAGTTCCAGTTGGGAACCATCCATCATTTACAACTGATATCCTTACTTCCCAAAGACCATTAGCAAGTTGTTCAATGATCGGTGAACCTAATCGTACATCTGGAAGACGGCTGGCAATTTCAATAATGAATTTCGCTTGTTTTTCTGTAATCGAATCAATGGCATCTGTTGGAGGTAGTGTCTTGAAGTATGGAACCCAACCACCAATTTCTACAGTTCCAAGTTGCGGATGCTCGAATGTAGTCCACTCAACAAAACCCTCACCATTTCTTTGGTCATCACTGTATGCCAACCATGCGACATCTTCCTTAGAGGAGGCAGTGTTTGTATTACCTTTTGTGACACGTCGTATTTTTATGCCTGACATTTTTGCGTATTGTTCAACTTGTTCTGGTGTAATTTCAGCCATCATTCCATCGTCCACAGGAAAACCCGCAGCTTCTGCAGCTTTCAAAAGTTCATCAAGAGTTTCTTGCGATATATTTCCCACACCTGAGGGTGTTAAATTTGAATTATCACTTGATTCGGCTCGATTCTCATTAGAATTACTAGGTCGTCTTCCACCACCACCGGGATGCCCACCACTTGGCCGACCACCGCCTCCGAATCTATCTTGCATCGATTCTCGCAATGCTGCTCGTTCATCCTCACTTAACTCACCGTCGCCATTTGTGTCAAATTCGGCCATCATTTCCTGGCGATCTATTCCACCTCTCCCACGTCCTTCACGAGAACCTTCATCGCCTGTTGGTTTTGCTTCACTCGTTTCAGGAGTTGCCTTTTCTTTTTGTTCTTCTTCTATTGGATCTGGCCGCGACCAGAGTGGGGTTGAAAATGAAGGAACACCGTATTGTGCGTATGACCACGCAACAAAACTACCATCCCAACTTGATTGGACAACATCGTTGAGTTCTGTGAGTTCCAAAAACTTTTCACTGATTAGTTTGTATAGTTCAACATCACCTTCAGCAAGTTTTTTTGGTGCGCCAGCATTATCTTTGCCGCTTTCAGTAAATGGCTTTGAAAGTGTGTCGTGGTGTCCGTAGACAATGATTGCTGCAATTTCTTGATGTTGCAAAACAAAATCGGCCAGTGCTTTTGATTCGCTTTCAGACAATTGCCAATGCCCAGACCCGTCGCCATGCTCTTTATATCCGTGCATAAAGTTTTTGTTGAGGTCAACGCCGCCAAGTCCATCTTCGTTGTATTTTCCATCCCCATCATTGTCAATTCCCTCGGGATACAAAATGAAGGAAGCCGCTTGACCTTTTAGTGGGTCTGGTTCAATATGCAAACGAGTCTCGTCTGGATCAGCAAGATGCGTAGCTTTTTCCAAATCAGGCACTCGCATCTTCGTGATGAAACCGTCTCCATTTAAATCTTCCCCGCCATCCTCGTCCTTTACTCCATCATGGTCATTGTCGGATGAGGTCAAATTTCTTTGCTGTTCATTTTTGATTGATTCAAAGTAAAGAGCTGCTGCGTCTGGGTTTACCTGAGGAATGACGTACAACTTGTGTTCTTCAAGCAATGATGCGGTCACCTCAGTAGGCAATCCAAGTAGAGCGGTAATCATGTCAGTTGCAACCTCGGTTCCAAGAAGATGATTTCCGTCTATTCCTGCAACTACCAATACGGCCGAACGAGTATCTACAGGTATTACACCATCTCTTGCAACTTCAATACACTGGATGGGCAAGCCATTTTTTGAATAGCCAATCGTTGAAGTTGTAACTAATTCAAGCGAACGCACTTGCTCAGCAATCTCAATTGGAGTACGCCATTGGCGAACTGGTTTCTGGTTTATTTGTGGTTCACCGTCTTGGAAGGCAAGTAGAAAGGTCGTAAGTAAACAAATCGTAATCATCGTAGGTGGTTCCTCTGTGTGGTACTACGTTGTTGTAGTTGTAACTAGTATAGATCCAATTTTGTACATGCTCCAGGCTGCAAGAATTCCAAACACATTGCTCAAAATAATATACATCAATGCTTGCCGTAATCGACCATCTTCAAAAAGTTCGAAGGTGTCCAGTGCAAAGGTAGAAAAAGTGGTAAATCCTCCGAGTACTCCAACAATTAGGAGGAGCCGAAGGAATTCTCGGTGTTGGGAGATAGGTCCTATCAACAATGCTGTTGTTAAACCAATCAATGCGCAGCCTAAGATATTTACAAAGAGAGTTCCGAGTGGAAAATTAGAAGGTGTCCATGACTGCCCCATATTTGCGAATAGATAACGAAGAACTGCACCAATCCCGCCACCGATAGCAACTGCAAAAAATGTTGAGAATTCCATAACGCGCCCGGCAGGATTCGAACCTGCGACCTTCGCTTTAGGAAAGCGGTGCTCTATCCATCTGAGCTACGAGCGCTGAGGTTGTGATTATATGTCAAGTAGGTTTTAGAGTTCTTCTTCACGAAGACGGATGACAATTTCACGAACAGCACGCATGACTCGACTTTTTGCATGCCGCACAGATTCGGCTGTCATGCCAAGCCGTTCGCCAGCTTTTTCAGCACTCATACCTCGACGTCCGTACAGTTCAAAAGCCTCCCATGTTTTGGGCTCAAACTTTGGTCTTGCTTCTGTCATTGCCTCAGACAACAGATGTTCTGCCCACTCTCTGTCGAAGACCGCTTCCAAATCGTCACGTGGATCTTCAGCAATATTCATTCCGTGTGTATCAAGGTTGCCTACTTGCTTCTTGCGATATCGCTGGCGTATAGCGTTGAGTGTAATGCGCTTGAGGTATCCCCGAAATCGTCCTTTGCTTGGATCGTATTCAAAACGATCCGCAACTTTAAAAAAGTTAAGCAAAACATTCTGCATGATGTCATCCGCTTCACTGCTTGGAAGTCCAGCATTTCTAGCAAAGCCACAGATGATTGGACCGTACCGGTCAACGAAAATTCCCCATCCCATTTCTCGATTAACTGTTTCGTCTGATTTTAATTGAAGAAGCAAGTCCATATTCGTCTCGTACCGACCATTTACAGTTCTTACAAGAGTTGGAACATCGTTGCCCATTTCCTCAAGTGGCGTATTATCAATTTCTTGGACCATAGCTTCGTCCAAGCTTTCTGTGATTCCACCAAGTCGCACGAGAAATTTCCATGGTCCAATCTGTATGAGATCATCTGCTTGCAACCGTACTTCTTCACCAGACTCCATGCGAATTGTGTTGAGGTAGGTTCCGCTCCGACTTTTTAAATCCATAATGGACCATTCACCATCCGATTGCTGGAGAGTGGAGTGTTTTCTGGAAACATATCTATTTGTAAGTTGAAAGGTGCATTCGGGGCTTCTGCCAAGGGAGCATGTTTCACCATCTGGCACTTCAATAGGTACCAGTTGCTTGCCATGGATTTGGTGCAAGATCAAGGTGCCTGGTTTGATGGATTGCTCAGTCATATCAAATACTTCATAGCGCAACAAGCATTATTGCGACCAACTTTATTGTAACGTTTTCGTGGCTGTTGCGAAATATGATGAGCTGTAACACACAATACAACGCCCATAGAAACAAATAAGTGTACGTGCGGTATCGGTTTATCCTGCTGAAACTGTGCCAAATGGAGGAGAAGAGAAGCGATTATCTGCAACTGTCTCATTCAGAGCGTCAAGTAGATTTTGAACTTTGTCAATTCCGATTTGCTTTGCCCATTCAATTGGTCCAAGAGGATAGTTTGTCCCAAGTTTCATAGCGGTATCTATATCTTCTTCGCTGGAGACTCCTTCAGTAACAGCCCACATTGCTTCGTTAATGATTCCTCCAAGAACTCGGGCGAAGATATACTTTTCTGTCAAAGAGCCCGAGATGCAAGTGGCTTCAAGACAGAATTCATTGATAGCTATTTCAAGGCGCTCAGAAACCTCAAGTTCTTCAATCTCTGTCAAGATAGCAGGAACGATATTGTTTCGCTCATCATGGGCATACGCACCGCATCCAGTTTTTCTTCCGAGTTTTTTTTTCTCAACAAGTAGTTCTTGTTTTGAGCTTGGTGCAAGCCTGCTAGGTTGCCCGAGCCTGTTCCATATATTTTTTGTTGTCTCAGCATTGATGTCTTGTCCGATTAAATCGGTCAACATGAATGGTCCCATTCTAAACTCACCAAGTGACTGCAATGTTTCATCGATAAAATCCACAGTTGCTAGGCAATCCTCGACAATGCGCCAAGATTCAAGATAATAAGGGCGAGCAACTCTGTTTACGAGGAACCCAGGTGTGTCTGAAACTTGAACAACAGTTTTGCCCCATGCTTCTGCTATAAGGGTTGCTCGTTGAATAGCAATTTCACTTGAGAGATTTCCATGCACTACTTCAACAAGCTGCATAATTGGAGCAGGATTAAAAAAATGCATCCCAACAACTCTTTCTGCAAATCCAGAAGCATTTGCAAGTTCCGTTATTGAAAGTGAAGAAGTATTTGTTGCAATGATTGAATCGGTGGAGAGTTCGCCGATTTGTTGTAGCACTTTGGTTTTTATGTCAAAATTTTCTGCCACGGATTCGATCACTAAATCGCAATCAGCAAGGTCTTGTACATTTGTAGTGCAAAGAATTCGTTGTTGGTATTCGAGAGAATTATCTGCCGTAATCCGCCCCTTTTCAACAAGACGGTTGTATCGCTTGGAGATATTTTCAGCTGCGTGTGTAACAATAGAGTCTTTGGTGTCGAAGAGTCTTACGGTCCAACCTGCAGCAGCAGCAGTTTGAGCAATCCCAGTGCCCATAGTGCCAGCACCGATAATTCCTACAGGGTTAGTTGCATTTTTTGTCATCAGGTATATCATCATACGCAAATATTGAAGAGTTGGATTCGGGCGACTGTAAAGTTTGCTTTTCGTTTTCTATATATAGATGTCGTCAGTTCTGTATTGCTTGCAATTTCGAATAAGAAGTAGAAGAGAGATCAATTTGTGTGAAACTTGGTTTATTATCAATAAGAAAGGGGATAGAAAGAGAATATAGATTTTTTTGTGGGCGAAATGCGCCCATCATGGTATCGTAAGAGGGACCAACAGGCTCATGATTTAACAGAGGACCACTGCATTATGTCTACAGGCGACCATCCAACAGACCCAAACGCTGAAACTATGGATTCAGGCAATTTTCCAACTGATCCAAATGCTGAAACTGTTGGTTTGCCAAGTGATGATTCGGGGAAGGGGAGCGTCCCCGAATTTGGCAAATTAGCAACTCAAAACATGCCCACTGAAATCGGGCGATATCGAATCCTTGGCGTAATTGCAAGTGGTGGCATGGGTGTTGTCTACGAGGCAATGCAAGAAGCACCGAGACGAAGAGTAGCATTAAAAATAATTAAAGCTGGTGCTGCAAGCGAGATGGCGTTGCATCGTTTTCATTTTGAAGCGCAAACACTCGCAAAACTTAGTCATCCTAACATTGCTCAAATATACGAAGCAGGAACTTGGGAAAGTGAACAGGGCAAAACACCATTCTTTGCTATGGAATATATTCCTGGAGCCAGCGGGATTGTCTCTTATGCAGAAAAGAAAAACCTTTCTATACATGATCGGCTTTCGCTTTTTGCAAAGATATGCAAAGCAGTACATCATGGTCACCAAAAAGGGGTAATCCATCGCGATTTAAAACCAGACAATATTCTCGTGGACAATAATGGCGAACCTAAAATCATTGACTTTGGTGTAGCTCGTGCAACAGATGCAGATTTAACTGTAACGACAATGCAAACAACAATGGGACAACTCATTGGCACGTTGCAATACATGAGCCCAGAACAATGCGATGCTGATCCAGATCGAATTGATACAAGAAGTGACGTGTATGCGCTCGGTGTTATTTTGTTCCAGCTTCTCTCGGGGAAGTTACCTTACGATTTGCGTCGCCAAGCAATTCACGAAGCTGTTCGTGTCATTAAAGAGACACGTCCGATTTCGATGGCAACAATAAACACAACTCTGAAGGGCGATGTCGATACTATTGCTCTGAAGGCGATGGAGAAGGATCGTG
This sequence comes from Phycisphaerae bacterium, assembly GCA_018657585.1. Lineage (GTDB taxonomy): Bacteria > Planctomycetota > Phycisphaerae > Phycisphaerales > SM1A02. The sequence goes on from JABHWX010000169.1 coordinate 6,836, forward strand.
ACCGCCGTTATCAGTCTGCTGCTGAACTCGCTAGTGACATTCATCACTTCCTAAACAATGAACCAATCATCGCACGCCCACTAAGTATTGGGTATCAGGTCAGACTCTTTACGAAGAAGTACAAGCGAACATGCGCTGCAGTTGTATTGCTTGCAATTTCAATCATCTTAGGAATCATCGGAACATCAACCGGGATGATGGTAGCAAACACACAGCGGGCAGAAGCGGTCAAACAGCGAGATATTGCTGAAGGTAGGTATGAAGCAATTCTAGATATTTCACAAGATGTTCTTGGGGATTTTTATAGCGGAGTTGTGAAATTAAATGCAGCACTTGATGTTCGCAAGTTGGTGCTTGATTCATCAATGAATCATTTAGATAATTTGGAAGGTACTGCCGGTGCCACAGAAGATATCCGTTCAGCAAAAGCGCAAACACACTCTTTGCTTGGGCAATTTTATGCTGGTTTGTCAGGTTCTAATCTGGGCGATGTTTCAGCAGCACGTAAACATCAGGCGAAAGCAATCGAACTTTACGTGACCCTTCTTAATGAAGGGGATACCCGGCGTAACTACGATTTAGCGCTTTGCTATGTTGATTTGTCTCAATTAGATAAGTTAGAAAAGAAATATGGAGACAGCCTAAAGAACTTAGACACAGCATTTGAGTACAACATAGCTCTATTGAAAGCACATCCAGAATTCGATGGTGGAGAACGTCATAAAAATAGAGTGCTTACGACCAAACTAGACGTACTCAATAAATTAGGACGAAGCGATGATGCAGAAAAAATACTCGTCCAGTTGGTGGCTGCACATGAGAAAGCAGCGCAAGAGTCTCGAAATGACCTCAAGTTGAAACGAGATTATGCAAATATTTTATTGCGGGCAGGAAAGAGTCACCTCAAGGGAGACGCTGTAGAGAGATCTATTCAGGAATACGAATTAGCAAGGGACATTTATATTTCTCTTGTAGAGAGTGAGCCAGAAAACGGAAGGGCTCCGCGAGACTTGGCATGGGGATATTACTTTTTAGGTGAAGCAAATCTCGCGAATAACCAACAAGAAATTGGTCTCGATAATATTGAGACGGGTCTTGGACTTGTCCAAAATAGATGTATTGTATTTCATGAAGACGCTGACGCGAGGAACGATTTGTCCAGATATATTGGCGCGTACCTTTGGCATTGTGGCGAACTCGATCTTCAGGAGCGCCCTAAGAAGAATTGCTATGCGGTGTTGCTAGCACTTCAGCCAGTTATTGAAGGAAACCCTTCAAACTACGCTCTTGGCGAAATATACAGTCAAATTCAGGAATGGCATGACAATATAGGTCTTGTTGCCGTTGCTGAAGAAAAATAAAACGCTGTTTTTGGTCGAAAAACATAGAATATCGATTTTTTTGTAGAATTCGATTCACAAGTAGCTATCCCACGAATAGTAGGTAGTATCAAGTGAATAAAAAAGAAACTAATTACCGAACTCCCAAAGAACTCCCTCGTATTACTGAAAACCTCTCTCTTTACTCTCTCTTCCTCTCCTAACTCTCCCCTCTCTCTCCAAATCCTCCTTTAAGGAGAAAAACTCCCTCTGGCAAATGCCAAGGGGAGTTTTTTGTGTTCGTGGCTTGGGTAACGTTATTATCCTTCTGAGGATTCCAAAAGGAATTGACTTTTTAAAGAGCGGATACCTCTCTCGTCACCAATGATTGTAAGTTGGTCATGTTCTTCCAATACCGTGCTTCCGCGTGGAACAACCATGTGCCCTCGTCTATGAATAAGTGTGAGTAAGCAATCTTCTGGGAAGCGAAGTTTGCTAACTGGCAAACCTATAAGCGATTCGGTTGCCGAACCAACTTCTAAATGCAAAGATAAAAAACGGTCCTCTCGAAGAAGGATTTCTTTCATCTGCTGGTTTGTTGAAGCGGTAAGCCACTTGGCCATAAAACTTTCTCTATCGACATGCCCAGCAAGTTGCGCGAGCAGTCGCAAGTGCTGCGATGGATCATTCTCTGGGCTAACCAAAAAGAAAATTGCATGGATGGATTGTTCCTTGTGATGTCCACCGAAAGCATCACCAACATCAATGACAACACCTTCTTTGCTTCTAGCAATAATCATTATTGGTTGATCGATATCAGGCATACGCAGGTGTGGTAGTGCGACCCCTCCAGTTACTGGAGTTGCGCCAATTTTCGTTCCATGCAAGAACTCTGTAGAAATAGAGGTTGCTGTGACGGGTAACAATGCAGAGAGTTCTTCAGAAGCTGCAAGCACGATGTCTTCAAATGTTGCGCTATGTGGTGCATCAACAACACGCGATTTCGTGACAATTTCATCAAATGGATCGTGCGGTCTCAACCCTTTTTCTTTGAGAATTTCTCTGAGTTCAACATCTAAAGCAGCGAATCGCTTTCTGCCTAATCGTTCAAAAATATGATAAAACGCCCCATAACGATCGACTCGTTTTCTTGCATAGGAGAAGTACCAAATTACACCAATGACAATTATTCCTGAAGAGAACACAATAGGAACCCAGCCCATCAGAATGATAATGGTGATGCAGGCACTTGCGCCAATAATTTGCAACCACGGATAAAGTGGAGCTTTATACCCAGGATCATAAGAGTCAAGTTTTGTTTCTCGCATTACTACAACAGCAAGGCAAAGAAGCGCAAACATGAGAAGTTGAAACGCGCTCGCTAACTTCGCTATGTTCATTATGTCTAAAAAGATCAAGCAAGCGATCATTGATGCGGACAGTATTATTCCGACAACTGGCGTTCCTTTGCCATCCACTTTGCAAAGAACTTTTGGAAGTAAATGGTCTTTACTCATGGCAAGCGGATATCTTGAAGCACTGAGTATGCCAGCATTCGCAACCGATAAGAATGCAAAAATTGCAGCAACTGCCATGATGTAAGCACCTACAGAGGAATTAGTAATAGTTGCCGCAGTTGTTGAAACGGGAATGAGACTAATTTCTTTACCATTTTTCAACTCAGTGAGAGGGATTGTCAAATCGTAAGGATTTGCCGGTTGAATTAAACCACTTGTTCCATCCACACCCACCATGACAAAAAGACCAATGATATAGACAACAATTGCAGTTCCAATTGCTAGAAACAAACCAAGGGGAAGATTCCGCTCAGGGTTGTCAATTTCACCCGCAACACTGATTACTTTTGTGACACCTACATAACTGATAAATACGAGACCTGCAGCAGAGAAAATGTCCATGGCCCCCTTATCAAAGAAACCATCAAAGTTTGCGAGGTTTTCAGGTACTACGTACAATGACCCACTTACTAAAAACCAAGCTAACAACGTCAGCAGAAGTGTTACAAGTATGATTTGAATTGAAGAGGTTTTTTTTGCTCCTAAGATATTGAGCCCTGCAAAAAAAATCACAAGTCCCAATGCGATAAATTTATATACGAATGGAGCTGTTTCAGCAGGTAAAAAAAGTTGGATATAAGCGCCCATGCCAACAAGCGCAAAGGCCGTTTTCAACAGGAGAGCTAACCAAATACCTAACCCGCCGATAGTGCCTACCATAGGGCCTAGGGATCTATCAAGAAAATAATAGGCGCCACCTGAACGAGGCATGGCTGTACCCAATTCAATTTTGCTAAGCATTGGAGGAATGAGTAGCAATCCAGCAATCAAGAACGCTAGGATGACTGCAGGGCCGGCTATTTCAGCTGCTAAACTTGGCAATAAGAAAAAACCACTACTTAGCGTAGCGCCTGTTGCAAGCGCAAAGACGCCGAACAGCCCAAGATGTTTTTTAGTTTTGTGAGTGGTAGTCATGATAACTATCAAGCATTATGCATCATTTTGAATCGTGTGGTGGAAATTCTACTTATGAGGGCGCGTCATCGCTTCGAAATCAAGGAGTTCATCGAGTTCCACTTCTGTAAGGAGTTCTTCTCGCAGTGCACACTGTCTGATGGTTTCTCCACTATCAAATGCATCTTTTGCCAGTTTTGCAGCATTGTCGTAGCCGATGACGGGAGCAAGCACTGTGCCGACCATTAAACTTTGCTCTACGAGGGCTTCAGCGATCTCTTTATTCACTTCTAGCTCTTGAATAAGTTTCTCATCCATGATACCTGCGGCGTTGCCGAGGAGACCAATAGATTCAATGAGGCAATCTGCGATAACCGGCATGCATAGGTTCAACTCAAGTAAAGAACCGATACCACCGCTTCCTGCAGAAGTAATGGTGACATCGTTACCAAGAACTTTGCAAAAAACTTGCATTGCTGATTCAGAAATGACAGGGTTTACTTTTCCTGGCATTATTGACGAACCAGGTTGAATAGTAGGGAGGGTGAACATGAACAATCCGCACCGTGGCCCAGACCCTAGCCAACGGAGATCATTCGCGATTTTTGACATGCTTGTAGCAATAGTTTTTAATTCGCCATGTGCTTCAACAACACAATCACGAGTAGCTTGGGCTTCAAAATGATTTTCTGCTTCTGAAAATGTAATTCGGGTTGCCCGTGAGAGTTCTCTGCAGACCATAGTTGCAAATTTAGGATGAGTATTCATTCCTGTGCCAACTGCAGTGCCGCCGATTGGCATGTTTTCGGCGAGCCGCATCATTGCCCGTTCAGCTCGGCGGATTCCGTAATCAATAGCTGCTGCGTAACCAGAAAATATTTGACCCACTCGAATCGGGGTAGCATCCATAAGATGCGTCCTGCCAATCGTTACGATTTTATCCCATTTTCTTGCTTTTGCTTTTAAACTTTTTCGCAGGAGTTTTAGTTTTGGAATGAGAACCGCTTTTATTTCAATACATGCTGCAAGTTGCATGGCAGTTGGGAATGTGTCGTTTGAAGACTGTCCCATATTGACATGGTCATTTGGGTGTACTGGATCTTTGGCTCCAATGCTCATCCCAGCTTCCATGCATACGATATTCGAGATGACCTCATTCATATTCATGTTTGTTGAGGTTCCCGAACCCGTTTGAAATATATCAATAGGGAAATGCTCCATGATTTCGGCTGCATGATCTGGATGTTCAAACGAAGAAATTATTTCATCACAAGCAGCAACGATGAACTTTGCTCTTCGTTGATCAAGTAGTTTTAATTTGTTGTTTGCAACGGCAGCTGACCGTTTTAGCAAAGCAAATGCGTGGATAATTGCTGGTGGAACACTTCTTCCAGAAACTGGAAAATTCAATACCGCTCGATGTGTACTCGCTCCATAGAGAGCTTGTGATGGAACTTCCATCTCACCCATGGAGTCAATTTCAATACGATTTTTCGATGTTCGTTTAGCCATTTTTTGCTCTCGAGGTTATTGTTGTTCTGAGTTATTCGTTGCATCAACCTGCACAATCCCCAATGTTTTTAGTTGTGCAGGAGTTAGTTTGTCTTCAAATCGAAGAGTAATTTGCTGGGAAATAACAGCGGCAGTAGTGGGGTCGTTTTCAAGCACCTGTTGCCAAGCATATATCCAAGGGGCAGGATCAGGGCGAGCATCAGCGGCAGTATCCCATGCAGCTGCTGATATTGCAGTATTGAATCGTAACGTGAGCATGCTTTCATCGCTTGTTTCCCCAAAGCGATCAAGGAGTTGCACTCCACTCACGGCGTTACCTGCTTCAACCATGAGTGGAACGATTCGCCTTGCGATTGCTTTTTGAGCACCAATACCCTTTTCATCTGCTCGTTCCCAAAGCGCTCGTAATATTAGGAGGCGCACATCATTACGATCGAGGCGCTTGAGCATGTCATCTGCACGTAATAATTCACTCGTATTTAGATGCGTAGCAATTTCAAATGCAGATAAATCCCAACTCTCATTACTGGGTTGGTACAGAAGCATTAGTTGCTTAAATGCTTCGATGTCAAAATGTTTTTGAAGTGCAATGAGAGCGTATTCATAAAGTGCGGGTTCGTACGCACGAGTTATGAGTGGGTCAGCAAAACCAGCGGAAGCAAATCCTTTCGCTGTTGCCAATCGAACGTCTTCATTCTTGCTGTCAAGCAGTCGGATGAGTTTCCTATTATCATTATTATCGCCTAGCATCGCTTCAAGAGTAATCAATGCAGAGTTGCTATTTGTTCTACGTAATCTTTTTACGTCCCGAACAATTTTCTGAGAAGTTTCATCCGAAATTACAAAAGAATCGAGAAGCACAACTAGTGTTTCAGCAGCAGAACCATCTGGAGTGGCAGAAAGCAGGGAGATTGTTGGCATGATTGCAACCGGACTAGGATGTGTTCTGAAATAGGAAAGTTCTTTATCAATTACCCCTAGATCATTTTCCTTAGAAAGAGAGTTTGCTACAAAATCTGGCAAACTAGGTACATCCATTTCAGGAAGAAGTTGTGCAGCTGCTAGTCGGACTGTTGCGTTTAGATCCAGAAGTTTATCAACAACTAATAGCAATTCTTCATCTGTTGCATCGCCATCTCGTAGTAGAACAGCAACTCGCTCAACTCCAAAGGTTCGTAATTCAGGAAGTGGGTCATTCAAAACACTTGGTAATTGGTCGTGCTGATATTCAGAAGAAATATGAGGCCAATACTGTGAGTATGATTCGAAGAGCCGTTTCTTTAAGGATTTAATGGTCTCCGCTTGCTCATCGATGGTTGATATTGAACCATTTGAATCTGGAATGATTACGGAAGAAGCACCCCTATTCTGCGTATTCGTAGCTGGTGGTGATTCGCAATGGACGAGCAAAAACGTACTACAAGTGATGGAAACTGCAAGAAATACATGTCGTTTGATAGTTGGCATAAGGGTATGTGCAGTGTATTCGATTCTCTGGAAATCAAGCGGATTTCATAGGAACAACTTTATAAATGCGCGTACAATGTGCAACCTATGAGCAGTTGGCAAGATGCAGAACAACACGCAGATCGCGCACTAGAAATGTATGAACGGGGTAGACTCGCTGAAGCAGAGGCCGAACTGAGGCAAGCCCTCGATATTGATCCAGACCAAGGCGATTGGCATTTTAATTTGGGGCTCACGCTAGAACGCACTGGCAGAGATGGCGAAGCTCTTTCGAGTTATGAACAGGCTTCACGTTTGCTGGTTGATGCCGTGGATCCTCGTCTTGCTGCAGGGTCAACATGTCTTAGGCTCTCTCGATTTCAAGATGCTATTGGATGGCTCGATAAGGTTTTGGCAATTGACCCCTCTGCGGAATCAGCGTGGTCTCTTCTCATTGACGCAAATGCTTCACAAGGCAACCATGATGCCGCTGAAACGGCTTTCTATATGGCCCAAGATGCACTTGAAGAACCGAGCGCACACGTACTGATTTCAATGAGCGGAAGCCTTCTCTCCCGCGGACTACTTGATCGTGCTGTTTGGTGTGCACGTGAAGCACTGAAAATAGATTCGAATGTACAAAATGGCCGACTTCGACTTGCAAGTGCACTTGTTGCTACTGGGCAAGGGCAACAAGCATCCCGTATTTTGTTACAGGAACTACGCGATGATCCTGGGAATGTGCAAGCACTGCTTTTACACGCGGATGTACTTGCTGAGTCTGGAAGAACAAACGAAGCACTCATTAAATTACACCGAGTACTTGAACTTGAACCAGCAAATGTTGATGCGCATATTCTTGCAGGAACATTTGCAATAGAAGAAGAGCGGTGGGAGGAATCATTTATCGCTTGGGGGCTTGTTCGCCGGTTACAACCAAACCATCCAACGGCTTGCCTATACCTCGCACAATCACTTCTTGCTATGCATAGACCAACTGCAGCAAAACCACTTCTGCAAGAATATGTTGAACGGATGGACGACAAAGCAAGTGCGCAAGAAAAAATACACATCGCAGAGTTATTGCTTTCTTCAGGCGAACCTATACTTGCCACATCCCTTCTTAAACCATTAAGTAAGGATATACCTGAGAAAGATCCACTTAAATCTCGTTGCTTACGACTGCTTGCGATTTCACTATTTTCAAGTGGAAACATCGACGAAGGGGCAGCTGTGAGTAGGAAAGTTCTGAGATTTGATCCAAAGTGTATACCCTCTATTCATAACCTTGCCTTAGCAGCGGTGAAAGATGACCGATACCGTGCAGCATGGGGCTGGGTACGCAGAGGCCTACGAGTCGATCCACTTGATAACGATTTGCGACGACTTCGATCCCGACTTATCTGGGAAGGAATGGCTCGGTTCGTCAAAAAATTATTTGTTCGATAGCCCCCGAAATTATGACAGTCCATAATTACAGCACCCCAAAAAAAATCACCAAAAAATCACATAGTGCCAGAAGTAAATGGAAGTAACGACATAAAGCGAGCACGCTTGATTGCTTGTGCAACCATTCGTTGTTCTTTAGCCGAGGTGCCAAGGCGTTTACGGGAGTAAATCTTGCCGTTCGGAGTCATGAGTCTTCGCAAATCTTCTACAGATTTGTAATCGATGTACTTCTTGTCTCGGTTATCCGTTTTAAGATATGTTTTTGCTTGTGGTCTGCCGTAATCTTTGCTCATTCTGAACCTTTCGTCATGGGTTGGTATGTAGCCCCACCTCTTGTTCGGGTTGGGACGACGAGAACGTAGTATTGTACAAAAGCTCTGCTACCAAGGCAAGCGAGCAGGCACGAAGGTATCCTGCACAAAGCATGTATCCAATGATAGGAATCACCGCTGATTATCATGAAAAACGGCACAGAGTGTCTTCTGGCTATACGAACGCTATCGTTTCTGCTGGTGGGATTCCGATTATTTTGCCCAATATTGTTGATCTAGTCCCACATTTCATGAATCTGTGTGATGGTTTTGTATTCACTGGCGGCGATGATCCAATAATGCAGGAATGGGGCATAGAAACACATCACAATGCAGAACCGGTTCACCAATCAAGGCAAACTTTTGAGTTGACTCTTCTCCGTCATGTACAAAAGCATCCTGAAAAGTCGGTCCTTGGGGTGTGTCTTGGAATGCAATGGATGGGGCTCATCGCTGGCGGAACACTCAATCAGGATTTAGCGGAGCCATTTGCAAGCAATCATAAAAAGAATGATCACATAATTGCTGGTGCAATTGGAGAAGGAACTGTACACAGCCATCATCACCAAGCAATGGAAAGTGTTGGGGAACTAGAAGTAGTTGCAACTTCAGACGATGGGATCATAGAAGCTATACAAGACTCAAATCGATTATGGTACAAAGGGGTACAGTGGCACCCCGAGCGTACGGCAAATAAAAAACTCGGTCAACGATTATTTGACCAGATGGTATTAGCTTGCAAAAAAACGTAGGCAATTATGAAATGACAATCCCAACCCCACTTCAACAAACATTAGAAAACTTTGAAACTGATCTTGCGTTTCAAAGCGATGAAGATTCTCGCAAAGGCGCGTCGTGTGGATCGAGCAGTGTGCAAATGTTGTCAGAATTTTTGCCCTGGGGCGAGAGTGGTTGTTTTGTATTGGCGACAACGGGAATAGTTGAGTTGGAATACGCTGCTTTACAAAAATCTTGTGGAATATTTGATGCGTCTTGCCGCGGCACAATTGAAATTACTGGAGTTGATCGTCTTGAGTGTATGAATAGACTTACGACTCAGCAAATTGCTTCAATGAAAGTGGGTGAATCCAAGCAGGCTTTTGTTACAAGCCGAAAAGGTAGTATTGTTGCTGACGTTGTCATCCACGTACTCCAAGAATCGGTATGGATAGATGTAGACGTGACAGTTGTTCCACAAGTTATCGAACACATCAACTCCTATATTGTCATGGAAGATGTGCAGACCAAAGATGTTTCAGATTCAACTCATTGGCTCTGGTGCCTTGGTAAAACAGCTTTCGAACACGAAGTAGAGCAAGGGAGTTCGTTTTGTTTGCCGCCCTCTCTGCTTGGCATAAAGGGGAAAGCGATCGCATTACAAACGAATGAAGTGGTTCAAACATGGAGTTCAATAGTGGAACAGGGTGTTCGACCAATTGGTTGGTATGCACTAAACATGGTAAGAATTGAAAACTCCACCCCAGTGTTTATGATTGATTTTGATACAAGTAATTTGCCACATGAAACGAACATGATTGATAGCAGAGTGAGATTCGATAAAGGGTGTTATTTGGGGCAAGAAATTATTGCAAGAATGGAATCGCTTGGTTCACCAAAACGAAAACTCATGCGTCTAAAGATGAAAACCGATGATTTGCCTGTGGCAGGCGCACAAATTTGGAATGACGACACAATCACCGGCACACCGATTGGAGTAGTGACTTCAAGCGCAATTAGCCCTATGGCTGGAGGAATCCCCGCGGTTCTTGTAATGCTTGCAAAACAGCAAGCAGCAGAAGGGGCTTTTGTATACATGTATGTGGGTACAGATTTAATTGAAGCTGAAGTTTTGCCTTTGGAATTAGAGTTGAAGGATGCAACAGAATGACAACATTGCCAAAAGCAATTCAAATTACCGAAGTTGGTCCTAGGGATGGATTACAAAATCAAAGTGTTGTAGTTTCAACGCAAGGGAAAATTAATTGGATTAACGCTCTTTCTGAAACGGGGATAAAAAAAATTGAAACAACTGCATTTGTATCTCCAAAGTGGGTTCCACAATTGGCAGATTCAACTGAAGTTTTTGAAGGTATTTCAAAGGTTGATGGTGTTTGTTATACCGCACTTGTGCCAAACGAAATGGGTTGGGCGCGAGCACTTGAAGCAGGGGTTGAAGAAGTGGCGGTTATTACTTCGGCTTCTGAATCATTCTGTGAAAAAAATACAAACACAACTATCGAAGGTTCAATAGAACGCATCATTCCAATTGTAAAGAGTGCAATTTCTCATGGGGTAGATGTGCGTTGTTATATTAGTTGTGTAGTGGCATGTCCGTATGAGGGACAGATTGATTTGTCTGTTGTTAGTGAAATTACTGAGAAAATGCTTGATATCGGTGTGCATTCAATAGACCTTGGAGAAACTATCGGTGTTGCATCGCCAACGGATATTTGCCGCTTGTACGATGCACTTGACGGCGTACTTTCGCCTTCAGAGAGTATTTTGCATTTGCACAACACGAATGGAAAAGCTCTTGATTGTATGCAAGAGGCAATGGTTTGTGGTGTGGTCCAATTTGATACATCATCTGGAGGACTTGGCTTTGGGTTGCTGATGGGAAGTGGCAAGAAAATCAAATTAAGAAGCACAGTATGGATGTTATTGGGAGGGATGCTGAGCGTAGCCTCCCATGAATCTATGTTAAAACTTCACGTTTACGAAACGAAGATTTTTCGTCACGGTTGACACTAGGTCAGAAAACCGTGCTAACGGGGGCTGTAGCGGTTGAAGGCGCCGGTCTTGAAAACCGGCGTACTGGCTTTTTAACCAAATTGAATAAAATCTTCATTCAATATGGTTTCAATCCGTGAAATTACTTCGTCAGCATTTTCAATAGAAAAGACAAGTGGTGGTTTTATTTTAATGGCGTTGTTGTCTTTTCCGTCTGTGCACATCAGAATGCCAAAATCTTTCATTCGGTCTGCTACATACGCAGCTTTTTTGGGCAAAGGTTTTTTGTCCTCATCTACCAATTCAAAACCAAGAAATAATCCTTGACCGCGAATGTCTTGGAGTATTGGAAATTTACTCGATAACTGATGCAGCGAATTTTTCAAATACGTTCCAACAGTGAAGGCGTTCTTCTGTAAGTGTTCATCTCGGACCACGCGAAGGACTTCTAGCCCAATAGAACATGAAACTGGATTTCCACCGAACGTATTAAAATATTCCATGCCATTAGCAAACCCATCTGCAATTTCTTGCGTGCAAATCACTGCTGCTAGTGGATGACCATTGCCCAAGGGTTTGCCGATTGTAACTATGTCTGGAATTACGTCGTGCAATTGGAATCCCCAATAGTGAGTTCCTACTCTTCCAATTCCAACTTGTACTTCGTCTGCTATACAAAGTCCACCTTCGTTTCGAACAGCAGCATATGCAGTTTTTAAATAGTTGTCAGGCAATTCAATTTGACCTCCACAACTGATGATGCTTTCACAAATGAATCCTGCTACATTTCTTCCCTTGGCTTTAATGGTGTTGACTTGTTCTTGTATGTGGGCAGCATATTTATGGCTCTCTTCCTTCCCACGATATATGCCCCTATAACAATCTGGCATAGGCACAATGTGTGTATGTTCTGGAGCACCAGCCCCTCCCTTACCATCGAATTTATACGAGCTGATATCAATGCAACATTGGGTGTTGCCATGGTAACCAACTTCTACTGCAATCATATCTTTTTGTTTGGTTACTGTCCGGCACATTCGCATCGCCAACTCATTGGCTTCACTGCCAGAATTTACAAAGTGAACTACAGATAGTTCATCAGGAAGGGTGCTGAGCAACTCCTTCGTAAAATTGTTTAAGGCTTCGTGTAAATACCTAGTATTTGTATTAAGCAAAGCCATTTGTTCTCGGCCAGCTTTCACAACCCTCGGATGTTCATGCCCTACATGCGCAACATTGTTGACTGTGTCTAAATATCTTCTACCTGTTGCGTCCATTAAATGAACTCCAGCTCCTCTAACCATGTGTAATGGCTGATCGTAAGAAACACTCAAACTTTTCCCTGCATGCTGCTTTCGATATGTCAATAGTTCTTCTTGAGACGTAGTCTTGCCTGCTGGAATTAGCTCCTTAAAAAGTATTGCTGGGTCAGGGCAGATTTCTTCCCACACAGGAATTGAGTTTGGCGTAGCTACTCCTGGGAAGTTAGAAACATTGTCAAACATGCTCAACATCAACTGAAAGTGTAAGTGGGATACCCAGCCTCCATTTTCCTTTGATGTTCCAATGTGTCCAATCAAGTCTCCTTGTTTTAGAACATCTCCTTTTTGCAGACGAGTCAGGCTGTCCTTAGACAAGTGTCCGAAAAGGCTATAGAAGAATTTTCCTGTTGCTAATAAATGTTTTAGAATAATTGTTGGACCATAATCTTTGTCATAATTATTGTCGTGCACACTGTGTACTTCGGCATCGCAAAACGCGTGTATCGGCGTTTGATCTGCTAACCAAAAATCGATTCCTAAATGAACGGTTCTGTATTCTGGACCGCAATTTCCTTCTACTTCATA
>JABHWX010000170.1 GCA_018657585.1 Phycisphaerae bacterium
ACGAAGCTTGGTTTCGTAGCAACGGCACAAGCCCCGTTATTGTGTTACGTGCAGGCGAAGAACAAGATGGTTTAAAACTTGTCAAAACGATGTTACCTTCACAAGTCACCGTTGAACATAGGCGCGGGGTATACGATGTCCCCCTTTTCACAAACGAAGAACCCTTCTTCAGTGATGAACCCCCAGTTGTTTCAGAGAATGATTTCTTTGAAAAAGTTGAGGGTTGACTAAAACTCCTTTCAACATGTAATCCAATTCTAAATATGCTCTTTTCTCTCTGAAAAGAGCATATTTTGCCGATGATAGCCCGATAGGTTTTTATTCGCCAAGAGGCGATAATCAGAGTAATATTCCCCCTTTCATCGCGTTAATCTTTGGAACACTCCTACGTTCAACGATTTAAAAGCAGAGAAGGAAATTCTAAAGTGCGTTTTACAACATTGTTACAAATCAGCCTAACCCTTAGTCTTCTTGCCATTGGCAACATCGCTATGGCACAGGGACGCCCATCTCCAGAATCCGCTCCAATTATAGATTTGCCTGAACCTGAACCTGTTGATGTTGCTGAAGAGGAAATTGACAATGTGCCTGTTGTAGAAGAATCTGTTGAGGAACTATCTCAGCCAATCGAGACAGAACAAATCGAAGTTATTACTGGGGCTGAAGAACCATTTTCCTTAACTCGCTCGCCACTAAGACGCCCTGTCGCAGGCGGAAAAGTGATTCTCAGTTTTTCCGATGTCTCCATCGACGAAACTATGGGATTCATTGCCCAAACAACTGGCAAGGTTGTCATTCCTGTTAACGCAGTTTCACTGAGATCAAAAAAGATAACACTCCGAAACGATGAACCTATCGAACGCAGCATGGCGCTTGACCTCTTGTTCCAAGCGTTCAGGCTAAACCAAGTTGGTGTCATTGAACGCGATGACATTATTATCATTGGACCGTTAGATTCTATGCTCAGTGACATCGGGGATATCCCTGTCCTCGGCGCCGACGATGATGTTATGCAAAGACAGGACAGAGGCACACTTGTCATTAAAGTCTTTTCTGTCGAAGTAACTGAAGCACAAGTCATCGGCGATCGCATCAATGAAATGTTCCCAGACTACGGTTCACTTACTGTCTATCCAGATTCAAACCAACTTGTTCTTTTGGGTGACATTGGTTTATGCCAACAAATCCAAGACTTAATTCATCAACTCGACCGAATATGGCGAAGCGGAAAACTCAAAACGTACCGACTCAAATATGCTGATGCTTCAGAAATCTCTGACAATATACTTGACTTGTTTGAAGATTCCGGAACGACAAGATCACAACCAAGTAACAGGACGAACAATTCTAGAGCAAGAACCGCTCCTTCTGTTGGAGCAGATGAAGTAGAACTTAGACTTACAGTAAACATGCAGCAAAACTCTGTCACTGTGCAAGCGGAACCTGACGTGATGACGGAAATTGAAACGCTCATCGCAGAAGAATGGGATCTTCCTCGCCCAACTGAAACAAGCAAAATGTACGTTTTAGAATATAGTGACCCGATTATAATCCGCAATCTCCTACAAGAAATACTAGGCGATGGTTCTAGCAGCAGCAGCGGTGGTGGTGGACGTGGAGGAAGTGCACAACGAGCAGATGTCACCCAAGCAGTTAGCGGAGTCTACCGGTTTGAAGCTTATCCTGACAAGAACGCTTTACTTGTGCTATCAAAGACTGAAGAAAGTTTTGCGTTCCTAGACTCAATCATTGAGTCCCTTGACGAACCTACCGAGGTGGGGCTACCAAAAATAATAGAGCTCAAACATGCTAACGCCGTTGCTTTAACGCAAGAACTAAATGCTTTGCTCTCAGCGCCAGGAGTGTCTGCCCCTATCGATAGACCAGACACTGGCTTGTCTGGCGAGGGCTTCGGTGATGCTGCAGCCACTGCAGACAACGAAGCTGGTGGACAGATGCCCTTCCCATGGCAACAAGGCGGAGCAACTTCTGATGACCAATCTCCAGAATCATCTCTCATTGCAAAAATCCGCCTCGTCCCTATTGTCAGGCAAAATGCGATTGCAGTTCTTGCCCCCCCCGCATTTATGCAAGCCATCGTTGACGTAATCGAGAAATTTGACCGACCGACAAGACAGGTGATGATTTCTGCCACAATTGCGGCCGTTACGCTAACAGACGACTTGAAACTTGGACTGCGTTGGGGCACTGGAGTAGCAGGTTCAGGAGAAAACTCCTTGGGCATGAATGGGGATTTAGGCGGCACAATTACGGATATTTTCGGAGGTCTCTTTTCTGGTGGAGGTGCGGTATTTACTCTAGGTGGAGCATCCAATAATGTGGGTGTTGCACTAGACGCATTAAATCAGTTAACAAATGTTCGAATCATTCAACAACCAAGAACGTTTACTTCTGACAATCAAGAATCCATCTTCTTTAATGGTCAAGAAGTACCTGTACAAACTAACATGACCGCAACAAGCGTAGGCGTCGAAAATGGTTTTGAGTATCGTGATGTAGGTGTCATGCTAAATGTGCGCCCACGTATTACCTCTCATGGCGGTGTTGATCTAACCATAAATGTGGAACTATCAGACGTTCTAAATCAGACAGGTGGCATAGGAGGGAACCCAATCTTCTCAAGACGCCAAATTCGTAGCCAAGTACAATTGCACGATGGCGAAACTGTTCTGATCGGTGGCATTCTCAAAGAAAGCGAATCAAACGTAAAACGAAAGTTCCCTCTTCTCGGTGATATCCCGCTCATAGGAGCGATTTTTACATCTGTTGATAATTCTACTGTTCGAGAAGAGTTACTCGTCTTCATTACTCCCGTAATTGTTGACTCAGTAAATTCTGAAGACGGAAACTACAACGAAAAGTATCTTCAACGACTTCAAGAAATTTCTCTCCCAGTTGATATGCAAATCGAACATATTCGCGAAAGCGGTGATGACGATTTCCTAACAGAGCAATTGCGTAATCCGGGTGCAGATATTCGCCAAAACCACTAAACCATGACAACCGCATCGCGTTCAACTTCTTTTCTTATTGCGGTTACTTTGCTACTGCATGGGTGTGGAGGTGCCGAAAAAACGAGGAAGCCATCCACCACTCCTGAAAGCAAATTGGCAGCGATGCAAATCCTAAAGAACGCTATTCGACCATTGAATGCAACAACCTCAACTTCTACAGAAATTGATTGGTCTGCAGGCGTGTTACCCTGGGATCGTTATTCTATTCCTACATTCTCTCCAAATGGGTTGCACGCCGCAGTGCAACTTGGCGAAGCTCCACCAATCAAAATCCTCAGCGGCAATGATAATTCTAATGTAACGTCAACTTCTATCGAAATGCACATTCTTGACCCTATAGAAGGACGAGAATTTTCGCCCTTCCATATCGGAAGAGAGGGGTTGCTCCTCGGCCGAACTGCTAATGACTCCTATTTTTTAGTTGAAGCACCTCACGGAGATCAAGGTCGTTGGATAGGTAAAGTAGATTGGTCAACTGGAAGCGTTAGGTGGATTGCCTCCGATGAATACATCAATGCCTTCCCAACTGTAAACGCACTTGACGACATTGCATGGTCAAGAAGATCACAAGACGATAATCGTTTCCATCTCGTTGTCAAAACTGCTCGCGGGCAGAAAATAATTGATGACGGCAAAAGCGATTGGCTTATGCCTATGTTCTTAGGAACGGATCGGCTTCGCGTGTTTCGTATACAAAATAAACAGCTTGCGCTTGTAGAATTTGATCTTCGTTCGAGAGACCCTTTGCTAACAGCAATCACACTGCCGATTCTTGAAAGCGGTGCAACCAGAGAAATTGTTTGGCAAATTGCAACAACAAATCCCGTTGCGCCTTGGCATGAATCACAAGCTTTTTACCATCCTGCCAAACAAAGAATGGTAGTTTGGCAACCAGGAAACTCCATTGAAACCGCATCTCTACTTTGGCACAGCGTTGCAGCAACCCCTGTAGCCGATGGTTCTTGGTTAGTTGCTACCGATGACCGTATTGTTCGTCAAAAACTTGGCGAAAACGATGGAGTCCACATTCGAAACTGTCTTGGGATCCCGTTTGCGACAACATCGAATCAGTGGACACATTACATGCTCATTCCACAAGGGAATCGACTAGAAATTCGCGCAATTAACCTAAGCCGCTAAGAAGAAATATCTTTATTCAATTTGGGCTGATTCTGACACCATGCCGTCATCTTGTATGTATGTCTTTGGTTTATAAAAGTATCCGACGATTACATATATAACTGCAGTACCAAACATGACCCAAGTAAAGAACTCGAAGTATGCAGCACCTGACAAAATAGTTGCGCCTCCAACTTGCCACGTGACCGCAAAATCATGGTTTTGCTTTGCTACCACTACATTTGCCCCTACTTCCTTTTCAGGAAGAAATTGTGCAACAGTTGCGTCCTGCTGACCAGATTCTCGTGCTTTTTCTGCTTCAATCTCTGCCTTGCGAACAACTAACCAAGGGTGAGTTGGATGCATGCCAGATAAAACATCGGCACTCCCAGCATTATCAATATTTTCTTGCTGTTGCACAACTGTATGTGACTCCACAGTAACCTCAGCACGGACATCAAATTGCGTCATAAACTCGTTATCAGGGCCATCGCTTGTAACTTCGAACTGCACACGATTTACCATTCGATAATGCAGCGGATTACCCCACGGATCTACTAAACCATTGATTGCTGTTTCACCCTCATCTGCAAATGGAAGTCTGTCATTATCGTCCCAAAACTGTCCAATTTTAGAGATTGCTATCTCTACAACCGAAACTTCTGTTGTAACCAAAGAACTCCGCTCTAAGTCTGGACCGTAACCAACGCGAATATCGTCATCGCCTAAAGAATCTTTCCAGCCCTTCAATGTAAGCTCAAAACTATCATCGTCTGCATGTTCATATTTCATGCCAAGGGCTGAGGCTTCCGATTTTCGAAGCGTATGATCAATTTGTTCATCTTCATTGTGAGCACCCCACTTTGCTACAAGTGATTTTGCTTCACTTAAACCATCAGGAATAACGATGAAGTGATTCACGCCAGCAGTAAAAAAATTCCCTAGAGAAACACTAAACAAGAAGAGGGCCATGATGATGGACTTCATCCTCTTTGGTGCTTGAGTATATGCAAATTCTAAACCTGTAATTGACACCATCACCTCAGACGCTGTCAAAATTGCATACGCGAGAACTTGCCAGCCAATTGAAGGTCGTTCACCTGCATCAACCCAACTTTGTACCGTGCCAACCATGTAGAACCCAATAACCATGACAAAGAGTCCAATTGAAATTTTTCTGATTGGAGTAAGAGTCCAAACTTTGTTAATCAATGGGTATACCGCAAACTGGAAAATTGGAATGTAAATCAGAATCATAATTGGATTCACAGCTTGAATCTGTGAAGAAAGCCAATGCATGCCAAGCCAGT
>JABHWX010000171.1 GCA_018657585.1 Phycisphaerae bacterium
CCAAGAGGCGTGTAGAGCTGCGATACAAGAATCCGTAGATGCTACTGAGAACGTAGAGTTGGAAACGGTGTTGGTTGAGTCAAGGCGAACACATTTTCCGACAGAAGTACTTCCAGAGCCTTTGCGAGCGTTTGTATTTGAGAATGCCAAGGCATTGTATTGCGCTGAGGTTTATTTCGTGTTACCAATGTTTGCAACAACAAGCGCAGCAGTTGGCAACACCTACAGTGTTGAGGTTGATTCCAACAAGGGCTGGATTGAACCTTGCATTGTTTGGACTCTTATTGTTGGCAACAGTGGAACAATGAAAACCATTGCCCACGATAAATCTGTCGCACCGATACGAAACTATCAAAGTGAAGCATTCTCAATACATGACGAGGAAATGCTCCAATTTGAACGTGACTGCGAGCAGTGGGAATGCAATAATCCAAAGCCACGCAGGAATGCAGTTACTACAACGATTCCTCAGCCAAAGCCAATTGAGCCAACTGTTAAGCGTGTCACGGTTTCAGATACAACTATGGAGGCGTTAGCGGGAACACTTTCGGTAAACCAGAGGGGCTTATTGGTTGACCGTGATGAAGCTGCTGGTCACTTCCAAGCACAGAACCAATACAAAACATCGGGTGGTGATGATGCTTCGAAATGGTTGGAATTGTTCAGAGGCAATCCAATTATTATCGATAGAAAAACCAGTGGAACAATTCACATAAAGAAGCCATTTGTGTCCTTCTGCGGAACAATTCAACCAGCCATATTTAAGCAAACCATGTCAAACCAAAAGCGGGACAATGGGACTATGGCAAGGTATTTAATTGCCTTTCCAGAATCTCCACCCAAACGGTGGGCAACTACTGGGACTCCCTCATTGGTAACAGAATCGTATGAACGATTAATTAATGGTTTGCTCGCGCTTGAGCAACAAATAGATGACTTTGGTCATCCAAGTCCGACTGTGCTTCCATTGTCAAATACTGCGAGAGATTTGTATGGGAAATGGTATGACCAACACAATATCGAAATGGACTCGCAATCTGAACATTTGCGGGCAACCTGGAGCAAGTTGGAGGCGTACGCTCCTCGGCTTGCATTACTCTTTTGCCTTGTGAAGGCTCATGGAAGCGCGGGACAAGAACCAGACGAAGTTGATTATGAAAGTATGCAAAGTGCTATTGCTGTTGTGGATTGGTTCAAGGTCGAATCAGTACGCTTAGATGCCCTTGTAGATTCCGATTCAGAAACCCATTCGATTCTCGAAGTTGTTGATTTGATTAAACGCAATGGTGGCTCTATGTCATCACGTGAACTACAACAGAAAAGCCATCGGTTTGGAAGGAAGGCGAGTAATGCAGAGGCATGGTTAGGCAGGGTGGTCGAACACGGTTACGGAACATGGGAATCTCGCAAGAATAGTCAGGGATTGTCTACAAGATGTGTAACTTTGAAGGATAATACGAAGAACAAGAAAAATACAATCAAGGAGGATAAGTAATGTCAAGTATTACAAAACAAAAGAATGGTCGTAAGCGGATAGAGTTTGTGTATGGGGATAAACGACACTGCATTTATCTTGGCAAGATGTCCATGAAACTTGCAAATGAAGTGAAAACAAAAGTTGAGGATATCATCGCTGCGAAGATTGCAGGACATGCTCCAGTTACATCTACGCTGCAATGGATTGCTGAGCAACAAAAGCAAAAAAGCACATTGATTGAAAAATTAGCAGATTTGGATTTGGTTCATCGGGAACACCGTCCTGATGTGCCAGATTCTCTCGATGCGTTTATCGCTGATTACATTGGTAGCAGGACAGATGTGACTACTGGAACGCAAACCACCTATCGCCTAGTAAGGAAACGGCTAGTCGATTACTTTGGCAAAGACCACCGCCTTGCAGATATCACTGTGGGAGAAGCAAAACAGTGGCGCAGGTCATTACTTGAACGCGGTCTTGCCGAGGCAACTGTGAACCGTTCTGCCAGCACCGCCAACCAGTTTTTTAACGATGCAATCGATTTGAAGGTGATTAGTCTTAATCCTTTCAAAGGGTTACCCACGGTTGTGCGAGGAAACCATGAGAAGTTTCACTTTGTCGATAGACCAACCATCGAGAAAGTGATTGAAGCATGCCCAAGTGCAGAGTGGCGATTGCTTGTTGGATTGGCTCGGTATGCTGGACTTCGTATACCCTCAGAAGCGGTCTTACTGAAGTGGGAAGATATCTCGCTTGATGGCAACACGATGACTATCACAAGCCCTAAGACAGCACACCACGGCAAAGGAACAAGGGTCTGCCCAGTCTTCCCAGAGTTGCTTCCGCTACTTGAAGATGCTAGAGAAGCAGCACCAGCGGATTCTGTATTCGTACTTCAACATTACAGGAATCCAACGCA
>JABHWX010000172.1 GCA_018657585.1 Phycisphaerae bacterium
CCACTGACATCGATTGCGACGTGTCGAACGAAACTGGCTGATTTTCGACCACCCTTGAGGCACGTCTCCGTGGAAACAACAGTGCCAGTGACAGGGGCGGTTGGCTTCACAAGATTCATCAGAACTTCTGGAAATACCGGTAATTGAGGAGGCTCGGTCATGATCAAGTATGGTACCGCATTTATGAGGTTACAGAACAAAATCAACATGAGTACCTTGCGTTATCCCTTCGCCCCTGAGAGAATAAAGTAGTTACTACAATTTACCAAAAGGAGGAGATAATGAAAAATCTAATTACAGGGCTTGCCGTTTGTGTATGTATCAGTGTCTCAAATGCTGACACGTGGACCGTAAACTATGACGGAACTGCAGACTTCACTACCATCCAAGAAGCAATAGACGCTTCAATGACTGGGGATGAAATTATTGTAATGCCAGGAACGTATACATCCACCACAGATCAAGTTGTAGACATTACGAACAAATCAATCTCTATCAGCAGCGCAAAAGGAAACACTGTTACATTCATTGATGGGCAATTCAACCGAATTGGAATAAACTGTACTTCTGATAGTGATCTTTCCATTGATGGTTTTACTATTACAAACTGTACAAATAACAAAGGCGCAGGAATTGCATGCGATAATTCTGTGATCACTGTTCAGAATTGTGTTTTTGATAACAATTCCGCATCAGCTCATGGTGGTGGGGCACACTGTTTAAATAATAGTCTTGCAACGTTTGACAGTTGTACATTCATAGAAAATCAAGCGAACAATGGCGGGGCAATTGGGGGAAATAATTCGCAACTGACTGTTATGGATTGTTCTTTTGAATTTAACCATTCATCTTCATCGGGTGGTGCGATTCGAATCTATTTGGGACCTTCCCTTGCAGTGTATAACTCTGTTTTTTCATCAAATACCTCTTCTATAGGCGGAGCCATTCGGATGATGAGCGTTCAGGGTGCTTCCCAACTTGAGGATTGTATATTTAGTGAAAACACAGCCACAACTGGCGCAGGAGTTGCTGCACATAGTAGCTTGTTCACTTGCACCAGTAGTACCTTTTCAGAAAATGCAGCGAAAAGTGCTGGTGGAGGGGTGCAATGTTCTGGTGATAGCAGTGACACGATTATTTCCGATAGTTACTTTTGCCAAAATATCCCTGAACATCTCTATGGTTGCATTGCTGACGACAACAGTAACACCTATTCTGATACATGCCCTGCAGATTGTTTAGAAGATTTGAACAACGATTTTGTAGTCAATGTTGGGGATCTCCTCGTTATCTTTCAAGATTGGGGAGAGTGTGTTGGCTGTAGTTCTGATATCACAGGTGATGGGTTTGTGGAAGCAAATGACATTCTTGCAATCGTTGCCGCTTGGGGTACTTGTCCGTAACAAAGTTCGCTGTTAGCGAAAGGCACACCGGTTATCCCTGAGATGATTCAAGCACTTGCGAAATCGCTCTCATCGAACCGCACACTGCTTCAATTGCTTGATTCAAATCATCTTGCGTTGTAGTTCGAGCAAAACTAAACCGGACAGTCCCCCACTCACCATCATCTGAAATGCCCAAAGCTTCAATCACTTTTGACTCCTTCAGCGCACCACTTGAACATGCAGACCCAGAAGATGCGCAAACACCGCGCTCTGACAACATCAAGAGCATAAGTTCACCTTTTACGTCAGGAAATGAAATTGAACTTGTAGTCCATGCACGATCTGCCCCGGAAGAGTTAATCTGAATCGCAGGGACCCTTGCTACCAAAGCATCTTCAAAGGCATCTCGTAAGTTCTCCATGTTCTTAATATTGTGTTCTGTCAACCACGCAACTGCTTCTTCTGCTGCAACGCCAAAACCTAAAATTGCTGGAACATTTTCAGTGCCACCCCTCCGGCCGCGTTCTTGCGGACCTCCAGTCACCAATGGAGCAACCTTAATTCCATC
Organism: Phycisphaerae bacterium; assembly: GCA_018657585.1. GTDB lineage: Bacteria > Planctomycetota > Phycisphaerae > Phycisphaerales > SM1A02. Next base: position 1,954 of record JABHWX010000172.1, read on the forward strand.
TCTCGTATACAGCGCACCAACTCCCTTTGGACCATGAAATTTATGCGCAGCGAAAGAAAGCATATCTACTGGTACGTCCTGAACATCGACAGGCATTTTTGCAACCCACTGTGTCCCATCGCTGTGGACAAGTACATCATGCTCATGGCAAAGAGAAACAATTTGCGCAACGGGTTCAACCACGCCGGTTTCGTTATTGCACCACATAACTGATACCAAAGCGATTTCATTGCCACGCTCTTGCAACAATTGTTCAAGTTGTTGCACACAAATTATGCCATCCCTGCAATTATCTAGACGAACAATTTCATATCCATCATTCACAAGTAGATCAAGTGCTTCGCCTACAGCAGCATGTTCAAGACGACTAGTCACTATCAGTTTTCGATTTGGGCACTTTTCAATTGCCGTTTTTAATGCTAGGTTCGCAGCTTCAGTGCCACCTGAAGTAAAAGTAATTCTTGATGCACTACAGTTGATAAGATCAGCAACAGATTCCCTGGCCATATCCATTTGATGCCGAGCTTCCTGCCCAATGCGATGGATACTCGAAGGGTTACCCCACAATGATTCCATCGCATGAAGAACTATTTTGCTCACCGATGGAAGCGGAGCAGTAGTCGCATTATTATCAAGATAAATTAAGGTGTACATAGAATTTATATTGTATCGTTTGATTCATCTGGAAGATGAATTCTCATAGTGACACCCCAAGCAAGTACCCCAACCAAAGCACACACAACAAAAATGTACTGTGGCGAATCTCCAAACAATGGACGGAGTGCCCAATACAACAACGAACCAACCGCCATAAACAAAAAGGAAATTGCGTTCGATGTAGCTAAGACTTGCCCACGGTTTCCTGATTCTGGCAAGGTTTGTATGAGTGTTTGCAGAGGGATTGCGTAAAGACCCGCAGTAAACCCAAGGGCAATCAGTGCAGCCATAATATTACCGTATGAAACTGGAGCAATGCCAGCATAAAGAACTGAAATCGCCATTCCCAAAGAAGCATATTTTGAGAGAGGTAAACGCACGATTCCTCTTGAGATAAAGCCAGCCATCAACGAACCGAAACCAACAGATACACCAACCGAAGCCAATAGATAAGAGACCATTGAATCGCTTACCTGCAAAAGTGGTCCAAGTTCATTTATAAGTAGAAGAACAACAGTTGCTAGAAGATAAAAAAAAGCCCAAGCAATTGAAACTTTCATAAGTGCAGTTTTGCACATTTCTCCACCAGTTTTAATGTACGTCGAAAATGGATTTTTGGGCAATTTGATTTTTGGATTCATCGAGGCAAGTTTAGGTAGACAAATAATTGCTAGCAAACCAATTGTCGCAACTAGATACAATACGATTCCAGGGAGTCTTTTACTTTGAATATCACCCAACTTTAATTGATCACTTAATATACCAGCAGCAAGCATCCCAGCAATAATTGCAATGTTCGTAGTCATATTTAGAATACCATTTGCACGAGCGATATTATGCTCCGGTACAATTTCTGGAATCATCCCATACTTTGCTGGGCTAAAAAATGTAGACTGCGTTGCGAGCAAAAACATTGCAACTCCAGCAAACCAGAAATTGTTTGTAGCAAATCCTAGACCTGCTGCAATTGCGAGCGGAACTTCTACCCATTTCATAAAAACTGAAATGGTCCGTTTTGAATAGCGGTCCGCAAGTGGACCAGCCCAGCCAGAGAACAAGACAAACGGAATGAACAAACATAACGCGATTAAACCCTGTCCGCCTTGCCCAAGGCTCCCCGCCCACATACCACCCTTAACAACTGCAAAGCCAAGCAAGGCTTTTAGGATGTTATCGTTTGCTGCACCCATAAATTGAGCTATAAGCAAGGGCGAAAGACCTTTTTTCTTACTCGGATGCACCTTCATACTGCAAACAATACAGCAATTTTGGGCACGCATGACAAAGAGACACAGATGCAAAAAGGAGTGCGGTCTGCGTCTCTCTGTGCAACACGTTCATTCTTTTATGCTAGTTCTGGCTTCAGGTCTTCCTTCTTTGCATCTTCTGCTACCAGTTCGGGACCATCTATAACACCTCGAGCAACAAGAACCTTCCCCTTTATCTCTTCAAAAAGTTCTGGATTATCTGCGAGGAACTGTTTTGAGTTCTCGCGGCCTTGCCCAAGACGAGTTTCGCCATAACTAAACCATGAACCACTCTTTGCCACGATTCCGTCATCAACAGCTAAGTCGATGAGATCGCCAGTAATACTGATACCTTCGTTGAACATAATGTCAAACTCAGCACTACGGAATGGAGGAGCTGTTTTGTTTTTCACAACTCGCGCCCGAACACGGTTACCTATTGGAATATCACCATCTTTAATTGACCCAATCCGTCGAATATCAACACGTATGGATGAATAAAACTTAAGCGCGCGACCACCTGGCGTTGTCTCTGGGCTTCCAAACATTACGCCAATTTTCTCGCGAATCTGGTTAATAAAGATTACCATGCAGTCGCTCTTTGAAATAGCACCCGTTAATTTCCGCATCGCTTGGCTCATCAATCGCGCCTGCAATCCAACATGCGTAGCACCCATTTCGCCTTCAATTTCAGCTCTAGGAATCAGTGCGGCAACAGAGTCGATAACTACTACGTCTACTGCGTTCGACCGAACGAGCATTTCGCAAATTTCTAACGCCTGCTCACCTGTGTCTGGTTGTGAAACAAGAAGAGCATCAACATCAACACCAAGTTTTTTTGCCCACATTGGATCAAGCGCATGCTCTGCATCAATAAA
>JABHWX010000173.1 GCA_018657585.1 Phycisphaerae bacterium
AATATTCTTTCATTTTTATTTCCTTAGTATTTAGATTGTGAAGTGTAGTTACGATAATCTACACTGTCTCGACGCCATTGTTCACCTTCACCTGACATGATGTCAATGTAACGATCAATGGTACCATTTGTCCAGTCACTTATTTTACCTAAGTTCATGCTAGGCGCTTCAAGTAACCGGTTGAGTTTATCTGCTGCATCATCTACGCTCCATGGAATATACATGCGTGTGTGATCGTTAGCAAATACTTCTGGAAAGCTTCTGTACGCAGGAAACAATACGTTGCAACCTAATGCGTCTGCTTCGCTTACAGTGTTGCTTGTCCAGTCTTGTAAAGCACAATTGAACAACACTTTACTATCATTTACAATGTCATAGTACTGTTCTTTTTTGAGGTTTTCATGTAATGTTAGAATACCTTTTTGTGCTAGGCTGTTAGCACGATCAATATATTTCTGATCGTTACTGCGCAACGGACCACCTTGTAGTACTGCAAACTCTACGCCTGTGTCGGCGTATTGTTCTGCAATATCCATGTAGAAGTCTGGTTGCTTTTCTTGATCCCAACGAGCAGCAAACACAACACGGTTTGCACGTTCTGCCCAGGGCTTGATGTTATTGTTTACACGTTCTTGTACTTCGCCTTTGTCAAACGCTAGTCCTGAAACGTTATATAATGGAGCCTTCCAGTTTGCAACTTTCATGTTAGCAACCATTTCTTCATTGCTTGCTAGTACACCAGTTACAAACTCATTGCACATTTCTTCGTACAAGCTCATCCATTTACTCATGCCCCAGACATGAACAAAGTCATCTGGATCAATTGCCTGCGCAAGGCAGCGAATCCAAACACGTGGTCTTTGTTCTACTGGAATCTGGTCCATGATGTAAGGCAGGCTTTCAATGCCAGGCTGAAACATGTCTTCAAAGAACACTACGTCTTCGCCAGTCACATCTCCGTTGCGCATCATTTGTACTAGATTCATTAGTTGGCTCATACCAAAGTATGAACGTCCATGTGCATCTAGTACTTGCCCAACACTGATAGCCTTTGTGTTATCAATGGTTTCGCCTGGTACAACTACATAGTCGATACCTTTGCGTTTGAACGCACGTTCACTCCACTCTTGAAGCTGTAGTGTATATCGACCCTCATATGGTTCCAGTCCCATATAAAAAAGTTTACGAAATCCCATTGTAAACTCCTAAGCGTTACACCAAGGCGCTTGGAAAGTGCCTACGTGAATTTTCAATTTCTTAGGAGTACGATCTGCGCTTACCTTCACACTTACATCAAATGTAGTTGCTGCATCGCGAGTGCTTGTGTTCACATTGAACTCACGGATGATACCGGCTTTGCGCATGTCATTCAAGTAAGACACAAACAAATGATAGATTGGCTTTGTCTTACCACGCTCAAGTACACTGTCGTACGGCTCGATGATTTTCAACAAGTCATACTTGATGTCGTTGATACTAATTTTACTCATTATTATACCTCAAAGGTTAGTGTTGCACCGTTTTCGTTATCCTCAGAAACGGTGATTATCATTTTGCGATCTGGATAACGCTTGTTGATTGTTTCGGCTAGTTCTTCTGCAATCATTTCACAGCTCTTATAGTCAAGTTGTAAAATGCCATCGCCGTATAGTTCTTCTAACCAACGCTTGAATTGAATAAACTCAATGTCGCGGTCGTCATGGAATACTTGAATCTCAACACGGAAGTGAAACATGTGACGATGAGGATAGCCTAAAAAGCTCACATCATACTTATCACCTGTTGCCAATGCTGGATCTTCAAGTGCTGCAGGATATTTGTGTATACCTTCTTTCTGAAAGGTAACCCAAATCATGCTATCTGTTTTTTTCATTTTGTTATCTTCCTCACGCATTCGTCTGCGCATGTATTCATGATAACGCTCTTGCATTATTCTGCAGAGTCGTCATCAACAACAGTTAGATTCTTTTCAATACGTTGCATTGTTTGCAACAGTTCCCACAGTTTCCAGTCCATGCTTTTAGCAAGTTCTAGTACAGTTTTGTTGAAATCAGCGTTGTCTAATGTTTCGTCAGATGGTTCTTCTTCGATTAGTCGAATCTTACGAGCCATTGCTTTCTCCTAAATTATAGTAAGGGTTTGTCTTTTGTGTATTTAGACCAATCGGTATATACACTGCTATCTTGTAATGAATGCACACTATGCACCCATACTCCCGTGTTCGAGGCACGGAAATCACTGTCATCAACTTTCAAACATGCATTGTAGTTTAGTTGACTGATGTATGGAAGCTTGACGCTTATCATACTAATAAATTTATCGTGTTCATTGAAGCAGCCTTCTAGTACCCAATCATGGTGCTTTACATCGTAATCCAATGTAACCCAAAGATCAGATACTAGAAGGCCAGTTACCATATCATTCCAAGCTTCATTAGGTTCAAAACTCATGTTTGCTCCTAAGTAAATATGATCGCATTTCTCTTGCTCTGCAAACGTTTCAATAACGTCGATACTATGAACACCAACAACAAACAACGTTCGTTTGCCATGAGCTAGAGTTTTTTCAACTTCAGTACCTACAAAGAGAGAGACACTATTGCTTGTACCGTTGTCGTAAATGCGTTCCATATGCTTGTTTCCTATGATATAATATTACTATAACATTCAATGACTTAGTTGTCAAGTGAAATATTTCTTTAGCATCTCAATTCGATCTTCTGCAGAGGCCATTTTGTCCAATTCTTCTTGGATGGCTTCAACAATATCGCTATGTTCGCCGATACCAACACTTTGATTCATGTAAACCAAGATGTTAGTTTTTGCACGTTCCAGCTCACCTTCGGCATGCATACGTGCTGCTTTGACTAGTTGTTCTTTCATTTGCTTTCCTTTGGTTTCTTGTTAGCTTGTGCTTCTGCGACACGCTCACGCAAGCCGCTACTGCTAAATCTATGATCTCGTTTGTTGTAGTGAATGTCAATTCCTCTGTGGCTACATTCTTCTTTGCCAGTAAAGTCTTTGCTTTTGTATTCAATTCCAATAAAACGAACATCAATGCGAAACAGTTCTAATATGTCAACCAAGTCTCGTTCGGTTTCATATGGAACAATTTCATCTACCAAGTCCAGTGCGTTTAGTTGTGCGTAACGCTCAACAACAGTTTGCACTGGCTTGTTCTTTTCTTTTGGGCGATCGATAGTTGGATCAGTTTGCAATGCTACAATGAGGTAATCGCAATTCTCTTTTGCTTCACGTAGCATTCCAATGTGTCCAGCGTGTAGCAAATCAAATGTGCTACACGTGAACCCAATACGCTGATGTGCTTTGGGACTATTAGTCGGCATCGCCCAGTCTCCGTTGTGCTTCTAGTTCGTCAAACACGTGCTCGTCATCAGCATCACTTTCCGCTGTGTCAATGTCAAACAAATCACTAAACACTGTGTTAGAACTTTTGCGTGTTTTGTTCTTGCTAAGTTCAGCAAGCAAACCAGCGTTGTCTTCAATAACCTGCATAGGTGTTTCACTGTCAAACACTGCATCAACTAAGTGGTTGAAGTAGATCAAGTTACGTGGAACCCAGTTGCTAACCTCAAGACTTTTGCTGCTACCTTTGCCAGGACGGCGCCATTCAGCTAAGTCTAAGTCGCTAATAGCAAACTCTGTATCTGCTAGCACGTTAGCACGTTGCACTGATTCAATATGCTGATACACGTTGTGTGCCATCATCAACATGTAACCAAAGCTATCCCAACTTGTCATGCTTTCTTTGCCATTCTTGTTTAGGTCACCAGGACCATAATGACAAATGTCACCTAGTGTTAGTCTGTTAGCAATTGGGCTGTTCCAAGGCAAGGGAATGTTGCTGCCTTTTAGTCTGCGATCATCAATAGCTTTGTCCATGATGTAGCTGAAGCGATCGTTTTTGTGTACGTGCTGTGTGTACATCTGTCCAAACGCTGTACACAAGAAAGGACTAGCTGCATCAAATGTAAGAAGCAAGTCTGGATTTACTGTGGCATTCAGTTTACGCTTGATTGCTGTTAGCATTACTGCCCAGTCAAGTTTACCAGTACCAAGTACGTGAACTAAGTCACGCTCGCCTTTTTCCAGTAGCTTATCATCACGCAAGGTAATCATTCTACGCAAGAACAGTTTGATGTCTTGCATGTTGTTACCACCCATAGCCCAGCCTTCAAATGGTAAGTTCTTTACTTGCTCATACCAAATGTCTGCTTCTGCATCGCTACCACCTTGTAACACGTTTAGGAATTTTGTTTTACCTTGTCTGTTACGCAGGATCCAATCAACGTTGAACAGTGTAGCATCAAGACATTCCTGGAATGTTTTTAGCCCTGTGCGATCAGAATAAGGAGGCAACGCAGAGAATGTAGGAACATCGAGGATCATGCTGTAGTCTGCTGTGTGCTCTAACCAGTTTACAATACGCTGTCTCAATTGATCAACTTTGCCAATGTAGTTAGGCTGACTTGGCGTTTCATAGAAGTTTTGCCAATCCATTTTCAACACGCCAGTAGCAACTTGGAAACCTCCAGAGTCTCCAAGTATAAATGTTTCCTCACGATTACGCTGCTGAATCATGCTTTCCTCTACATCACTTTTTGATGTATCCAGCTGAGCATGTCCTGCTGAGTAAAGGCTCCATTTATAGTTGTAATAGCTGTCTTCTTTTTTCAGCCAGTCACATCCTTTTACACCCTTGTCAAAGCCAGCTGGAACACGCTCAGCCGGCTGTTGTAAGCCAGCTTGATTGATATCCTTGCTGATAAAGTTTTGATAGAATGTGCTGATGCTTGGCAAGAAGACAGCATAGTCTTTGTTAGACTCTGTTAGGTTTACTGACATTGTTTGTCCTTATTTTGTAATAGCTGGCAACACGTAGCTGTAAGTTGCGATACCGCTGTCTACGTCAATTTGTAGTGCGCCTTGATCGCTAAATTTCATTACACAACCGCCGCTCATTCCAAGCTTTAGAATGCTCAACACTTGTGATAGTGGCCAGCTCCAGCCAGCAGTTAGTTCGCCGTCAACGTTACGAGCAAATGTTCTACGGCCGCTTAGTCCGCCATCTGGGCTACCTACTGTAAACACCAAGTCGCCTTCTTCTGTTTTTACATTGAACGTTGGTTCAATGCTGCCATAAATGCTTGCTACTTGCTGTAGCTCAGTAACTTTTGCTTTTGCTGGTTCAATTGTAACATTCCAGCTAGCGCCTTTGAATGTAACAGTTTTCATTGTTTGTTCAACAATCTGTTTGCTCATAAAGCGATACTGGTCTTTGTTACCTTCTGGATCTTTGAAGATCAATGACTCTGGGTGATCCTCACCGTTACGCTCACGGCGTGTAACTTCTACAGTTGCGCCGTCATCTTTGTAGTTAGGCAAGTTGCTAACACCGTTGAGAAAGCCCAAGTTACCCATGCCAAACTCTCCAACCATATCACCAGCTGGTGCGTGTAGTTGTGCGTTTAGGATAACTGTACGATCTGGATCCATAGCTTCTAGCTTAGTAGAGTCATTGGTACCAGTTACTTTGATATTTTCAATAAAGCCGAGACCGGCCGTGTGTTTGACAATGTCAAGAACAACGTCTTTCATATTCTATTCCTTTGTAATGATATCTGTTGGTGAATGTATTTAGACAATATATCTAAATATAACATAAAACAGCGTAAAAAGCAACCTTTTTAATTCCAGTCAAATAAGTCATTGAACATGGTTTTTTCATACGCTGATGCAAGATCCCATTTTAGCACACCCAAGAGATTTTCAATCTTTTGTGTAACAATAGTTTCTTCCATTATTTCTTCGTCGAACGGTAAGTCTTTGAACCATTCGGGTATTCTATTCAAGTCAGTTGGAATTCCAATGCTTGTCATTTTTAGTGGATTGTCTTTGAGTTTACACACAACAGTTTTCATGCCATCTGTAATCTCCATGCTGTAAGCATCGCCGTTCATCTTACGCAGTCTATTGTAGTTGATAGCTGCTCTAACATGTCCGGGCATGCTTGCTTTGTCTTTGAATGTTTCGTTGCCTCGTTTGTCAACCTTCCACTCAAGTCCATAGTAGTGTGTTAGTTTGTTTACACGCTTAGGAGTACCTTTCTCCCACGCTGCCATTGCACGAAACTCTTTGCGAAACAGTTTGATACGCTCAATAATTTCCTGTTCTGTTCCTTCAGTTAGTGTCATTGTTAGCAGCTCTTTGAGAAACTCTTGCATATATGGAGGAGTGTCACTACGCTTCAAGTCCAAGCCCATTGCTTTGATCTTACCAGGCTTGCCGTCAGTGTCAACACGATGACCTTCATCATCAATAACTAAAATAGCATAACGCTTCTTCTTGATGTACAATCCTGCTTGTCCAACAATCTCACGTGCTGCAGCAATAATGCTGCCTAGTTCGCCTGGACAGTTGTGTGCTGTATTCATGTACGCTGGAAACGTTTCGTTAGCTGCTTCACACACTGCATCATAATACGCAATTGCATTGTCCTTGCCCCACTTGATCTCACCGGAATCGATTTGATCTTTGAGCATTGGATATGCACTGAAGTACACAGAGTCAGTATCACCGTAAATAATACTGTCGCCTTTGTAGTGAAACTCGCCTGTGATTGCTTCGTTTACTGCACCAGACATGTGCCTTGCAATACAACGCCCTGTTAGTGTTGTACTCTGTCCAAGCCTGCTATCAAAGAATCTACTGCCTGGGTTCAACAAGGCACCATATAAACTGTTCAAGTTAATCTTTTTCACCAGCTGACGCTTATCCCAAAACGCAAACTTGTCTCCACCCTCGTCACGTGCAGCACGTGCTTTGGCTTGTAACTCTTTACGTTCGGCATACCAGCGTTCTAGCAAACCCGGAATAACACCTTCCTTTTCATATGAGAAGATTGTAGCGTTAGCACTAAAGATCCAAGGCATGCCGCCTAAGAAAATGATGTCGTAT
>JABHWX010000174.1 GCA_018657585.1 Phycisphaerae bacterium
GGTACGCACCTTGCTCGTATTCGTCAATACACTTCGATGCTTGCATCAGCAATAGCCGGAAGACATCCAGATAAGTTGCCGTTGGGAGAAGTTTCAATCATTTCTGCTGCATCTATTTTGCATGACATTGGCAAAGTCGGTATTTCTGATGAAGTCTTGCTACATCCAAACAAACTTTCCAAATCGCAGTTTGAAACTATGAAAAAGCATGCGCCAATTGGCGCTGACATTTTGCTCGCTCTCTCAGAGCAATTAGGTAGAGACCCATGGATTGATACTGCCATTCAGATTGCTCTTGGGCACCACGAGCGTTGGGATGGTTCTGGATACCCGTTTGGGCTCATAGGTGAAGGTATCAATTTACCCGCACGAATCGTCGCAGTTGCAGATGTCTACGATGCACTTACATCAGAGCGAGTCTATAAAAAAGCGATATCACACGAAAAAGCGCGTGCAATAATCACCCATGAAAAAGGGAAACATTTTGACCCGATGGTTGTTGATGCTTTTTTGTCTATAGCAGATGAACTCAAAGCGATGTGCGAAGGACACCAACTATCACCGTTGCGTTCTTATTGATTTTGGTTCTTCGCGTCTGCAAAGCAAAGAAGACACCAACCAAGAAGAAAAGCGAGCCATAAACCGTTTGTTATTAATACTGTTGCCATAGGATGAATATTATACATTCAAATGCTCAAAAAGGCGTTTCTTAAGTTATGATGGGGGTAATGGCAGAAAAAAATTCTCTGAACCAATACGCTGGGAAAAGGGGATGGAGTGTTCCAATTCTTCTTACTGTTTCTCTGGCTTTGAATATTTTAGCGCTCACACTCCCTTTTCTTGAGATAGACGAGGCATTCAAAGAGCCCATTCCTTACAAACTAATCCATTCGGTAAGACTCATGTGGGATGACAAACTGTATGTGATAGCGGGGTTAATCCTCGGATTTTCCATCATATTTCCATTTGCAAAACTCATTTCTCTCTACCTTGCTTGGTTTTTAAAATGGAGATCTTCAACACGAGTGAAGTTCTTACACATTATTGAACTCATGGGCAAATGGTCCTTCATGGATATTTTTGTGGTCATTCTACTCATTGCGCTTACGCATGACCAACAGTGGATTTCTTCCACAATAAAAATTGGCGTGTACTTCTTTATTGGTGCAATTTCACTCAGCATGTTCGTTTCAGAGGCAATAATCAGAATCGCAAAAGATGAAGTTGGCGCAGAAAATCTTTTACCAGACAAAAATAAAAAGATATTGCTTATCACAGATCATTTCAAAATTAGTTGGACAATACCTGTTCTTGCAATTATTTCAGGCTATGCACTTGTCCGATCATTTCACTCTGATTTCTTACAAATCCACCAAGCATTTTTAGTTTCTTATTCATTTAGTATTTATTCGCTAGGCGTAATTCTCAGCAAAATGAAACTTTGGATACTTTTTTGCGTTCTTGTTTCAACAATAGCTGTTTTCCCTGCTGCTCGTTTATTAATCCTGCTTATTAGTTGGGTGTCACCGATGAAAATTTGCACTCATTACAAAATGCGAGCGATTATTGATTCGCTCTCAAGATGGTGCATGCTTGACGTGTTTGGCCTTGCCCTCTTCCTTATCGCAACTGAGGGGAAGGAACTTGTCAAAACAGAATTAAAAAGTGGACTCTATATTGTCATTATTGCCATTGGATTGAGTTATCTACTAGGCGCTATGGCTGTTTTGATTTCAAAAGTACTTACTTCTCTTCCTTGCGGTACAAAGTCTTGATGTACGCGAGCACATCACGTAACTCTGTATGATTCAGCAACGCCCCCATCGGTGGCATTGCTGAATATTCGCCATACCCTTCAGCCACTTTTGCATTTGGAACAAGCATTGCATCTTGTAACTCACGTTCGTTTAATCTGTCTGCCACTCCATCAAGTGATGGACCAGCAATGCCTCCCTTGCCATCGATTTTATGACAACGCAAACATTCACTACGAGTGTGTTCAAACACCAAGCGTTTCCCTTCAGTTGCATTGCCTCCGCGAAGAAGCCACCACCCCTCGAGTGGGTCTCCGAACATCAGAGGATTGCCGCTTGCAAGTGCATACTCTAGTTGTAATTCAACCGGAAGAGTTTCTGCTTCAATCATAGCAAAACCAAGTGGATCTTTACCAAGTGCTGTTACAGCCATTTGCGCTTCAAACACTTCACCATTGTTCACTGCATCAAGAAGTAAATTTCTTGCAGGCATTTTGTCTCGCATTTGTAGCACTTCCCTCGCAACGGCTCGCAATTCCCAGTGATCGCTTTGGAGAGCATACGTTACATTTTCGTCTACCAACGTGTTTCGCAATGCGTATGTGCGTATTTCTATTGGCAATGATTCGTCCTGTACAAATGCGCTCTCAACACCAGATGGCAATGTCATCTGAAGTTCTTTAACGAGGTGCATCGTTTCTAAAAGCAATTCGCCCTCTGCATTTGAAATAGTTTCAAACAGTGGTTTTTTTATGTCAGCCATTAGATATTGATCCATCTGCGAACGCTCTACAACTCTGCCCTCAATAATATCTCTACGTATAGACAGACCCGGATCCCAACCACGTAGTGCTTGTATAGCAAGGACACGCATTGCGTACGGATTGCTTTCATCACTCGCAAATTTCGCAACATCCCAACTGTTTTCAGGTCGATGAGCAAGCATATTCGCACTTATTGCCCTCTTTTGCCATGCAACCGTACGAGCTATCGGTAACGAATCTGCTAATTGGAGCATTGCTTTTGTTATGCGAGCATCGTGAATCCCGCGTGCTGCTTCGGTTGCAACTGCGTCATTCGGGTCATTCAAAAAATCCGCAATGAACGACGATTTTAGCTTACGGAGGGCAAGTACTGCAGCGAGGCGTACCGCTTTGCTTTTGTGGCTCTGTACATTTACGAGCCTAGACGGGTATTGAGAGTTTGCAAATGCAACCACACCAGCATGGCGCAAGTACACATCTTCATCGTTATTTTCTTCTAGCATCGCAACAACTGCATCAAAAGGGTTACCTATGTGACCAGCTGCAATGGTTGCAAAATATGAGACGCGAGGATTATCATCACTAACGAGCGAAACTATTTCTTCAAAAGCTGGTGCGTATCCAGCTTCCCCAAGAATCCTACACGCTTGTGCACGGATTTCCTCATCTTCATCAAGAAGCAATGGTGCAATGTGTCCCATTTGTGCAATATGTGCATTCCTATCGATCATGGCGAGCCCCCACATGGCGTGGATGCGAGCAAGCTGTTCCTTAGAATGCAAAAGAGTGATTAGCAAATCAGCTTCTTTACGAGCGGCAAGTTCGTACTGCGCTCGAATGCGAACACGTCTGTCAATATGCAACAGTAATTCTGCAAGTTGGGATGTATCCATATTTATAAAGCCAGTTGCAAACAGATCTGATACATCTCCTTCTTTGACATATTTTGAATCCCAAACAGAGTACAACCTACCTTCTTCGTTGCCAGTCCATCCTTCCCCCCAATCGCTAATGACCATCTTGCCGTTGTACCCAAAATCGACATCAGTGCACAAAACTTTTTCCGCAAAGAGGTGTTCATCTACAAGCGTAAAATTCGCACCATTCGGTTCAATAGCAAACGACAAAACATTACTGTATTCCGCTCCACCGCGGAAATCACATAAAAAAAAGTGGTCATCATATTTTGGCGAAAAACCTGCTCCTGGATATGCTACGAGACCAGATGGTCCAGAACCAAGTACATCAATTGCAGGAAGAATCCATGCAGGACGATCTGTTGCATGCGGATCCCAACCATTCTCTGTAACCCATGGGCCACGTTCGTTTACACCTGAAAGCGTTTGGTATTCCATACGCCAACCTGTCTCGCCACCTTCAACACAATAAACAAGTCGAGCCCTGTCTACAGAATCAGAATTGTTATCGCCAGTAAATAAATTGCCATATTTATCAAAGGCTAGTTCTTGTGGGTTTCGCAAGCCATGATGAAACACTTCAAAATTGTGCCCATCTAATTCACTTCTAAAGACCGCACCTTCTCCTGGGCTATGCAAGACCGTGCCATCATCAAGCTCAAGATGGTATCCCCGATCACCAATTGACCAATACAACCTACCATCCAATCCAAGCGCCAAACCATGCATGTCGTGTCCTCGCAAGGCAGTGCGCACACCAAACCCGCTGATTAACGATTGTCTAACTCCATTTTTATCCATTGACCAAAGATGAGGAATACATGTGTAGTACACAACCTCTCCCATTGCGAGAACTCCGGCACCAGTTCCATCAAGTGGGTCATTAAACCCTCCAGCAAAAACTTCAGCGGTATCGAACACGCCATCTCCGTTTGTATCTTTCAATAAACGTATACGGTCTTCGTACTCTGAGTAATACTCCATGCCATTGACACGTTGATCTGCGTAGTATTCGTACATTGGTAATCGTTCATCAAGCGACATCAGCGACAAATCCCAATCCAACCAAAATGGACTTGAACGATTATCCTCCACGCCTTGTTCTTGCCTAAATGATTCTGCTACAAGAATATTTCCATCATCATCAAAACAGAATGCGACGGGATCCATTATGTTTGGTTCCGTTGCAATCAGTTGTTTTGTAAAACCTTCTGGAACCTTAAGAAGTTCAAATGATGACTGGGGAGAACTTGCCAGTAAAAGTAATGTGACTGGGATTATGCCCATGTCAAACCTTCTGGCAATGTATTAAAGTTTTCACAGCCATCCTTAGTCACGAGCACCATATCTTCAACACGTACTCCACCAATTGCATGGCTGTATAAACCAGGCTCAATTGTAACTACATCCCCTTGAAGAAGTTCAGCTCCGTTTCTGTCTAAAAGAGGGGGTTCGTGCACATCAAGTCCAATGCCGTGACCGGTGCCGTGTGGCATTGAACAAAATGTTATTGGATCAGTTTCTTTCGGCAATCCTTCTTTGTACCCATGCTCACTGATGACACGGACCGTTTCGAGATGTACAACTTCGCCGGTCGCTCCTGCTTTTGTTGCAAGCATTGCAGCTTCTTTTGCCGCAACAACTGCTTCGTGCATCTTCTGTATTTCGCATGGAATTTCACCATGTACTACTGTTCGTGTGCAATCACCGTTGTACATAGATTGTTTGTCGAGTGGGAAAATGTCAATAATGACTGGTTCCTCTGTTCGAAGCGAACCACTGCCAAGTTCGTGGCAATCACCACCGTCGCTTCCACCAGCGACAATACATGGTGGGTTATAAAAATTTCTCTCAAGGAGAAAGGTGTCTATCATCGTACGTAGGAGTTCACTTGTAAGTAAAACACCTTCTATCCGCAAAGCTCCGTCACTACCGGCTTCTGCATTCGCTACAGTTTCGCACGCCATTCGCATTGCATCTTCTGTTACCTTCTGTGCTTGTTTTAAGTATGCAATTTCTTCTGCATCTTTTACTCGCCGCTCAGTTACACCCATGTCTGGATCTAACTCCACGTGAATACCCGCTGCCTGCATTTCGTCTACATAAAGAAGAGGGAGTGTTCGGTCAGCAATGACGTCCGTAATTCCATTTCTTCGCAAGCACTCTGTGGTTGATTGTGCTGCTGCAGTTTCTCTATCTCCCGATAGACCACTTCTTGGAGTAAAGTCTGAGTATCCATAGACCCTGTCTGCACGTGCGTTTTTCTTTGCACGATCCATTTCGATTTCTCGGAGAATCAGCGAACGCGTTCCATCTGGCAAGTCTATTGCAATCATCGCATCGTGCACCATAAATCGCACTGATCTATAAAGCGATTTGTTTGTCGATGGGTTGCCTGCCATTACTCGTGCTGTTTTTGTTTGCATATTTATAGTTTAGTGCAAACTCATTGAATTGCCGCTAATAGGACACGCAAGTACAAGGTTGGTTGTCATTAACGGCGCCGCCGTGACACAGACACGTAGTGGAGAAGAAAGCAAGACCTCTGTCTTGCTTTTTCGCAACAAGTGGAGCCGATCGGGATCGAACCGACGACCTCTTGCATGCCATGCAAGCGCTCTCCCAACTGAGCTACGGCCCCTTGAAATTTACATTGCTGCATTGATTGCGTCAGCAAGATCATCTTTGGAAGCAATGCCAACAAATTTATTTTCAATCTCACCGTTTTTTAGAATAAGAACAGTTGGAATTGATTGGATACCATACTTCACAGCAGCATCGCGATTGTTATCGATATCAACTTTGCCAACTTTTGCTTTGCCTTCAAACTCTGTTGCAAGTTCGTCTATAACTGGACCAAGCATTTTGCAAGGACCGCACCACTCTGCCCAAAAATCAACAAGTACTGGTTGTTCTGAATCCAGAACTTCTGATTGGAAATTGTCATCTGTAAATTCTAGTGCCACTGTTCTTACTCCTACGTATTAGTGTTCGGTTGAAGGGGTGGATTGTAGCACTCGAACATGCTCAGCAACATTGTGGACTCGAAAAATCTGGACTCCTTCTCTTGACATTTTAAGAGCAGCGGTTGCCGACACTGCATCCCGCCTCTTAACATCATCTATTCCTGACATTGAGCCAATAAAACTCTTTCTACTCAATCCTACGTAGATTGGATACCCCGTTTTGACAAAATCTCTACCCGCTTGGACGAGTTGACAATTTTGTTCGATACTTTTTCCAAAACCAAACCCTGGGTCAAGTGCAATTGCGGACATACAGATACCAATACCCTGTGCCATTTCAGCTCTATTCAAGAGCCACTGCTTCACTTCGTCAACGATATTGTCCGATTGAGGTTTGATTTCATATTGATCGCTGAACGAATCGAGCTCTGGAGGCAATCGCCTGTGCATGAGAACAATGCCAACGCCTGTTTCAGCAGCCAGCGAAAACATTTCTGCATCTTCCTGCCCCGAGGCAACATCGTTGATTATATTTGCTCCAACTTTGATTGCTTCTCGGGCTACTGCAGAAAGTGTCGTATCAATCGAAATAGAGACTTCGCTCTTATCTCGAATCGCTTGAATAACGCTTTGAGTACGAGCAATTTGCACTTCTGCAGGAACTCGAGAGGCACCTGGTCTGGTCGATTCCCCACCAACATCGATGATAGAGGCTCCAGCATCTATCAACTTCAAAGCGTGTGCAACTGCCAGATCGTGAGAAACGTACTCACCGCCATCGCTAAAACTATCTGGAGTAGTGTTGAGAATGCCGACAAGAACCGGCTTTTCAAGGGATACTACACACCTCCCACACTTCCACGTTTGAACTTCTTGATTCACAGAAAGTAGAGTATCGCAAGATGAAAGACCTTGTCATCAACAGCACTATTCAACACACGCTACTTCTTTTTATTCCACTCATTTTTGCCTATGTGTTAAAAATTGCAAAAGTACGCAGATGGTCCATTCTTGGTGGTGTACTTGGAGGAATCATTCTTGGTCCTGCTGTTTTTGGGTCTGCTGCACCAGAATATTGGGACGGAATTTTTCAGGGCGGAGTACACGAACAAGCGCTCTACAGGCAATTGGAGCGCCAACAAGAAGCTGATGTGGCTGCTGCAGTGAAACTCGGAGTAAGCGATTCGTTTATTTTGCAGCTCAAAGCACAACAACATGAACAATTGATTGAGCCAAAGGCAAATTGGAAGGCTGGGCAATGGCGCGATCAAAGAACGCTTCGAGACTACGCTATTGCATTGATTTTCCTAATTCTTCTTAGCGGAAGCATGCGCCAACAAGCAAAGGGGCTTGCTCCACCGTTGACGATGCTCTCAGTGGGTGTATGGGCAGCGATCATTCCCGGAGGGTTGCTAGCTGCGCTTTCGTACTGGCTTTGGGGCACGCCTGCAACAACTGCACTGGCTTTCGGTGCTACGCTCGCTGTCGGACCCTGGACGCTTCAAAAGTGGGAGCAGAAGGTTGCTGATGAGGGTTCCTCACAAGGCGCTGCTTTGATGTTGAAATGCGGACGTGTCGCTTGGGTTGTAGCAAGTGGTGTTGCTCTATATGTAACTTGGAACCATCTTGGTGCTATGTCACTCGTCTGGCTCTTGCCGCTTATTCTCCTTCCCATTATTTGGATATTCAGGGCTCGTAATTGGAAATGGCTAACGATTTTTGTCGAGTACGCCGCTATTCCGAGCGTCATGGCGACTGCGTTGGTACTTATCCACCCATTTGAAGAGTTTTCTCTTTGGCCAACGCTCATTGTTATTCTTCTGTGCGCTGATGGAAGGTGGCTTGGCGGAATCGTCGGACTTTCACTACTTGGTGGCTATACCAGTGAGCGAGTAATGAAACTCTCCATCCCTCTTGTCGATTCGGGCATTTCGCAATTGTGCCTAACAGGGTTACTCTTTGGTGCAGGTGTACTTCCAGCCCCTTTCGCTCTAGCTGCTCTCATCGGCACCGTGTTCCTTGAATGTACCGCTCCGATTCGAATGAAATTTGCAAAGAATAAACTAACCGTGGATTAATTTATTCCACCGTTACGGACTTCGCTAAATTTCTTGGCTTGTCGACATCTTTGCCGCGAAGTACCGCTGCGTGGTAGGCAATAAGTTGCAAAGGAATCACTGAAAGAAGTGGTTGGAGCGGTTCGGGAACATCTGAAACGTAAATTACATCATCGCAATGTTTTTGTATCGCAGTATCGCCCTCTGTAGCAACTGCAATAATATGCCCTCCCCTAGACCGAACTTCTTCCATGTTGCCAATAACTTTTTCGTACTGGCTTCCTTTGGTCGCAACAATAACTACCGGCATTCCTTTATCTATCAATGCAATTGGACCGTGTTTCATTTCAGCAGCAGGCATGCCCTCTGCGTGGATGTAACTAATTTCTTTTAATTTCAACGCGCCCTCAAGTGCCACAGGATAGTTGGTGCCTCGTCCGAGGAATAACCAGTTATCTCGATCAACAACACCCTTCGTAATCTGAAGAATATGGTCAGACTCCCCAAGTACTTTCTCGATATGCATTGGCATTGCTTCAAGCGCAGCAAGCAATTCTGTCATCAATTCCTTGCCAAGATGGTGCCTACGACCGACGTACGTTGCGAGCATCGTCAATACTGCGACCTGCCCTATGAACGCTTTCGTCGATGCAACACCAATTTCAGGTCCTACCCGTAAATAAACACCCGCATCAGTATCGCGAGAAATAGTAGAGCCAACGACATTTACCGCCCCAAGTGTTATTGCGCCACGTCGCTTTGCTTCTTGCACAGCTGCGAGTGTATCTGCCGTTTCACCGCTCTGACTCACAGCGATTGCAATCGTGCCCTCTTCAACGATTGGGTTTCGATATCGAAATTCACTTGCAAATTCAACTTCTGTTGGGATTCCTGCAAGCCCCTCAAATAAATATTCGCCAATCATTGCAGCATGCAATGCCGTGCCTTGCCCAAGCAAGAGAATACGTTTTGCTTTTGATAATTGCTCGGCGAATTCAGCAACACCACCAAGCACAATATTTCCGTCAATGGCATTGACTCGACCTTGCATACATGTTTTAAGCGTGGCAGGCTGTTCGTAAATTTCTTTCAACATAAAGTGATCAAAATCACCCAGTTCAATTTGTTCTAATGAATATTCAAGTTCTTGAATTTCTGGTGTAAGTTCAACATTCTCAACTGTAGTCGTTCGGAAGGAATCACGTGTAAGCCGCGCTACAGTTTCATCGTCAAGAAGAAACGCTTGTGTCGTATGTGCAACAATTGCACTTGAATCTGAAGCAACTACATACTCGTCTTTCCCAACACCCACAATTAGTGGTGATCCTTTTCGAGCAACAACCAAAACATCTGGTTCTTCTTCACAAACTACAGCAATTGCATACGCGCCAGTCACTTCTCGCAACGCAGCCTGCACCGCGGTCTCAAGATTACCGTTGTACAACTCGCCAATTAAATGGGCGAGTACCTCGGTGTCCGTATCGCTCGTAAACTCATGTCCTCTTTCTTTGAGGTATGTTTTGAGCGACGCATAATTTTCAATAATGCCATTGTGGACAATTCGAATACCGTGCCCTTTTTTACCATCGTCGCATTGTGGGTGTGCATTGCGTTCAGATGGTTCCCCATGGGTTGCCCAACGTGTATGCGCAATACCGATCGTGCCATTAAAGGCTTCGTCATCTATCACCATTTCTTCTAGACCAGAAACACGTCCCATCGTTCGAGCAACATGCAATCCGCCATTTAGCATTGCTATTCCAGCAGAGTCATACCCCCTATATTCAAGGCGCTTTAGGCCTTCAAGGAGAAGTTCTCGGGCGGGTTTTGAACCAATATATGCAACGATTCCACACATAGATTTGAAGAATACACCACAACGGCGAAGAAGGCATCTGAAAACGCAAAGTTGTCCGATTATCGGAGCCAGAATTGCGTTTACAATCACCGTATGCCTGATTTATTTTTTGAGCAATCTTCAAAAAAAAGGGACCTTGTTCGACCACTTGCTGATCGAATGCGTCCATGCACGTTGGACGAAGTTGTTGGGCAAGAACACCTCCTTGGAATGGACATGCTGCTTCGCAGAATGATTAGTGGTGATACCTTGACATCTATTCTCTTTTGGGGAGTTCCCGGCACTGGCAAAACCACCCTTGCGCATGTTATCGCACACGAAACTGAGGGACATGTTGAAACGTACAACGCTGCAATGATTGGTGTAAAAGATATTCGCCGAATCATCGAAGAAAGCAAAAAACGTATTGAACAACAATCTGGACGTACCATTTTATTCCTCGACGAAATTCATCGCTTCAGTCGTAGCCAACAAGATGTTCTACTTGAAGCTGTTGAACAAGGCATCCTTGTTTTAATTGGTGCCACTACCGAAAATCCATCCTACTCGGTAAACAATGCTCTCATTAGTCGATCTACAGTATTTAAACTTGAGCCCCTCTCAGAAAAAGATATTGCAAAAATCCTTCGCCATGCACTCAAAGACTCGCGGGGTTTTGGGGCACTCACAATTCAGGTAGATAATGACGCCATCGCACATTGGGCAAAATACGCTGACGGTGATGCGCGACGTGCATTGAATGCACTTGAAATTGCCATTGGCAGCACGCAAGGAAAAATAACGTTTGAGGTTGCAGAACAATCAATGCAACGTAAAGCTGTGCGGTATGACAAGCATGGAGATGGCCACTATGACCACGCAAGTGCTTTGATAAAATCTGTTCGTGCTGGTGAAACCGATGCTGCCCTCTACTGGCTTGCAAGTATGCTTGAAGCAGGCGAAGACCCAAGATTCATTGCACGGCGCATGTCTATTTTTGCGAGCGAAGACATAGGTCTAGCAGATCCTCGCGCACTTGAACAAGCTGCCTCTGCGTGGCTCATTATCGAACGAGTGGGTATGCCAGAGTGCCAACTAACGCTTAGCCAACTTGTAATCTATCTATCAAAGGCACCAAAATCAAGAAGTGCTTACGATGCAATTCTTCATGCTCGGGATGATGTTGCAAATCAACGTTCTGTCCTTGCTCCAAACGACAGAGATCCAAATTCATTACCAAATATTACTGCGAAATACTTTACATGAGCAAAGAAGAGGCTCGAAAACACATCACAGCGCTTGTCAAAAACATGAGTGCAACAGAAAAACTTGAAGCTAGCGAAGCAGTTTCGGAGCGGCTGAGGTCTCTTGCATCTATCAAGTTTGCCGATATTATTTTTTCGTACTTTCCACTTGAAAATGAAGTGTGCTTGCTCTCACTCATGAGAGATTGGATTGATGAATCGGTTACCGTAGCAGTACCTTTGACCAATTGGGAAAACAAAACAATTCGAGCAGGGCTTGTTACTTCTCTTGATGCAAATGAACTCGTTGAAACGCGGCACAACATCGTGGAGCCAATTCATCGTCACCCAATTCCAACAGATTCTGTCGATATTATTCTTGTACCTGGGGTGGGCTTCGATGCAAACGGAACGAGGCTTGGAAAAGGGGGTGGGTTTTACGATCGTTTTCTCGAACACCACAGACCACCAATCGTTTTGGGTATTGCATTTGATGAACAGATTGTTGACACTATTCCATCCGAAGAGCATGATCAAAAGATGACCGCTGTTATCACCCCAACACGAACCATGCTTTGTTAAAAAAGGGGAAACTACTTGATATCGACTGTAGAAACACCTTCGCTTAGCATCTCATAGACTTCGGTGACATCTTCGGCATACATCCGAATACAGCCCATGGAAGCTTGTGTGCCGATTGTTTGGGGCTCTACAGTACCGTGGATTCCAAGCCCAGCATAATCCTTAGTATGCGCATCTACGCCCTTTAAGCCAATCCAGCGCTCTCCAATGGGGTTGTCAGGGTTATCTGCAGAATAGAACTCCCTAGAACGTGGATTAATCCAAGTTGGATTCACAAGTTTTGAGTTGTTACTAACTTGAAATAGGCCTGTTGGTGTTGAATCAAATTCGCCTAGGCCAACTCTATAGGAACGTACAAAAACTTGTTCGCTCCCTTCACCAAGATACAAATCGATTCGATATGTTGGTTTATCAACAACTGCGTGGAATGGACCCGTAATCAATTTGATACTTTGCTTTGGTCGGATAGAACTCGCACGTTTAATACCGTTGATCCTTTGAATAAATCGCCAATCAACCTGCAACCCCATCTTGCTTACTATTCCACTAAGGGTATCGCCACCCTTAACAATATATTCAATTGTGTAAGGGTCATCGTTATGTAGTGCATTTGAAAAGACTAAGCTGTCAGAAATTCCTGTAAGTACACCCTTCGCTTGTGCTTCTTCCGTTTCAGTAAGTGTCCCGCTGCGCAACGTGTTTGAAAGTTCCAAACGCGCTTGCACGAGTTGTCCTTTGTCGAGCAACTGCATTCCTTCTTCAAGATTCAAAGAAGTTGTCGATGCAAGTGGAATAACTTGCAGTGCGGGTTCTTCTTTAGCCACTTCGGTTGGTATGGGAGCTGCATCTTCAACAACTTCCTCAACAACTTCAACTACTTCCTCAACTACTTCCTCGGGTACGTCGGGTGCCTGAGCCAAATTGAAGTTTGGTTTCTCTATTGGCGGAACTGTTCGTGAGTAGACTGGCGGTGTGGCAATAACTTCCGTGTTTGTTGAAGCACGCGGCTCTGTATTTGGTTCAGTGTCGTTGCCCGAAGGCCAGAACAACCACGAAGCCCCAAGCGCAATCACAATGGCTATGAGCCATGAAAATCTCTTGCCCTTGCGTCGTCGCCTGTACGAACCGCCACGGGAAGAGGTGAAACCGCCTTGACTTGGTAATGCCATGTTTTGAATTGTAACGAATTAATTAACCGCGGGTTAATTAATTTAAAACGCAAGTTGTAGTTGTGTACGAAATACCCACTGAGCACTTTGCTTTATTTGTGGGCGCCAACCCAGCATAGAATTGGCCATGCCGGGAGAACCGTTAGCACCGCCACTAATTTCGCCAAAGTTCCAACCAAAATCGCTCGTAACTTTAAGCCCTTGCCCATCTAAGTACCAATTGATACCGTTGGTTAAAATGTTCACATCATCATTTCCAAGCGAATCTTGCAACACGCCACCGCTTGCAAAACGAACAAAGTATTCTGTTTTGTCAGTCATATAGGTACTCGCCTGTACGACATACCCTACCCAATCGCCATTTGGGATGGTTGCACGTAGATTTTTCTGATTATGAAAGGTGCCAGAAGCAAAAAATGTAACGCCATCTGAATGGAAGGAAAAATCTGACGTAATACCAACCTGGTCTTGCTTTAGCCCTACCCGCCCCGTTCTTTCGCCGTTTTGTGCATGAACCGCAACTCCCCACAACATCCCACGTTCACTCCCTGGAGGAGATGTAAATTGATTAAATTGACCCCATCGACCCTCGAGTAAAAATTCTGTTCTTGCTGTAAATGACCATTCGACATCTTGTTGCAAAGATGCCCATGGTGGGGTCGGATTAGTTTGCGAAGCAGGAACTCCGCGAAGTGTAATCGAGCCATTTGACATAGCGAGAAATACTCGCGTTGCATCACCCGCCCAAGTAAACTCGACACCCTGCGAACGGGCGAGCCCTAGGCGATAATCTATAAGAGATCGGTCAACCGCTAATTGATATTCGTCAGATACTAAAGACTCTCGAGTGAACGGCAACATAAACACGCCCAGTTTCGCGGACCAACCTCCGTCCAGTTTGAACTTAATCCAAGCGTCCCAAAGCCGATCAGCGATACGAAAGTTTGGCAAAACAGCATTTGGGTCAAGGTAGCCATATCCTGCTTGCACAAGAAATGTCGTATCTTTATCAAAGACATGCCCGCTAAAGTTGAGGCGAGTACGAGTACTTTCCAATCCGCCTCTCCATCGATCTTGTACGTCACTCCGTACAAAATTTTGCAGGAAGCGCTGTTGCATAAGCCCGCCAATATTCAATTTAAATCTGCCATCACTACTTGCAAGGAAAAAACCATCAGACCAGCCGCCAAGAAGTCCATCACCTGCAAGAGAATTCCGTGCATCGGCATCTGCAAGAACTTCTCTGACGAGTACTCTAATCTCATCCGCACGTTCCTTTGTTAGCCAATCTAGTTCCTCAACTTTTAATTCATCCAGTTCATTACGCATTCCTTCTGTATCAGACTGAACATCATCAAGACGTTGGCGAAGGGCATCAAGTTGTTCTTGAATATCTATTGGTTGTGCAAAAAGCGTACCGCAGAACAACGCAGAAACAACGACAGCCATCGTTATTGCGTGTTTTGCGATATTGTTCATACTAAGCATATCTTTCCTTAAAACATCAATTGCAATTGCGTTCGAAGAACCATCTGATTTCTGCGACGAGCATCTATTGCCCACCCAGACATCGAATTCGCCATCGTCGCGGAGATTTCGCCAAAACTAAAACCAAGGTCTGCTGTGAATTTCATATCTTGACCATCAACATAGTGATTCACGCCAATCGTTGCTATTTGCATAATATCTGCACCAAGTGCTTCTTCATCGGGACCGCCAGATTCCCACCGTGCAAACAATTCTGTTTGGTTGGTAATGTACGTACTTCCTTGAGCTACAAACGCGAGCAAGTTTATTCGTGGCAGGAAGGGGCTAAAATCTTTCATTCTTTCGTAGATAACGGAAGCAAATAGCGAAGCGCCATCAAATTGCATTGTTATGTCACCTGTCACGCCCCAAAATACACCGTCAGGAAACCCGCCAATGGGCTCGGGGCTGTTGGATTCTATATTTTGCCTATGCCCTGCTATGCCAATCATCACGCCTCGTTCGCTCCCTGGCGGGCTCGTGAATTGGTTAAATTGGTCCCAGTTCCCAAGAAGCTTCCATTCATGGCGCATTGTAATTGAGTACAAAGTATCGCTACTTAGGGCTGACCATGGTGGGGTAGGGTCCGTTGCTCCCCAAAGTGCAACTTGAAAGAGTGCTGGCGAACCATTCGATACTGCAAGTGCAAATTTCCTGTCGTCGGATTGCCAATCAAGTTCAACTCCTTGCGATTGTTCCAGTCCCATTCGGTATTCAACGAGTGAGGAGAAAACTGCCATTTGGTATGGTGCACTAACAAGCCCTTCTCTTGTAAAAGGCAGGGTAAATTGTCCTATCTTCACGCTTGTCTCGTTATTCAAGTGAAATTCAATCCATGCGTCCCATAGTCTTGGCGACATTAACAATGATTGACCCGTCAAGCTGTATGGGTCGTTTCGCCCCCAACCAAGTTCAAAGTAATATCGTGTACCCTTCCCATAAACATGTCCACCAAAGTTCAATTCTGTTCGAGACATACCAAAACTGTGGCTCCACTTATCGTAAGTACTTATACTCGCTGTATCAGTACCTTGCCAACGAGACATGAATTGTTGTTGCATGAGCCCACCGATATTGAGCCCAAACAAACCATCCGCGCTTGAAAGATGAAAGCCATCGTTCCAGCCCATCATTGACCCGTCTCCGTACAAGTTTACTCGCTGGTCACTGTCAGCAAGAATATCTTGTACGAGTGCCATAACAGAGTCTGCACGTTCCTCGTTGAGCCACTCATCGCTGTAGTAGGTGTCACGTGCTTCGTCGAGTTCAAGTCGCACTGCCTTATTGGCAATTGCTGCATCGTCAAGTTGTTGTTGCAACTCTTGAAGTTGAAATTCAAAGTTAGAAGGCGTGCTCGAAGCGACAGCAGTGCTTGCAACTAGTAATAGTGTTGCAATCGCGCGAGCAATCCATTGCTGTGAGCGTTTGTCCATCCGTAGAACTTTCCTAGGTTAAGCATACCATCATTTGGTGCCGTGCACCATTAATTGAAAAAAACAGGCCGGCTCAAAGAGCCGGCCTGCGTTTGTGTCAAATAGATTTGACGTTCAGTAGAACTTCTAACTTAGAAGTAGAACTGAAGCTGTGTACGAACCATAGTTTGGTCGTCCGTAGATGTACTAGTTCTCCAGCCAGTTGTTCCTGCACCAGCAGTCATACCACTGTCAGCCCAGCTAACATCTGTGGTCCACTTAGCGTTGTGACCAGCCATGTAGTAGTTAACACCAACTGTGAATGAATCAAAGTTGTCAGTACCTGTTTGATCCCAATCGATGTCTTGGTATCGAGCGTAAACTTCCCAGTCGCTGTCAAGGTAAAGACCATATTGAGCTTCGAAGGAAGTTGGATCGCCGTAACCTAGAGCGCCTGCACCAGTACCGGTTGCGCCATCAATGTTGTTGTGGTGGTATGCAACGTAAAGGTTGCTTCCGCCAAATTGCATTTGAGCGTCAACTGTAATGAGTGAGTTGCTATCATTTTGTGCGTTTGCAGCTGGGGTATTATCATTGTCGCCCCAGTTGTTGCGAACGTATGAAACACCTACGAGAATACCTGAAGCACTGCCATCAGCACTTGTGAATTGGTCGAATTGACTCCAACCGGCACCCTCTACCATGAACTCAAGACGAGCAGCCCATGTGTGCGAGTTATCATTTGCTGTGTAAAGAGCTGCAGCATCTCCAAGACCGTTTCCGTACATAGCCCAGAAACGAACGTCATCACCAACGTAGTTGAGTGAAAGACCAGTTGTGGTTTGGACGACACCTGCATGACCAACGCCTGCGTTAGCGGTTATTGTGTCAGCTGCGAGTGATGATCCACTTGCATATGATCGTTCAACTGCTTGTTGGAACTCTGCGTTGA
>JABHWX010000175.1 GCA_018657585.1 Phycisphaerae bacterium
AATCAGCACGCACAAGGCTATGGTTGGCTGGGACGATATTTCGATAATACTTGCGCAGGGCAACCAAACCCAGATGGATCCATTGCAATTGGCAACAAGGCACCTCTTGCACTTCATGGCAAAACACAAAAAGCCGTGAACTTTGAGACCGAAGAACTATTCCGATGGGCAGGCGGAACAGTTAACGATTCACTTGAAAATCCTTATGATGAAATTAATCGCCAAAAAACCAAGGAAGCAAACGACAAGGACACACAACTAGACTTCTTAGTACGAACCGCCCTTGATGCGCAGGTTTCGTCTGACCGAATCCGAGCTGCAGTTTCAAAACAACCGCTCCTCAATTACCCAGACGGTCAACTTGCCCAGCAATTGCAACTTATCGCATCGATGATTCGTGCTGACCTTCCAACCAGAGTGTACTACGCAAGTTTAGGCGGATTTGATACACATGCGAATCAATTGAATTCGCATGGTAACCTCATGCGGCAATTAGGAGATGCACTAAACGCATTCCAAAAAGACCTCAAAAAACAAGGAAACTCTGGCAAAGTAATGACCATGGTCTTTAGTGAATTTGGGCGACGAGTTGCGCAAAATGGTTCCAATGGAACTGATCACGGTACCGCTGCTCCAATGTTTTTAATTGGCGACAATGTTAAACATGGTTTACTTGGAAAGCATCCATCACTCACAACTCTCGACGAAGGCGACCTTAAATTTAATACTGACTTTCGCGAAGTCTACGCTGCAATTCTCGAAGACTGGATGGGTGCTGACTCCAAGGCAATCCTCGGCAAGAAGTACAACAAAGCTAAAGTCTTCTAGTTGCCCAAAATCATTATTATTGTTTAATAATAACTAGACCATCCATTGGAACTTTTGGAACTGTTTGCTTTGCGCCATCTGGCCAAGTGACTTCGATTGAAGAAATTGCTTTTGCAAACAATTGCTTTTGAGTCGAAGACGATGACTGAAACCCAAATCCATCGGTAACCCAACGCGTTGATTTGCTTCCGTCACGATACAAAATCTCAAGTTTTGCGCCTAAACACTGTCCGTACAATTCGATTGTCAATGTCTGGTCATGCAACGAATCATTTCGCAACATTCGAACTTCCCCATTTCGCTGCGCAACAATAACATCTGTATCACCGTCATTATCCAAATCTCCAAACACAGCAGCACGGTCTCGATACTCACCCTGCAATGGAACACGCTCAAACCTTTCACCATCGCGTTCTAGAAGTAATACGGGTTGATTACGTGAACTGTCCATAGTTTCCATTGTTGCTTCGGGATAAACATGCCCATTTACAACAAACAAATCTTCATCGCCATCCAAATCAAAATCATGAAAACCACATGTCCATCCAAGAAGTGTGCGGCTTACTAATCCAAGCCCATATTTATTCGTTCTATCATCAAAAAAACCGGACGCATCATTTATATGTAACGTATTTGTGTCACTTGAAAAATTAGTCGTAAAAATATCTGGACGAGAATTCCCATTCACATCTGCAATCGCTATTCCCATTGTCGCTTGCATTGCACCATCGCCATTTGCTGAAACGCCTGTTTTTACTCCAATATTTTTAAAACGTATTGGTGTTTCGCCGGTGTTGACAAAAAGTAAATTGGACATCGAATCGTTTCCAACAAAAACATCTTGCAAACCGTCTCCTGTGAAATCTAGAATCGCTGCATTCAAGGAAAAAGCTATTTCACTGGAAAAGCCCCACTGCTCGGTAACTTCTTTAAATATTCCACCACCAATATTCTCATACACGACATCTTTTTGTGGTGTCATCCCGTGAGGTCCTCCCAAAACACTTTGCCCTTTGTATTTTGCTCTCTGTGGTGGTGCATCAAAGTCGAACTCTAGATAATTACAAACATATAAATCTAAATCTTCATCACCATCAAGATCCCCGAATCGGGCACTTGTTCCCCAATGCGTATCTCCAACGCCAGATTCTTGCGTCGCATCTTTAAATGAAGTACCTTCGTTGTTTATCAACAAAACGTTCGGGCCATGACGCGTGATGTATAAATCATCAAACCCATCTCCGTTGACATCACCAACAGCCACTCCATTGCACCACATCTTCTCCTGAATATTTATACCAATATATTTAGTCACATCTTTAAAAACTATGGAGCCATCACTTATATTTTCATACAAACGACATGGTTCCTCTGATGCATTGACAACGAATAAATCCAAGTCGTCATCATTATCAAAATCTAATAGCGCAAGTCCCGTTCCATTCACCTCGATTATTTGTTGTGGGTCTTCATTTCCGCATGTCGTTGGTGCTATTTCGGACTCAATTTCGGTAAGGATAATTGTAGATTTAGATTGATCACTTTGATTACAACCAACAAGTACCAATAGAGCGAGTAACCGTTTCATTCTGGAAACCTTGTTGTTTGATCTAAATCTGGACGAACTCGACGTCTTGAGAGTTGAAATTCCTGAAACGCTTTTTCCGCTTCATCCGTTTTTTGCATTCGAAGGAGAACTTTTGAAAGTCGGTACCACGCTTCATACAAATCAGGATTATGACTTAGCGCTTCTTCGTACAATTCTACTGCTTTGCTCCATTCATCGCGTTCAACAAACACATCTGCCAATCGTGCTTTTGATTTCGCTTGCACTTCTTCAGTTGTATTACCACTTGCTATTGCTCTCTCAAAATATTGTTGCGAGCTTGCCAAGTCGCCCTCATCAGTTGCAATAAGCCCTAAGGCGAATAGAGTATCGCCCTCATCAGGATACAATTCTAAGAATGATTGAAACGCTTGTTTTGATGCCCCCGTGTCACCCAAGTAATACTCTCCCCATCC
>JABHWX010000176.1 GCA_018657585.1 Phycisphaerae bacterium
GGTAGTTGCATCTAACAACCCGCAAAGGGGCGAGGTGCGTTTTAGATATAGTCGGAAACCACATCAATCAGTGGACCAAGGTGTTTCTCATAATTCTTCCAGCGACCCGATGACGTGTTGTACATCTTCTTGTTCACTTGGTCATAACTAATTGTGCGAGCAACCCGTTTCGATTTGTGGAACTCCATGCAATCTTCCTGCCAAGGCAAATCTAAAAATTTGATTAAACGCTCTGTTTCGCCCCGTTGGTCTGCCACTAAGTTCTCATAATGGAGTTCAATCATTGGAATTGAAAGGACCTTCATCCAGTGGTCAGCAATTTTCTTGCGAGCAACCCAAGTATTCCCAAGCGAAGTGAGCGAGTTCGTATACGCATGCCCAGAAACAAGTAGGTTTGTCGTATAACAAGAAACTGCGTTATCAAGCGGGTGGCGATGTAACATGACTGCTCTTGAACTTGGAAGAATCTTTGACATGAAACCCAACTGCAACGGAAGGTTTAATGCCTTATTAGAAATGATTTTTTTATCAATGCCTACATCTTCAACACCTTTATTTGCGGCAATATATTGCTCCGACAGAATCCGTTCATCATCATCCCGCATGTCAATCATGTTATGGGGCCATGAATGGAATGAATCTGTTAGTCGCGAAAGATTCAGTTGCATTGAATACCCAACACACATTTCTCCACCGTTTTCAACATCAGGATGCATACTCAATATCTGTTCAAGCAAACTGGTTCCGCTCCTTGGGTTCCCAACGATAAACAACGGTTCCATTTCTGTTTTTGGACCCTCTGGCAAAGCTTGTACGAGATCTGCATTCATGAACTCTGTCATTACTTCGTACTGCTCAAAATATGAAACTTCATCGAATTTAGTTTCGTCTAACGCATGGGCTTTTTGTGCTGCGCACCACGCCTTGTCGTATTCACCGATGCGGTCATACGCTTTTGTCAATGTAAACTGATTTGAAATAATATCTTGAATTTCTAGCCCACCTGTCTCAAAATCTGATTCAAGTAGATCAATTGCAGCTTCATACTCTTTTCTTGCTATCAGTGCACGGGCACGAATATTGATTACTTTTGCTTCCTGCGGGAGTTTCGAAACACATTCATCCAATAAATCGAGCTTTCCACGACGCTCATAGACCTCCGCTCGAATGACCTCAACCATGGTTTTATCAACTCCCATTGATTCTGCTTCAACCAAGTAACCAAGGGACTTTTCAATTTCTCCATACAAATTCCATGCTCTTGCAAGAGGAAGAAGGATTTGCCTTTGATTTGGGTCTTCTGCGTTCAAACTCTCTAGAATGGAAATAGCAGTATTAAAATCCTTCGTTTCAAGAGCAATGTGCGAAGATAAAAATTTCAACACTTTTGAATCTGGAAACACAGCAAGATTTTCATCGATAATCGTTGATGCATTTAAGAACAGTTTGCGTGAAATCAGCTTTTTAATTGCCTGAACGGCTTCATCTTCTGTGTAGAATTGTGGCATCCTCGTAGTATAATGCGGTACGCATGTATTCTGTCCATTCACTCATTAGATAAAGAAGCACCTATGCCAGACCAACCCCAAACAACACCTACAGATTTACCACCTATTGATACCTCGAAAATCAAGGTTGATATTATAGAACTTGAAGCACCTGATTTTCAACTTGATTTTGAAGTACCAGTGGATTTACTTTCTGAAATCAGTAATAGAATTACATTGGGTGGTCTTGACTACAAAGAACAGCAAATGAGTAGCCTCATTGCTCAAATTTGTCTCGATGAGGGGATGCAACGCTTGAACAGAGACTCTGCTTGGGGTGCAAGAGTACTCACAAAAAGCATGCGAGAATACTCTATTGAGAAACCGTTCACTTTCTCCGCTGTTGTAGATACGATTCCCGAAGGCGATATACCTATACACGATGTTCCCATTCAACAAAAAAACATACAGGTAGACGATTCATACGTGGACTCCGAATTAATGGAGCAGCAACTATCGTTTGGCACCAAAAATAAATTTGATGGCGAACTTGCGTATGGGGATGAAATTGAATGTAACGCGTCTATCACGATAACCGATGCGGATGAGCCAGTTGCATCAATTGAGAAGTGCACTCTGAGAATACCAAGTGCGCACCAGACATTTACAATTGCAGGACTTCAATTTGAGAGTATTGGATCAGAACTTCGCGATCGTCAAAGCGCGGAAGAACTTTCTTTCCAGATAACTTTCCCAGATGATCACCACGAAAAGGCATTTCAAGGCAAGAGCGGTATTGTAAAACTTACCAACTGTACTTTTTCTAGAATCACACCATCAACTGTTGAGCACGTGTTAGAGCAATATGGCACACCGAATGAAACTATTTTGCGTACACAAATAAAAATGTCCTTGCAACATAATTTTGAACGAGAAAATACAAATTTTATGATGAGGCAGTTTTATACATACCTCATGGAAAATGTAAACATTTCTATCTCCAAAAGAGTAGTTAGGAGTAAATTCGAAGAGGCATGTGCACAAGAATTAAAGAGAAGTGGTGAAAAAGAACTTTCAGATGAACAAAAAAAAATGCTGATGCACCAAAATGAGATTCAAGTAAAACGTATGACAATCAATGCATGGATTCAAAAAACATACAAACTTGGTGTTTCAGAAGAAGATATTGACAAACAAACTACAATTCTTGCTGAGGAAAGAAGAGTTCGCCCAGCTGATATCAAAGAGGAATTTTTGGCGAACGACAAAATAAATGTCCTCTCGAATATGGCTGCTGAACGAAAAATATTTGAACGCTTACAAGACAAAATGGTTTTTACGGATATCTAATTATGGATTATTTGACTGAAGCAGAACATA
>JABHWX010000177.1 GCA_018657585.1 Phycisphaerae bacterium
AAAAAAAAAAGAAAAATTTCTATTTTTTACTACAACTTATTTGGACAAATATGTTTGATGCCGTCTTTATGTGGGCTAAATACGGAGCTACGCGCTATGCTCAGTTTATCTGGCAAGCGATTAATTAACCTATAGGGTTAAACCCTTGGTTAATTAATCGCTACAATATATGGCTCGAGTAATCGCTTCGTGAAGTGGTTCGCACGGCTCAACTGGATGGTCTAGCAAGAGCTCTACGGAACACAACTCAACTGAGTTAACGAAGCCAAAGTAAGGAGATAATGCCGAATGGTGGTATTACGCCTCAAACGTCTCGGACGACGACATCGTCCGTTCTACAGACTCAACGCAATGGATAAACGCGCTCCGCGTGACGGCCGAGTTATTGAAGAACTTGGTTGGTTCGATCCACTTGCACCCGAAGACAAACAAATTAGTTTTAAACCAGATCGTATCGACTACTGGCTAAGCGTAGGTGCACAACCTTCGCGTACTGTTGTGACTTTGCTTAAACGAGCTGATATCGATCCGACTCCCGGAAAGAAACTCGGCTAATTACATAGGTCCACAAGGAGGATCATGTGCGAATTGACATCCTAACTCTCTTCCCAGAGATGCTTGAAGCGACACTCGCAACAAGCATCGTCAAGCGAGCACAAGATGGCGGACATGTCGAGATACATGTCCACGACATTCGCGAGTGGGCCGACAACAAACACCGTAAGGTGGATCATCGCCCATACGGCGGTGGACCTGGAATGGTGATGATGTGCCAACCATTGCACGACGCAGTGCAAGAGGTTGAGCGACAACTAAACAGTTCGGCAGTTCGAATTCACTTCACGCCACAAGGCGAAGTATTGAAACAAGAACGAGTCGAACAACTGGCCACCGAAAAGAACTTGCTTCTCATTGCTGGCCACTACGAAGGGATCGACGAACGTGTTATTGAAACACTCGACCCCCTCGAACTGAGCACCGGAGATTACGTGCTCAGTGGTGGAGAAATCCCTGCCCTGCTTCTTGTTGATGCAGTTGTAAGGCTTCTCCCAGGCGTTCTTGGTCATGCTGATTCTGCTGATCAAGATTCCTTTTCACAAAAGGACAGCGAAGGCAATTTGCTTCTCGACTGCCCTCATTACACACGTCCCCGTGTATGGAATGAAAAGGAAGTACCAGAAGTGCTACTTAGCGGCGACCACAGTGCGGTCAATAAGTGGCGAGAAGAGCAGATGGTTTCGCGAACCAAATCGCGTCGTCCAGATTTGCAAGGCAACGAGGAAGTTGACCCCTGAGATAGACTCAAGTCACCACCCCGACAGCAGGAAGTTTTCCTAGTCGGAACAAACGAAAGGAAGTCCCACCATGGGCCAACAAGAAACAGTAGCATCAGCCACGGCTGGTCAACTCCGAGATAAAGATTTCTTCCCAGATTTCAGTGTTGGTGACACTATCAATGTGCACTACACTATTGTCGAAGGCGACAAGGAACGTGTTCAAATTTTCCAAGGCGTTCTCATCGGTCGCAAATCGAGTGGAATTAACGAAACTATTACTGTGCGACGTATCGTTGCAAACGAAGGCGTTGAGCGTATCTTCCCATTTCACTCGCCTCGGATTGCACAAATTGAGGTTGTCCGTCGTGGTGATGCACGCCGCGCAAAACTGTATTACTTACGTGATCGGATTGGTAAGTCACGACGAATTCGTGATCAACGACGCGGCTTGAAGAATACATAAGACAACAAAATATTGACTTAACAAGAGAAAGGGCACACCAAATTAGTGTGCCCTTTCTCTTGTCAGGAATGATCTTGGGTTTAAATCCCGAGAAGAAATTAGCCTGCTTTTTTATACTCTTCCCGATCTCTAAAGAAAGAACTTGCAGGCGATTTTGGTTGCGCTTTCGCTTTACCGTTTTCAGCAACTGGAGAACCAATTGTAAAATTTGCATGCGTGAAGGTCGTCCCCTCCGACGACCCTGACGCTGCAGTATGTTGTGGAGCCGTTCGCTTAGCGCGAGCAGCATCTATAGACCTTGCCATAGCTTCAAGCATTGGGCGGACATGTTCAGATGATTTTTTGCTTGTATTCATAGTGTGTATTTCCGTTTTCCCCTCTGTGGGGAGAGTTTCCTATCGGCGAGAAAAAACCCTGACTTTTGTACGTTTTATAAAAAAAACGACGTCCAATAACATCGTGTGACTTGGGTTCTCGTTGATAACCCACTCTTACTGTGTTTCTTTCAATTATCTTCTCAGAACTATCGTTTCAGGATTCTCTTCGTTTTTCACGAGCAACTCTAGAAACGTCATCGTAGATTGTTTCAAGCAAACCCACCATTGGAAACTTTCCTTCCATTGGAGAAATTCCTAACCGCCTCAACAACGTATGCTGCAGGTGGGTAGGCATAGGAGCCCGATTGACTTCTTTCAAGGAATGGGGTGTGCGCCAAAACTCTTCAAGACAATCTTCTAATGGAAGAAGATTTGGGATTTCATCTTCACGAACACTCGCATGAGCACGCGCCTCTCCCTTTGCCTCTAACGTTCGAGCTTGTCGTAACTTTATAAGTAAGTCATCTTTATCTGTGCCTCGAAGTTCAAAGTACAGCAAGGGTGTTGCAAGCAAACGTTGTGCTGTTAAAAATAACGCAGCGGCGGCATGTTTACATAATTTTCTATCCTTGCACGCACACCTGACTACAAGTTTGTTTGCAAAAGCATCTAGCCCACAATCTTCTATCATTGTCCCTAGGTTTGATGGAATTTTCCCAGCCGATAGGCGTGCGGCAATACGAGCTTCTCCCGCCATTCTTTGAGAAACTTTTGTCCACTCGTCTGAAGTAAGAACTGGAATATCAATTTCTAATCTGTATGGCTTTTCTTCCGTACACATGACACTAGACTTAATGAGCCCTTTTGACAACTGCAGCGACCGAATTTGACCATCCATCGCGTATGTTTGACCTGCAACAAGACGGTCCATAGTAAAGTTTTTGGAAATAGAATCAATCACCCAAGCAGATGGTGTATGAAGACGCAGGTCTTCGGTGGAAGTTTTTAATCTAAGAATTGGTTTTACTGTTTTTGCCATGCTTATACATCCTCCTCAACAACTGCTCCACGCAAAACTAACATTTCACGTAGTTGTCCCGCCGACAACTCAGATATCCAGTTTTCTCCAGAGCCAACAATATTCTCTGCTAACTCCATTTTTTGCTCAATCATTTGATCAATTCGTTCTTCCAACGTGCCTGTACATACAAACTTGTGCACGTGCACTGTCTTCTGTTGACCAATTCGAAAAGCACGGTCAGTCGCTTGGTTTTCAATCGCAGGGTTCCACCAACGATCGTAATGGAATACGTGATTAGCAGCAGTTAAGTTTAGACCTACACCCCCCGCCTTCAGTGAAAGAATAAAAACTGGAACGTTCCCGTCATCTGACTGAAAACGATCAATAAACTGTTGTCGGCGTTTTGTCGGTGTGCCGCCATGTAAGAAAAGTGTCTCGCAATCAAGATCATGCTGAATCATTGCTGACAATAATCTTCCCATTTTTCTGAATTGGGTAAAGACCAACGCTTTCTCGCCTGTCGCAAGAACTTCCTCTAACAATGTCATAAGACGTGCAGATTTTCCCGATCGTGTTGACTGCAATCCAGGGGTTGTTGATTGCAAAACGGGCACGCCGTCTCGATGCTCAGCCTGAGCATAATGGCCTGGATGGTTGCAAACTTGTTTTAGTTTTACTAACGTGGAAAGCACCAGCCCGCGACGTTGGATTCCCTCTGACTGTTCCACCTCATTCATCATCTTATTTACAACTTGTTCATAAATACCCGCTTGTTCTTTTGTAAGAATTGCATATTCTTTTGTTTGCACGCAGTCCGGCAAGTCATCAATGACAGTTGCATCCGTTTTCAACCTACGTAAAACAAATGGTTGAATCATTCGACGAAGTTGTTCGGCTCGCTTTGGATCTCTGCGTTGCTCGATTGGTCGTGCAATCGTCTTTTTAAATACTGAAGCTGTACCGAGATACCCAGGATTTAGAAATTCCATAATTGACCATAGTTCAACTAATCTATTTTCTACGGGTGTGCCTGTAAGCGCAACTCTGTGCCAAGCTTTTAACGCACGAATAGATTGTGCCTGTTTTGTGGGGGGATTCTTAATGTACTGTGCTTCGTCGAGTGCCACACGGTGCCATGTAATAGTGTTAAGTGTCTCTCTGTCCCGGTGTACCAAACCGTACGTTGTAATGACAACATCATTTTCAGCCACTATGCCGGCAAATTCTTCGCCCAACGGTCGCTCTGGGCCATGGTGAATGTGTACATCGAGTTCTGGAGCAAACTTATCGAGTTCACGCTCCCAGTTTCCGATGACTGATGTCGGAACTACTAAGAGTGTTGGTCCTACGCCAGCTATCGAATCAATTCGTTCGTGTTGTAATAGTGCAATCAACTGTATTGTTTTACCAAGCCCCATATCGTCAGCCAAGCATGTACCAATCCCAAACTTGGATAGGAATGCCATCCACCGTAAACCTGTCAGTTGGTAGGGGCGGAGTTGTCCTTCAAATTTTGGCGGTTGGGGAATATCTGGAAGCGATTCACTGTCTGATGTTGATTCAAGAAGTTCGTGCACCCAACCCGTCGCCGTTAGACCGCCTATTGAAAGCATCTGAGTTTGATTGCCGTCGCCCTGTACTAATCGAAGTGCTTCGATAAGTGGCATCGACGAAGTTACACCATCAACAAAAAGACGTTTTGCTTCCTCAATTGCCCCAGGTTGTAAATGCACCCACTTACCGTTGACCTGAACAAGTGGTTGTTTTTGTTTAAGGAGTTGTTCAAATTCTTCATGTGAAAGTAGGTGACCGCCAACTGCAACCTGCCACTGGCATTCAACAATTGCGTTGAGGCCAAGCATTGAAGATGATCCATATGAACCCTCAGCACGTTCTGCTAATGCTGCTTCCATTGAAGGAGAATCAATATGTAAACTTGCACTCAGCGTACTTTGGTCACTACCCCACCACATTGGGACTGTTGTTTTAAAACCAGATTCTTCAAGCAAAGGTAGAAACTCTACAAGGAAACGATGTGCCTCGATTGTTGAAAGCTCGATGTTACAAGGCGTAGATTCTTCAAGCGACACCTCTAACTTTGGGTAAAGCGAAGCCGCTCTATCAAGTTCGCCTAAGAATAATTCAGGAAGGCGGTCATCCGAACCACTTTCGCTGCCTGCTCCACCCCACACTTCTTCCGCAGTCACCTCTCTCGAAGCATCTTCAGCAGATTGCAATGCAAATGAAAGCAACCATGTTTCAGGGTCATCTAATGGTTCATGAAGTTCAAGGAGTAGTCGCCACGATAGATCGTCACCTACATCGCATAATTTTCCTAGCCAACGGCGGGCGTCAGTAAAAATTGATAATAGACGATCAGGTGTACCCAGAACATCGTTTTTTCTATGTAAGAGAGCTGTCAACCATGAAACATGCGCGTCTTCTGTAGTATCCCAACCATCAACCGCATCTTCAAAATCATCATCAATCAAGATCGTACGGACCACATCGTTCGTCATATCTTCCATAGCGGACTCAAGGAGAGCTCTTCCATCATCCGTGGTTGCTCGAGCGGCTGGAGGCATCGCACGGAGTAACAAACCGAAACGTGCAACAACTTCCTCATCATGAAGCCAGGGTGTCCATGTTGCAGAGAGATGCCTGCGATCAACTTGCAAAAGTGTTGGTATGAAACGTTGGTCAACAAGAAGGTCTAGAGTAAATTGAGCAGCGCTCGCCCAAAAGTGAACAGAGTGTCCTACTTCAAATCGTTCATCGCAAGCGTGTTGTATAAGCTTGCTTAGTAAACCGATTGCTTTCGCTGGCCCAACAGTAACACTTGGAACTTGAAACGCACCAAGTATCGGATCGCTTGCGTGCTCATAGTCCCCCATAATGCTAATGAGACGATCACTTGGCCAAGGATCAAGTAAATCGTGCGGCAATTTTAGGGTGAATGAAGATTCTTCGCTTTCACCAATGTCCAACTGTGTGAGGCGGAGACATTCGGTAAGTTCATTCGCAGGAACTGCGTACGGATGAGCTCCTACTTTTTGTGGTGCGACTGCGACTGTTTGTGAATCAACAGAAGTAGATGGTGAATTAGATAATTTGCCGTTACTACTGTGGCTGAATCTTTCCAATGATTCGGCCCACAAGTGCAATTGACCATCCGTCCAGTTGGCATGAATAACAAACATCGAGCCTCCGTCCATGAATGATCGCGTTGGGGCTCGAACCCAAGACCGCCTGATTAAAAGTCAGGTGCTCTACCAACTGAGCTACGCGATCGGAATCGAGCATTTTACATGCAACGAGAGTTCCCTGCGAGGGGTAAAGGGGGAGTTTTCTGTGTTATCGGGTGCAATTGTTGAAAGAAAAGCCAATCAGAGCAATTGTCAGCCTGTCACTTTGAACACTCAAGAAATGTCTCGAAATCGTCCGATAAGGGTTCTAACAGGATACCGCTTCAGGTGGAACCAGAAGCGCACCAATACAACCTGCGACGGTCGACTCACTGGATGACGAGTTGAGCGAACTTTGTGAACGTGACAGCGATGTCGCATATATGTAACTATGGATCGAAAGCAACAAAACATGGATCAAAGACCGATATTAAGTGGAAATCTAAGATATTCCCTCAATATGCAGAAGTCTACGACCGAAAACGTACGTATGAACAACAAGACAGAAAAAACTCCACACCGCGTTGTACTCGTCAAAGGAGACGACCTATGGCGGTTTGAATGGGAAACAGGACAAGAACTAGAGGCCGTCGAGGCGATTACTGAAATCGCAAAATCTCAAGAAAATGATTTTGACTGGTTCGACGCTGCAATGGTTTGCCACGAAATGTCGAAAATTACAGCGGAAGCTGCGTAACTGCACTGGAATAAACATGAATAAAAATATTGAACAACATGTACCGATCGTCACTGCATTTCTTGCTTATTTATTAGAAGAACGTGCTTTTAGTGAATATACAGGGAAGTGTTACGGTGTAGATCTTCGTCAGTACCTTGTATGGATCACTGAAGAACAAAATTTAACTCTTGATATCCCAGCTGAAACCGTCGCGTGGCAGCGTTACTCGCAAGGAGAAAAAGAAATTGCTGGACATGTAGGACCTGAAACAATCAGTGAACATATCATCAACGCCGATACTGAATACTTACGAAGTTTCCTAGCGTGTCTTGCCGAGTCAAACTACTCCCCCGCAACTATGGCTCGTAAAATTGCAACACTTCGCAGTTTTTATCGGTGGCTTGAAAGAAACAATTGTATTCAATCGAATCCAATGACACTTATAAGAACGCCAAGGCAAAAGAAAAGATTACCAAAAGCAATTGATGTTGAACAAGTTGAAAAACTACTCTCAGCGCCAAACGATAAGACATTACTTGGCGCACGCGATCGAGCGATTTTAGAAACACTCTACTCCACAGGTATTAGAGTTAGCGAA
This sequence comes from Phycisphaerae bacterium, assembly GCA_018657585.1. Taxonomy (GTDB): domain Bacteria; phylum Planctomycetota; class Phycisphaerae; order Phycisphaerales; family SM1A02. Next base: position 7,541 of record JABHWX010000177.1, read on the forward strand.
CTCGTGGGCATCAATTTTGGTGATATCGATGAGACTGGTCAAGCACTCATTATTAGAGGTAAAGGCCGCAAGGAACGAATCGTTCCACTTGGCACGCACGCAATGGCTGCAATTTCGCACTATATAGGCATTCTTGAAACAAATAATGTTTCAAATGATACGGATTGCCCACTCTTTATTAATAAGCACAGCACTCGTCTATCAACTCGATCTGTGAGACGAAAAGTTAGTAAATATCTTGAGCAAGTTGGCCTTGACCCAGCGATAAGCCCACATACTTTGCGACACAGTTTTGCAACTCACTTGCTCGATAACGGCGCAGATTTACGAAGTGTACAAGAGCTGCTCGGGCACCAATCTCTCAGTACAACTCAGGTGTATACGCACCTGACAACGAAACGCATGCGGGAGTCCTATGACCAAGCTCATCCACGTGCAGAAGCCGGATAATACAATCTTACTTTTAAAAAAGGGATACTCAATTGAGTGTCCCTTTTTTATGTTCGCCTTGCTACCACCATCGTAATATCATCTGCGCGAGGAGCATCTCCACAAAATGCTAAAACGCGATCAATAATAGTGTCACAAATATCTGCAACTGGTTTTGTGCGATTGTTCTTTATGATTTCAATCAATCGCGGTTTATCGAACATCTCTCCTTCACTATTACGCGCCTCCCAAATACCATCAGTCCCCATAACTATGACCGAGCCTTGCCTAATTGTTGTGGGGCCTTTTCCTGTGAATGACCAATTCGCATTCACACCAAGTGGAATATCGTCTCCTTCGAGTTCTGATACGTTTCCATCTACGTCAACAACAATTGCAGGATCGTGCCCTGCCGAAATCCAGTGAACCTCTGAACTATCCGATTGTAATTCCAAACAAAAGAAGGTCATAAACCACCCGATCGGGGTGTCGTGTACTAGCGAATTATTCACATCGTTAAGCCTTTGCACTGGATCATCACCGCATTGCACACCGCCTCGAAGCAACGACCTTGCTGTCGCCATCATGAGCGCTGAAGCAATGCCATGACCCGTTACATCTCCAAGGACAAGGCGTAAATGATTTGAGTCATCGGGAGGTAAGATAAAATCATAATAATCGCCGCCGGTTGCGTCGCAGTATATACATTTTCCTGTAATTTCCCATCCTGAAAAATCTGGGTTTGCTTTCGGAAGCAAACATTGCTGAATTTGCTTTGCTACTACGAGAGACTCCTGCAATTCCAATCGCTCCTTGAGATGTGGAACCATAGTGTTAAAGTTTCGCGTTAACTCACCTATTTCGTCGTTGCCACAATTCTCAACAGAAACATTGAAGTTTCCCTCTGTAATTGCTGCAGTAGCATTCGTAAGCTCCACAATTGGTTTGCTTACCATCTTTGAGATAATCAAAGCCAAAAGAATAACAATAAAAATAATTACTACCGCAACGCTCCCTATAATCGAAGCGTGCTCCAAAGTGTTTTTCTGAACGAGCTCATACTCCTGAATTGCTTCTGCGGCAATGACATCATGAGGAACCCAAATAACAAGTGCTGCTTCCATCCCTTCAATAGGAGCATACGCAACCATCGTGTCAATGCCATCTGAATATAAATCTATACATCCAGATTTTAAAGCAGATACTGATGATACTAAAGTGTCAAATTCTGGACTATCATTCGTAATCCATTCCACATCCGGAGTTTCATTCCATGCAAGCCCACCATCTTTCATATTTTGTGAAGCTATTGCGCGAAGTTTTCCGTTTTGTGGAATAACTACTTGAATTATGGCTTTACTTCTCCACTCTGTTGGTATTTGAATAGAGTGAAGTACATCAACCACCGACCGCTCGGCACCAGTAACCCCAAGAAGTTTTCCATCTGCGTCGATAATCGGTGCAACAGCAGCAACGACAATTCTTCGAGTACTTGCATCCACGCTAGGGGGAACGTGCAAAACATGCCCAGCCGATTGTGCGCCGAACTTGAACCATTTTCTTGAAAGCACATCGTACTCCTCTGGAATACCCCCGTGACCGGGGTAGGTTCCGGAAATGCCACTAACTGTTGCTGTAAAATACCGCATCGCTGGCACACCCGGTGCCATTGACAAGGCCAGATACGTTTTATCCATCGAAAGTAATTGTTGAGATTGTCTACTTGCAATCTTAGCGTCAATGTTGGCTGGTTGAATAATCGCTTGTGTATCATAAGAAACAGGGCAAGCAACCGCACTTCCATCTTCGCGAACATAATCAAACATCTGTAATGTGATGAGGTTAGGTGGCGCAGTGGATTCATCATCAAAATCTTCTGCATACACAACATTCTGGAGTTGCACTTCGTCAGATGTCATGGCTCGTAGTGCAGACACTTGCTGTACGCGAACTGCCATATCGAGTTGGTTAGTTGCCAAGCCGATGAGCTTTCCATTCTCATGCACCAGCTCATGTAAACGTATTTCTGCGTCATTAAGCAACGCTTGGCTTGTTTCAGATGCCATCTGATCTCCAAGACTGATCAGAGAAATAAAACCTATACCACCAGCGATGATAGTTGGAATTGCAGAAACCAATAATAGTAAAAGTAATATTTTAGATCGAAGTCGCACGGAGAACAGTATCGCAGAAACTAGTGTCTAGGATTGAGTAGATCATCCACTTGTATAAAATAACGATCTGCTTCGTCAAGGGTTTGAGCTGGTATAAGTTGTGTTTCGGGCACTTCAAACGTGACTGTTGGAGTTTGTTCGGACATCAATTTAATTACAAATATCCAATCACGATGATCTTTTTGCTCCTGCTGCCGAGGGAGTTTTAACGATCTCGATAACGTTCGCCGTATCACAATTCTACTGAGTATTGGATTTACATCAACATTATTTTCAATAACAATCCATCGTTTTCTTGGATCACTTGATGAGTAATCAGGCGCCTTTGCTGCTGCCACCATTGCTGTCCAAACATGATTGCGAGTTTCGTTTGGCCATTGTTTAGTTGGAACTGCACACCCCAGCAAAAGAAACGTCAACAGTATGCTAAGGAGCTTGTTCACTCTTCCATCGCTTCTTCTGGGATATTCGCGTTCGTATACACGCCCTGAACATCATCGTGATCTTCAAATGCTTCAATCATTCTAAGAATTTTAGCGCCTAATATGGCGTCGCATTCAACTTGAGTGGCTGGAACCATCGTTACCTCAGAAGAAACCATAGGAATCTCAGCAGATTCAATAGCCTCGCGTAATCCTAAATAATCTTGCGGTTCGCACGTAACTTCCCAGAGACCATCATTCAACACAACGTCGTTGGCACCCGCTTCAAGAGCAGTTTCCATAAGTTGCTCTTCGTTTGTATTTCCATCTTCAACAAGAATCACACCCGTGCTTGAGAAACCAAAAGCAACTGAGCCCTGTTTTGCCAAACTGCCGTTGCCTTTCTCGAACAGCTTCCGCATTTCTGGAGCTGTTCGATTTACATTATCAGTAAGGACATCAACAATAATAGCTACACCACCTGAACCATACCCTTCGTAACGTACTTCCTCGTAGGAAATACCTTCAGACCCTTCTCCGCTTGCCTTTTTTATTGCCTTTTCAATTGTATCTTTTGCCATGTTGACAGCTTTTGCATCAACAATTGCATAACGGAGTGTCAAGTTTGTTTCTGGATCTGGTCCACCATTTTTTACAGCGACCATAATTGCTCGACTGCACTTAGACCAAGCCTTCCCTTTGACGGCATCTTGTCTTGCCTTACGGTGTTTAATGTTGGCCCATTTACTATGCCCTGCCATTCAGTTCACTCCATTCGTTGGTACTACAAATCCTAGATCGGGTTCCCGGCCTTGAGTGAGTGCAGTAAGTTTTTCATCTAATCGATGTATTACACTTCCCATTTCAAAATCATACAACGCTTCGGGAGTTGTTACCATGATTCCCCAAACAGAATGTGTCCTTGCAGCATATTCCTCAAGTGTTATTTGACGGTACTCGGGCGATTGGAATATCTTTGATGCTACTTTCCACATCTGCTCGGCGCGTTCTTGTTCACCCGCAATCCATAGCGCATCACCAAGATGGTCATACATTTCGGGGCTTGGTTGTTCTGATCGCTCTAGAGCCTCTGTTAAGTACAACAACGCATTCGAGTCATCACCAAGCAATGTGTACATCCTTCCAACTGTATCCAATATATAGGTCGCTTTTGAATCAAGTTCTAATGCTCTTTTGCAAAGTTGTTGAACATAAGGAGTAACACCATTTTGCTCCATCGTAATCCACGCAAGATTATTTAACGCCAGAGGATTATTTGGCGATAACTCAAGTGATTTTTCATAGAGACGTACTGGTGCCTCGATATCGCCTCCGATAATTGACATCGATTGCGCAGCAATTGAGAGCGCTTCGGCTAAAGACACTCTCTCCGACAAATGTGATGAAAGTTGCAACTTGCCAACTTGGGACATCTCTTCGTATAGAGTTTGGGTCGTCAACCCATTTCCATCAATCGCTGATTCAAGCACAGGCAATACTGTAAGAAGAGCACCTAATTCTTTTTGATTTACATCTGGTGCATTTACTACGGCAAGTTGCATTGCCAACTCAGTAGCATCTAAGTCAATGAGTTGTTGCAATACTCCGAGCCAAGCAGCAGACGGCGCAGTTGATAACGCTATCCCCGCTTCACTGAGAACCGAGTTGATTTCATTTTCAAGCAACACACTAATATCTGAATCGGATTCAAAAACAAACAACATCGCCGCTAAGCGCAGTAGAGCTTCTATCGGCTCTGGAGTATTGCTTAACCAGTGACGAGATAGAAAGTGTTTCCCCTGCTCCATCTGTCCCATTTTTGCTGCATCTA